>CANQUH010000074.1 GCA_947626965.1 uncultured Lachnospiraceae bacterium
AGATTCCGGGAAAAGTGCAGGCAAAAGAAATTTTCCACGAAAGATCGCAGTAAAGAAGGATTTACCTTTCAAAGCTGGTTTTCTCATCGGGACGTTGACAGTCCCGTTTCCGCTATGTTAAAATTACGTGGAATTTAACAAAACGGGGAGGAAACTATTTTATGAAGGCTTTAAAAAGGTCGGGATTCTGTGCGGCCATGTTTCTGGCAGCCATGATCCTGATTCAATTTTTCTGCCCGGTCAGGGCCTTTGCCAAAACAAACTTTACTCTTAAAGCTGAATCTGGCAGCGACATTACGACAAACCTCCAGCTCGCTCTTAACCTGGCCCGGGATAATCCGAAAGGAACCTATGTCATCACAATTCCCAAAGGAAATTACAAAATCGGAAGAACCTTGTATATCTACAGCAACACGACTCTGCTCATGAAGGATGTGACGCTGACCCGCGGGACAGCGGAAGATTTTACCATGCTCCGCGTCGGGATAACCGGAGATATCGACCAGGCCAGCGGCTATGCAGGATTTAAAAACATCACCCTTGAAGGAGGAACCTGGGACGGAAACAAGACGGACGGCGGTATTATGCGGGCCGCTCACGGTCAGAATCTCACTCTCAAGAATGTGACGTTCAAAGATGTAAAAGACAGCCATCACATTGAGATGGCCGCCTGCAGAAAAATCAAAGTTACCGGCTGCACGTTCAGCGGTTTCTACGGCATCAAAGGAAGCCACCAGAACATCGAGGCTCTTCAGTTTGACGTCATGCATACGGAAGGGCATTTTGCCAATTACGGGAAATTTGACGATACGCCGTGCAGAGACATCGCAGTCACCGGCTGCACGTTCCAGAACCTGCAGAGAGGACTTGGCACGCACAGCGGCGTAGCCGGCTCCTACTTTACCAATGTGAACTTCTCAAACAATATCTTCAGCAACATTGAGGGATATGCCATTGTTATGACAAATTACCAGTCGGCAAAAGTCAGCAAAAACAAAATCATAAACTGCGGATGCGGCATTGCGTTCCGCTCCATGATCCAGAATTACAACAACTACTACCCGCCGCTCAGCGGAAAAGTCAGAATCGTCAAGGATTCAAAGACACAGATCACCGGCAATGCAATCTCCCTGAAGTACAGCAGCTACCAGAATGTGGCGTTCGGCATCTCCATTTACGGGGAATATCTGAAAAGTGTCTCGGGAATAACCAGAGTGCCGGCGGGCGATTACCGCGCTTACGGCCTTATAGTTAAAAGCAACTCCATCGCCCTTTCCTGCCTGGGCTACGGAATCTGGCTCCAGGGGACCGGCAGTTCTCAGGTGACCGGCAATGTCGTCAACTGCAATATTCTGAGCAGAGGGACCGGAACAGGTCTCGGCGACGGCATCCGCATGCAGGACAGTCCAGGCAACAAGATCATCAGCAACCGGATCACGAACAAAAAGACCACTGTGGCAAATCAGATGTGCGGCATCAATCTCAGCGGAAACTGTCCAAAGACACTCGTACAGGGGAACACTGTTTCCGGAGCTGCCAAATATGGAATCAGCGTCAAAGAGCAGAGTGAAGGTACGCTCGTAAAAAGCAACAAGGTCATGAATTCCGGTATCTACGGCATCGGCGTCTGGTGCGGCAATACGACCATACAGGGGAACATAATCTCCAAATCCGGCAGCAAAAATCTCAGCATCTCCTCGACGGTTGCCAAAAAAGTCAAAAATATTTCAAACAGGCTGCTTTAACGGCAGCCTGCAAAACCTGTTTTTTATGATTTACTTATTTCATTCCAATATAAGGAGCTCTCACTTATGAATCAATATGACGTAACAGTTCTGTACGCCAGTCACGACCCGGATGTCACGGAAATTCCCGACTTTCCGGAACAAACCTTAAGCGCGGACAGGATTCAGGTAATCAAGGTACATGAGACGGATCACCTTTCCCCGCGGAAAAATTCCCTGAAGCTTCTGGAACAGGCCGAAGGACGTTATGTGATCATGCTTGATGAAGGGGACTACTTCAAGGAACCTCTTCTTCAGACCATGATCGAGCGTATGAAGGATGACGCAGCGTTTGGAATGCCTGCTCTCACGATGCAGGGATACAAAAAAGAAATCGAATACGGGTCCCTGAAGATCGCAAAAACCTTTACAATAAAGACGGCGAAGCTTCCTTCCATTTTTCCGATCGATCTGCACGGGACCATCTTCCGGACAGAAGACCTCAAAGAAGCTGCTTCTCTTTATGCTTCCTCCTGCGAGGCAGAAAAGCGGATCATTCTGCATCTCCTTGAAAAATATCCGACCTTTCTGCACATGTGTTCCGTCGCTATCAAGTACCATTATCCAAAGGAATACGACATCGGCTTCACCTCCGTAAGTATGGAGAAGGACTGGTACCGCAGGCCCTTTGAAGAATTTCTCCTCCCCCTGCTCCGGGAGCAGGAATCGATGCCGGAGCATCTTCCAAGGGTTCTTCAGTTCATGACCATTTACATGATCCACATAAGGTTCCGGGCAAATATCAACAACCGCAACCGGCACGTTCTGGAACGGGACGAGGTCTTTGACTATATAGATCTTCTCTCCGATGTCCTGGAACACGTCAGCATGAAAAATCTGCTGTCAAACGATTCAAAGCTGGTCATCGCGGACGTAAGGCTGCGGCTGCTCGATGTTCGCATTAAAAAAAGAGATTATTCCCTGTATCCGGATCTGATCTGCTCAAAAAAGAACTTTCTCCTGAAATTTGACAACTGTCTGCTCACAGAATATCAGAATCTGTACGTGGGAATCATGGTAATGGACTACAAGGACGGACGTCTGGAAATCGACGGAGAATTTCAGGATCTGTTCCGGGATGAGGACATCTCGTTCTATGTCAGATTCAACGGGGAAAAATACCCGGTCCAGTACAACCGGCGTTTTTCCCTGCTCAAGTGTTTCGGCGTTACGTACGCCCACATGCGGACCTTCCACGTATCGATCCCAATGCCGGATAAAGTTTCTCCCGGCTGTGTTCTGAAGTTTTTCCTGGAAGCGGACGGCCATGAATATTTCATGAGATGCGGTTTCCAGACACAGCACAGCAGACTGACCGGACAATATGCCTACGCCTACTGGGCTTTCGACAAATATTTTTCCTACTGGAAAAAGGACGGTATCCACATTGTCAAACGGACGCCTCTTAAGACCCTCTATAAAGAAATCCGTTTCTGGATGGAAGTCCGCGCGAAAGGAGATTCCTCCCACAAAAAACTGCTTTCACTGAGGATTCTGAATTTCCTGCTTAGTCCTTATTTTTCCCGTAAAAAGCTGTGGCTGTTTATGGACAAAATCTACAAGGGCGGAGATTCCTCTGAATATATTTACCGCTACGCCGCAAAGCAGCATGACGGGATCAAAAAATATTATCTGCTTGATAAGAAATCCTCTGACTACGAACGGATGAGAAAGGAAGGTTACCGTCCTCTGGTCCGCGGAAGCCTTAAACACCGGCTTGTCTTTCTGAATGCAAATATGGTGATCGCATCCAACTCCACCGTCTTTGCCTTCAATGACTTCAAAGTCGAGCGCTCCCGCATGATCCGCGGAATCGTCCATTTTGACGTCGCCTGTGTGCAGCATGGAATGTCCGTCCAGAAGATTGCGCTCGCGCAGCAGAGACTCCGCGACAACACGAAGCTGTACTTCTGCGCATCCAAATATGAGATTGAGAATCTCTCCAAACCGGTATACGACTATGTGGGATACGACGCGCTGAAGCTGACGGGAGTTCCCCGGTACGACGGCCTGAAGGACCGCGCGGAGAAAGTGATTCTTCTCTCTCCGACCTGGAGAATGAATTCCGCGCTTCCAGTCACGCGCAACGAGGGAGTCTCCCGTACCTACAACCCGAATTTCAAGGAGACAAGCTACTTCCAGGTATACAACAGCCTGATCAACGATCCGCGTCTGCTTGAAGCCGCCAGAAAATACGGGTACCGCATCAAATACGTACTGCACCCGATCGTCAGCCCTCAGTATGAAGATTTTGACCAGAATGAATCCGTGGAACTTATCTCCGCAATCGGGGATATGAGCTACGAAAAACTTTTCTGTGAATCCGCCCTGATGGTGACCGACTTCTCCGGCGTACAGTTTGACTTCGCGTACATGCGCAAGCCGGTCGTGTACCTTCACCACGAAAGCATCCCTCAGCACTATGAGGAAGGCACTTTCTTCTATAAGACGATGGGATTTGGCGAAATCTGCCGCACAAACGACGAGCTGATCAAAGTTCTGTGCCGCTACATGAAAAATGGATGCCGGATGCCGGACAAGTACCGGGCCCGCGCAGATGACTTCTTTGCTTTTAACGACCACAATAACTGCGAACGTATTTACAACGTCATGCTCGAGCATGAAAAGAACCGCAGCCGCCGGACACATGCGGGCAGGTGAGGATTCCCTCCCGCCGTGGGAAGCAGGCAAAATCCGCAGCCGCCGGACAACACAGGTGAGTGGGACCGTCCCATCGGGAAAAGCAGGCAAAAATCCGCAGCCGGACACATGCAGGCGTGTGAAGGTTCACTGCCCGCGGAAATCAATTCGAGGTAAAAAGAAATGAGTATACGTTTAACAACGCTCCTGTACTTTGATACAGGCGATACAGAAAAAATACAGGACTGCATCCGGAGCATCTGCCGCGAACAGTCCAATATGGAACCGGATTCCCACCAGATTCTTTTTCTGAATCCGGGTACGGCTGCAGATGAAGCCGTCCAGTGCGCCGCAGATCTTCTGGATATCCCGTTTCAGTCTGTGGACGTCACGGGAATGGAAATCGGCGCCGCCTACAACCGCGGACTTGAGGAGGCGGAAGGAGAATTTGTCTCCTTCCTGCTCGCTTCCTCTTTCTTCTCCGAAAGCGCGTACAGCGCTCTGCTCGCGCTGCCCGAAGCAGAAACGAAACCCCTGCTTGCCGTCCGCCCGGAATACCTTAATCCCAGCCGGAAATCGGGCATCTACGCGATGAAACCGTCTCTTCCCGGTCCGAAGGACGCTCTTTTGGAGCCGAACGATGTGCTTACGATCCTCCAGGCCTTCCTTATCCGCCGCGAGTTTCTCGCGGATCTGCGCTTCCGGGAAAATCTTCACGAAGAAGCCTGCCTGGAAATGATCCTCCGGCTGACCGACAAAAACGACGGAAAATTCTTCTACACTGACAAACATACGTATTATTACCGCGAGCCTCTTGAAAACATGGCATTTGCGACAAGCCTCTCCACAAAACGCTGGTGGTATGAGGATTCCGTAAGAAATTTTCTCATTCCGTTTCTGGATGAGATGAGCGCCAGACATGGAGGGACTGTCCCCGAGTATCTTCAGAGGGCCGCTTACTACCTGATCTGCTGCAAATACAAATGCAATCTCTCCGGACGTGACAAGTTTATGCTCAATGCTTCGGAATATGAGACATTTTTTGATCTGTGCTGTCAGATGCTCGCACATGTTGACAATGAAATTATCTTCAATTACCGTATCCCTTTCTGGAGACCGCTGCCACGTGCGCTCCGGATCCGACTGCTTACGGGGAAAGCGGCGTTCACGGGCCACAGCATATCATTCCAGGAAGAGGAAGGTATTATACAGTGCTGCTTCTTGAACTCAGACGGCAGTCCTGCAGGTTTCCGGGCAAACGATTCCGGAATTTCTCTGGAAAACGCAGAGGCCGGCAGCAGAGATCCTGACGCTCCCGTCATTGTCGGAGATCTGCACAAGTCCCCGTTTGACGTAAAGATCATCGATTACAAAAACGGACTGCTGGAGATCGACGGTTTCTACGAAGGAGCGGCATTCCTTGGCGAGGAACCGTTTGAAGTATTCGGCGCGCTGATTCAGGGAGAAAAAATTTACCGGAAGCTGCCCGTTGCCCGGACAGAGGTCTACGACCTTCTGCAGTGCTTCGGAGTCACATATGCCAGAAAATACGGGATTCATCTCGAAATCCCGATCAGGGATCTGTGCGGCACCGGGAAGGGACTCGCCTTCTACGTGAAGTACAAAAAGACGCAGGTCCGCCTTCTGCTCGGCTTTTCCACTCTCAACTCCAGGCTTCTCTGGTATTCCCAGAAATCCTACTGGCTGTTCGCGGATGAAAAATACATGCTGACCCGGAAGGATAAAGCGCTGTATGTCAGGGAAAACTCAAAAGGGCGGCTCTTCTGGCAGGAGGCAATGTTCCTCGCCGTTCTTATGATTCAGAAAAATATTAAACTGACTCTCACCTGTGTGCCGATGCGGCTGCTTTATTGGATTCTGCGTCCTCACTACAAAAAGAAACGGATCTGGGTCGCCTTCGACAAGCTTTACAAAGCCGGAGACAACGGGGAATACATGTTCCGGTACTGCCAGAAACAGAATGATGGTATCGACTGTTACTACGTGATCAACAAAGACGCCATCGACTGCCAGCGGCTGAAAAAGAAATATCCAGGGAGAATCCTTTACGCCAATTCCTGGAAATGCCGTCTGATCTGTCTGTATGCGGAAGCCATTCTGGCTACCCACGCCGGAACGCCTTCCTTCATCGGACTTTCCGGTTCCCGGCAGAAATATTTCAGAAACCTGTTTCATGCCGACAACATCTGCATCCAGCACGGCCTTTCCGTACAGAACATCGCGTCCTTCCAGAACCGGCTGTACGCGAACACGAAGCTGTACTGCTGCGCGTCCCCGGTTGAACTTGACAACATTGCTCAACCAGTCTACGGCTATGAACCTGAGATGCTGAAGATGACCGGACTGGCGCGCTACGACGGCCTGAAAGACAAAGAGCAGAAGCAGATCCTGATCACTCCGACCTGGCGGAAAAACGTCGTGCAGGTCAAGGGAGTGGGCATGCACAATGACCACAGCAATACGTTCCGGAATACCGCTTATTTCAGGATTTACAACTCCCTGATCAACGATCCGAAACTGATTGAATGCGCAAAGAAATACGGCTACCGGATTGTTTTCCTGCTGCATCCGGCCATGAGCGCACAGATCGACGACTACGACCGAAATGACTACGTTGAACTGGTCCAGGCTACCGGGGACATGAATTACGAACAGATCCTGACCGAATCCAGTCTGATGGTAACGGACTACTCCGGCGTGCAGTACGACTTCGCGTACCAGCGCAAGCCGCTCGTCTACTATCATCCGGACGAGCTCCCGCCCCACTACCACGACAGCGGACTCGACTACGAGACAATGGGCTTCGGTCCCATCTGCACCAGCCACAGCCAGCTGATCGACTGTCTGTGCGAATACATCCAGGGCGGCTGCCAGACAGAGGAAGAATACAGAAAGCGCGCGGATAACTTCTTCGCGTTCAGTGATTTCAGCAACTGCGCGCGTATTTACCGGGAGATTCTGAAATTTGAGAGAGAAATGCATTCATAGGACCCTGCGCTCCCGGATCAGCCTGGCGGCAAATGCGCAGCGGCTTTTCTCTTGGAACGAGAGCGTTTTCAGATAGATTAGCTGGAGTGCTGCGCGCCAGTGACGCGCATTTAGCACCGGTTCTGAGTGCCAGCAGCACTCATTTAGAATCGACTGAAACGAAGTGAAGACCCAAAACGGAGTGGAGAGCGCAGGAATAAGGAGGAAAAATTATGTTTCGTTTGTGGGGAAAACTCTGGAAAGACAACCGTATGATCCGGGACACAGTGATCGAGGACGACAGCAGCGATACAAGAACACACAAGATTTTTCACGCTCTTGACCAGATCTGCTATGAGTTTGACCTGAGCAAGCCGATCTGGCTTGACGCGACAGTATCCGAATTCAAGCGTCACAGCAAGGCAAGATTTCATCAGGACAATTTTATCGATGATATTGATTTCGATTACCTGGAAATCCAGGTAATCGAAGAATCATGAAAAACAAAGACCTTCGATAAACCCGTCCTGTTTGGCCAGCGTCTAAAAGCGCTGGCTGTCTTTTTGTTCATATTATTATTTTCTCCGGCAAATTTCTATATAATTTCTCAGATATTTAAGTCTGGACAATTCTTTTTCTGTATGATATAATCTGTAAATCAAATCATATATTAATTATCATCTATCTTATCAGTAAATCTTTTATTATCTGATTTTATTTTCAAACAGATTTTCATCTGATTTCTCTTGTAACTTCTCACATTTCTATGTTATAATAAGGAGGATTGATCTTTTTAATGGCTGCAAACAACTTTACTAACATTCTGAACCGGCTGTTTCCATGGCGCCGCGCCCGCCTGAACCGCAAGTTCAAGGACCATCTTTTCCGCTTTCTCTTTCGGGAGAAAAGCGAGCTGCTGTCCCTCTACAACGCGGTCAATGGCACAGATTACACGGATCCCAATGCGCTGACCATCATGACCCTGGAGGATGTGATCTATCTCGGGATGAAAAACGATGTCAGCTTCCTGATCGACGGCAGGCTCAGCCTCTATGAACATCAGAGCAGCATCTGCCCGAACATGCCCCTGCGCGGGCTGTTCTACTTTTCTCAGATGCTGCAGGGCTACGTGGATCAGAATAACCTGAACATTTATTCTTCCACAAAAGTATCCCTCCCCCTGCCGCTTTACACTGTTTTTTACAACGGCACGGGAAACTGCCCGGAGCACACCGAGCTGCTGCTGTCCGACCTGTTTGAGAAAGGAAAACGGGAGGACGCCGCGCTGGAATGCCGTGCCATGGTGCTGAACATCAATGAGGGTTACAACAGGGAGATCATGAAAAAGTGCAGGACACTGGCAGACTATTCCGCCTTTATCCAGCAGATAAGAAATTACCAGAAAGCGGGATTCGCCGCTCCGCAGGCGGTCGCCCTGGCGATCGACTACTGTATCGAACATGACATACTCGCAGACGTGCTGCGCAAAAACCGTGGGGAGGTGACGGATATGATCCTGACTGTTTACAACGAAAAACTGCACAATCAAACACTGAGGGAGGAAGGACGCGCGGAGGGACGTGCAGAAGGACTTCGAGAGGGACGCGGAAAAGAACGCAGGAAAATAAATGATTTAATCAATTTCCTTCTGGAGGACGGACGCATGGACGACCTGAAACGCTCCGTGAACGATATTGCTTTTCAGGAAGCACTTCTGAAAGAATATGGTTTGGACACGGACGATTCAGATCCGGATGACATGTTCTTGTAATTTGCCGCGGATATATTCGCATTCTCCGCAAAATTCTACCCGGATTTCTCCAAAAATGAAGGAGGTCTCTCTGGAAAATTCCAGAAGAGATCTCCCTTATCCCGTCTTTGCACATAGACAAAAGTTACTGGTTCATATCTCTTTTCCTGTATGCATGCTTTTATCGTACGCCTGCTGCCGCTATCCTGACTCCGGTTTTCATCTGCTCAGGCAGCACACGGTCTCAATCTCCTCCGTGAACGGGAACATGTCGTACGGCCATGCCCCCTGCGCGCGATAACCATGCGCAGTCAGATACTTCAGATCCCGCGCCAGCGACTCCGGATTGCAGGATATATAGACGATCCTCTTCGGAGCGAGTGCGATCACTGAAGACAGAAATTCCTCGCTGCTTCCCTGGCGCGGCGGATCCATAAACACAACATCCGCCTTCTCGCCGTCCTCCGCCATTCCCGTCAGAAAATCTCCCGCGTCATTCTGATAAAACGAAACATTTTTAATCCCATTCCGCGCGGCATTTCTGACGGCATCGCGCACAGCATCCTTATTCAGTTCCACGCTGATCACTTCTCCAGCCTGTGATGAGGTGACAATTCCGATCGTCCCGATTCCGCAGTAAGCGTCGATAACCCGCTCTTTTCCCGTCAGACCGGCAAGTTCGACTGCCTTGCGGTACAGCAGCTCCGTCTGAACAGAGTTGACCTGATAGAAAGATTTGGAGGAAATGCGGAATGTATAGCCGCAGAGTTCATCCTCGATATAGCCCTTCCCATAGATCACGCTTTCCTTATCTCCCAGTACCATGCTTGTCTGCCTGTTGTTCACATTGATAATAATTGTTGTAATTTCTGGATGCAGCTCCCGCAGCGCCCGGACAAAATTATTCTTCGACGGAAGAATCGGAGAGCCAAGCACAAGCACAACCATGATCTGCCCGGTTTTATGTCCGACGCGTACAAGTACATGTCGCAACAGACCATACCCCGTATCCTCATCGTATGTCTTGATCTTAAAGGATTTCAGCATGCCGCGGATATCCCGAATAATGGCGTCCGCTTTCTCATTCTCAATCAAACAGTTATCAACTGGAATTACTTTGTGCGTCCCCTCCTGATAAATTCCCGATATGATCTTTCCATCCCGCGTCCTGTCAAAGACGGCATGCACTTTGTTTCTGTAATGAAGCGGCTGTTCCATTCCCACAACAGGACTAACCTTACAGTACGGTTTCAGCAGCTTCGCAACCTGCTCCCTCTTGAGCTTCAGCTGCTCCTCATAGGAGATCCTCAGGTAGCGGCAGCCGCCGCATTTCTTATCCGCAGGGCAGAATAGTCCCTGCTTTTTGCTTCCTGTTCCAAAATTTTCTTTTCTCTTTCTATCTGAAGAACAAACAAATTCATCCCGTTTTTGACCCGGTCGGCCATCCGGTTTTCTATCCGGCCTGCTGCCAGTTCCAGCCTTCCCTTCTGGATCCATCCGCCTGCCCTCAGCCTTTTTCCAGGCCGTGGTATTGTTCGCTCGGACTGGTCTGTTATTCATTTTTTCGTTCATCTGACCGTCAAATTTCCCGCCTGTTTTTTTGTCCGTCCGTCTGTCCGCACCATCTCTTTCACGGTGCATTCTGTCATTCGCGGCTTTTGTGATATTTTGCTTCTTTCCTGGTTTTCCAGTTTTTACTGTTTTTTCTGTCATCTTCCCTCCCATATTTTCTGCGGTTCTTTGCACCTTCCCTGTCCTGCTGCTTTTCACGTTTCTGGTAGTCATATCCCGGATCAGGTTCCCATTTTCCGCGTCATCTTATCCTTCTATTCAAGACTCACCCGCGAATCCTGCGCGCGAGATTCAGGTCTGCACCAGCAGACATCTTCCATTCCGAATCCCACCTGATTTTCTTTCCGGATACTGCCCGTTCCAGCAGTATTCCACAAAACTGACGATCTGTCAACTATGATTCTCTTCTTAATTTCAGTTCACACCTCCACTGAGTTCAAGGTCTGAGCATTCTTTTATCCGCTTACTCCGCTTCCGTTAAATTCGGGAATGAAACTCTCCCGCGCAGTCTCACCTTCCTGAAAAAATCCCTGCTCCACCCCGATCTCCAGCGCATAATCAAGTACTCTCTCATATTCCCTCTTCGTCACCCGGCGGCCAAGCAGTCTGTCCTCTTTTACCGCCTCCATCGGCGTGTATTGATTCATAATACTCAGATAAATCTGATTGCCATACGCTTTATGCAGACGCCGGATGATCTCTTTTGCCTCGCGTACATGACCGGGAAGCAGCAGATGACGTACAATCACGCCTCTTTTCATCATACCCCTCTCGTCAAACTCCGGTTCCGGCTGCTGCCGCACCATCTCCCGCACCGCAGCCCACGCAGTCTCCGGATAATCCGCCGCGCCGGAAAGTTTCTTTGCAGTCTCACAATTTGCATACTTAAAATCCGGCAGATAAATATCCACCAGCCCTTCCAGCATTTCCAACGCTTCCGCAAGTTCATATCCGCTGCTGTTCCAGACAACCGGAATCTCCAGCCCATCCCGTTTCGCCTCACGCAAAGCTTCAACAACCTGCGGCACATAATGACCCGCAGTCACAAGATTGATATTATTGGCCCTCTGTTCCTGCAGCTCCAAAAAAATCTCCGCCAGCCGGGAGACTGTAATCTCCGTACCCGCTCTCCCGCGCGAAATTTCCCGGTTCTGGCAGTAAACGCATCCCAATGCGCAGCCCGAAAAAAACACGGCGCCGGAGCCCTCTTCCCCGGAAAGACATGGCTCCTCCCACATGTGCAGCGCCGCCCTCGCGACCAGCAGACGGTCATCCATGTGGCATCGGCCCTTCATTCCGGCTTTCCGCTTTGCCCCGCACCTGCGCGGGCAGAGGAAGCAGCCCCGCCGATCCGCAGGCAGCCGCACATCATCACCTGGCAGCTTATCGCCCGAAAAAATCAACTCACCCGCAATTTCAGTCATGAGACTGGCGCTCCTTTCTCCCAAAATACCGTCTTGCAGCATGGACAAGGTAGTAGTGAGTAAAAATTTCTCTCATGTTTATTCCCCGGAATATGCAGACATGCCCATCGCCCAAGACAGTCACATCTCTGCTTCTTCGATCACACAGTGATGTTCTCTTGTTACTTTATCATAATTAATCCCCACCAGCAGAAGATTTCCCTTGTAATCCTTCAAGCTCTCGCAATACTGCTTTCTTTTGATCTGTCCGATCGCACCTTCCGCGCTCTGGTTCCATTTCAATTCCACAATCAGAGCAGGCCTGTCCTGATACTGTTTCCTCGGAAGAAATACCAGATCGGCAAATCCCTTTCCTGTCGGCAGTTCCCGGTATACCGTGTAGAAATTTCTCGCTACATAAAATGCAAGTGAAATCGTATAGCTCAGCGCATTCTCATCATTATACTGTAGATGAGCATTTTCATAATGCGCCTGCTCCACCGCCTCCGCGACCCTGCTCTCCTCCCGGTTCCAGATCGCCTCCAGCGCCATACGGGAGTTCTTCAGCGCTCTCGACACCTCTCCCCAGTCGGAATTGCTCACTGCAGTCACATATTCATTCAGTATCTCATGATTCGGAATAAAAACCTGCCCTGTCTCGCTCAGATATCCCAGATAACCCAGATGGACAAGCAATGTCAGCACATCGTCCCGCGAATGAAATGTCACCATATCATTCGTAAAGCTTCGTGTATCCACCGGAACCCGGTTCTTTCCCGTCATCATTTCAATAATACTGTCCTTCAGGCCCTCAAAATTCATGTCAATGTACGTGCGGAGCGCCTCGAAAGTCTCTGTCTGGTTCCAGTAATACTGAAAGGTACGAAAACGCATGGCGCTGACCACCGACCGGGGATTATACACAGAGCCGACCCCTGCAAGATGATAACCGTCATACCATTTTTTTACTTCTTCATAGTCCATCTGACAGCGCTCGCAGAGCGCGCGCACTTCTTTTTCCGTAAATCCCACGTACTCCGCCAGATCACCCGCAAAAGTCATGGAAAACTCATCGAACATATTCAGGGCGCTGTGCGTCCCGTATTTTTTGATCGGAAGGATACCCGTCATGTAGCAGAGCGCGATGTATCCTTTATCCTTCAGCATATCCCGGAGAAAATCGAGATATTTTTTCTGCGCGTCGTGATCCTCTTTGTATTCCCGAAAAATGCAGTCCCACTCGTCGATGATCACAACAAAAGGAATCCGGTTCTCAGCATACAAATCCTGCATACTTCCTATCAAATCCTTCTCATCATAATAATCTACGTTCGGATATTCATGCTTCAGATCCCGGGTAACACGGCCTTTCAGCAGGTCCAGCATGCGGTCCATTGAATTTGTCCGGCTCAAAAACTCCTGCATATTCAGAAAAATCACATGAAACTGATTCCTGTACTTCTCACAATTCTTCGTTTTTGCAATCTCAAAATTTGCAAACAATTCCCGCGAATCGCAGCCCAGACTATAATACGCGGTCAGCATATCCGCGGTCACAGACTTCCCAAAGCGGCGCGGCCGGCTGACGCATATATATTTCTGCATCGTGTTTATAACCCGGTTGCAATATCGGATCAGTCCTGTCTTGTCCACGTAAATTTCCGAATTGACACTCTGATAAAATTTTTCATTTCCCGGATTCAGATAACTTCCCATTCTGCATACCCTCTCTTTCCAAATATTTCTATTCACACCGTATATGACCGCATAGAGGAAATCCCCTGAACTGATTCGCAGCTTCCGCGCCCCTGCCCGCAGAGATCATCATGAATAAAGTGTATCTGATTATCTTTTTTATTGCAACAAATTTTTTCAAAATGTCATTCATTTTTTATGAGTCATTATAATTTATGTTTGTTTTTTTCTTTCCTTATTTTTCCCGGCAGCTGCGCCAGCACAATCGCCGTGAACATCAGCGCGCACCCTGCCAGCTCCCGCGCGCTTAATCTTTGTCCGAGCAGTGCCCAGCCTGCCAGTACGGAGATAACCGATTCCAGACTCATGATCAGCGAGGCCACCGTTGGGTCCATCCCCTTCTGTCCAACAATCTGCAGTGTATACGCCACGCCGCATGACATCACACCGGCATACAGAATTGGCATCCATGCCTGCAGAATCGCGGTAATCTCAGGTTTTTCTGTAATCAGCATCCCGATCCCTGAAAAAATACAGCACACAAAAAACTGCATGCAGGACAGCCTCACTCCGTCCGTTTTCGGCGAAAAATAATCAATTACAAGGATATGAATCGTGAACGCCAGTGCGCACAGCAGAACCAGAAAATCGCCTTTTCCAATCGAAAATCCGCCTGTGATGCACAGAAGATACAGCCCTGCCACCGCGAGTGCTACGCTGATCCAGACGCGCACCCCTGCTGCTTTCCCGACAAAAATACCGAGCAAAGGCACCAGAACAATATAAAGGGCCGTGATAAACCCTGCTTTCCCGACTGTCGTATACTGAATCCCGAACTGCTGCAGATTGCTCGCGATAAAGAAGACAATTCCGCAGCAGATACCGCCTTTCAAAAGTGTTTTTCCGTCTCCACCTCCCGACAGAAAGGCGGCAATCCCGGAAGATTTTTTTCCGACGCTGTCATGAATTCCTTCCCCGGCAGGATTTTTACCGGAACAGCCGGTATTATTCCCATTCGTCAGGTTTGCCTCTGTGAATTTCCCTGTATTTTCATCCGCATGCGTCTCACGCACATCCCTGCTTCTGATTTTGTCGAGAAAAAATATACACGGGAGCAGAACCAGGCATCCCAGCAGACACCTGGCAAAATTAAACGTAAACGGACCAATATATTCCATTCCAACACTTTGCGCGACAAAAGCCACGCCCCAGATCGTTGCCGTCAGAAACAGCATCACTGGGTTTTTCCATGATGTTTTTTTCATAATTTCCTCACAAAATATTATGATACTGAGGGCAAAAGGTATTTTGCCCCCATGATG
>CANQUH010000075.1 GCA_947626965.1 uncultured Lachnospiraceae bacterium
AAGCCGTTTGATCCGGAAGTGCAGAAGAAGTGCATCGGCGACGCGGAAGTCATCACCTGCCGTCCGGCGGATCTGATTCCGGATGAGCTCGACACGCTCCGCAGCGAGATGGCTGAGTGGTCGCAGCAGGAGGAGGACGTGCTCTCCTACGCGCTGTTCCCACAGGTTGCCACCGATTTCTTCAAATACAGACAGGCGCAGCAGACAAAGATCGATCCGACTGCCGCCGACAATGAAAATAAGGCATATCCGGTATAAGTTTCAGACTGAAGAACCGGAATAGAGAGCGTAAAACCCGCGAGCAGGTTTTGAACAGACAGATGCCCATGCATTTTCCGTGCATGGGCATTCGTCTGGTTTATGGCCATAATTTTCCCCCGTTCTGGCCGGCCGCGCAAATCTTAAAAAAGTTTTTACTTGATGACACAAACAGAATGGACTATACTGGCTCATATGGAAGGTTACGGATTTTTGCTATAAATCAGGCAGAATCGGTAAAGAATAACAATATCTTCAGAAGATGGAGGAAGCAATGGGAAAAAAGATAACTGATACACTGATCATGACCGCGGCTGCCGCAGCCTGCCTTCTGCTGACAGTCACCGTGGCGCACGGCAATTACAAAAGCTCTACGCTAATTTATAATCTTGTATTCTGGGCGGTTCTTGTGATTCTGTATGTGACTGCGCTGATCACCGGTCTGTTTCGGATGAACAGTCTGACCGGATATTTCCGCCAGGCGTCGGAAAAGATTGACAGCGTAAAGGAGAATGACTCGCTCAGTCTGTCCAGCAAGGTGCAGGCTCTGATGGGAGGGTCGCCGTTCGATCAGAAGCTTGAGACGTTTCTCTATGACCTGAATCACAGCCGAAGCGGAATCTGTGATATTGAAGATTATATCAATGAGGATGAGACGGACAGCATGATCCACAAAAAAATGCTGGATCTGCTTCCTGACGTGATGACGAGCCTGGGAATTCTCGGAACCTTTATGGGACTGGTCTGGGGTCTGCGTGAGTTTGAACCGTCCAACTATGAGGCGATGACTTCTTCCGTCACTTCGCTTGTAGACGGAATCAAGGTGGCTTTTCTCACATCGATCTATGGTCTGTCCATGTCCCTGGTTTTTTCTTACAGTCTCAAAAGCGGTTATTCCGCTTTGTCGGACAGTCTCCAGTCTTTCCTGAATCATTTCCATATGAACCTCGTTCCGTCCGCGGAGATGGAGGCGCAGAGCCGTCTGGAAAAGAATCAGAAAGAACAGAGTGAGATTCTGAAGGGACTTGCGCTTGAGTTCTCCGATCAGGTTGCACAGGGATTTTCCGCGTCGCTGGCCCCGACGCTTGACCGGATCAATATGTCGCTCGGGAATATGATGACGACAATCACCCACAATCAGGAGATTTTTCTTCAGGATATTGTGGATTCCTTTGTATCCGAGATGAAGAAGACATTCCACACGGATTTTGAACATTTTGGGGACAGCATAAAGACTATGACCGACGCGTTCAGTCAGAATGTTCTCTATACGGAGAAGCTTTACCAGAACATGTGCAGTGAGATGAACAATCTGTTCGTAAAGGATGAAAACGCCATGCATACCGCTGTGGCGGAGCTCTCGGCGATTCAGAAGAAATATGCGGATACGGTGGACGCCCTGAGCACGCGTTACAGTCAGATGACGCTTTCCCTGCAGAAAGCGCAGGAGATGACAATGAAGAATCTGTCGAATGCGGAGCAGGAATCCTCACGGTTCTGGGTGGCCTGCAATCAGGCGATGCAGAATTATCTGATCGAGGCGGCCGAGGCGTATAAGAAGTTTGAGAAGTCAAATGAATCAAATGAGCGTCTGCTGACCGCGATCACGGCGGTCTACCAGAAAAATGAAGAACTGATCGAGGAGTACAGGACACAGATAAGAAATATTACGGACGCGCAGGAGGATATGCGCCAGCTGCTGAAGGAATTCAGCGTTTCACAGGAGAGCGTGAACCAGATGATGCAGGAATTTGGAATACTGCTTTCAGGAATTGAATCCGTGGAGTCTGACGGGAGGAATATTTATCTGTCGCACACGGTACAGCCGTCAGAGCTGTATACAAAGGCGGCGGAATCCATTGCGCGCGTTTTGAAGGAATCCTCCCGGAAACAGGAAAAACTGCTCGAGGAGACGGGGAAGAGACAGGAGGAAATACTGCTTGAGATCAAAGGGCTGATCGAGGGACCTGCCGGAAATTCAGGCAAGAAACGCCGGGGGTTCAATTTGTGGGGCTGACAGGAACGCTTCGGGAGGTGGATAAATGAGACGCAGAAACAAAAAGAAAGATTCCGTGGGGTTCAACGTCTGGCGTTCCTATTCTGATATGATGGCAGGACTTCTGATGCTGTTTGTGCTGATCATGTGCGTCACTTTGTTTCAGGCGCAGAAGAATTATGTCGAACGTCTTGCGGAGCAGGAAGAAAAGCTGATGATCCAGAATGAGTATACGAGCGCGCTTCTGGAGAAGCAGTCGGAGCTCGACGAGCAGGCCAGCCAGTTAAAGACACAGGATGAGCTTTTAGCGGAGCAGGAGGAAAAGCTCGCGGAGCAGAATCTGACCCTTGAGGAGATGCAGGCGGCGCTTGCGGAACAGGCGGCCCTTCTGGAGGAGAAGACGGCCACGCTTTCCCAGCAGCAGACAACGCTGGAACAGCAGCAGACGACACTGGAGCAGCAGCAGGCCGCTCTGAATGCCAGGACGGAGGAACTGAAAGAAAAACAAAGTCAGATTGACCGGATCGTCGGTGTAAAGGCAGAAGTGGTGGAAGCTCTGCGCAAGGAATTTCAGAAGAACAATCTGGACGTCACGATCGATACGCAGACGGGCGCTCTTGTGCTGGATTCAAACGTCATGTTTGCCTACGATGATGTGGAGCTGTCCGATGCCGGGCGGGAGATGCTGCAGAAGGCGCTTCCGATTTACTGCAGCGTGCTTCTGAGCGACAAGTACCTGCCGAATGTCGCGGAGATTATCATTGACGGATATACAGATACGGACGGTACCTACGAGTACAACCTTGAACTGTCTCAGAGGAGATCTCTGGCGGTCGCGCAGTATCTTCTTGAGATCAAGGAGGGCTTCCTGGGGGAAAAGGAGTCGGAGATCCTTCAGCAGAAGCTGACGGTGAACGGGCATTCCATGAGCAATCCGATCCTCGATGAGAACGGGAATGTGGATAAGGACGCGTCCCGGCGTGTAGAAGTAAAGTTCCGCCTGAAAGATGAAGAGATGATCGAGGAGCTGTATGAGCTTATGAATGGGGAATAAATTTATAACTTGACAAGAAGATTGGGTTAGGCGTAGGATAGATAGTACTGATTTTTCGGGATTTTATGAGGATTTTTCCTTCAAAAATCCCGCGGCACAGCGATTTCGGATTTCAGTATATGGATATTTTTCATATATGAAATAGATTATAAGAGAAGGGGTTAAGTATTATGAGACATATTTTAAAACCGCTCCGACTGTTCCTGCTGGCGATGGTCATGACGCTTCTTCCGGTGTGCGGCGCTTCTGCGGCATCTGCTCCGACCGGAAATACGCAGCTGGCGATTGTGGAAGGTTCCATAAAAAACAAATCGGTCACACTGCAGTGGAACGCCATCAGCGGAGCTTCCGGATATAATCTGTACCAGATGGATCTGAATACAAATAAGCTGATGAAGCGGTATACGACGACTGAGAACAAATATACGGTGAAGAAGCTCACAAAAGGGAAGGATTACTGTTTCTATGTAAAAGCGTTCAACAGCGCGGGCGAGAGCAGTATAATGTCCAATATTATTGATGTGACGCCAGGCTATGCAAGGCCGTCGGCGCCGACTGGATTCACGATCCGGGAATATGGGACAGGCTACCGTATTCTGAACTGGACAAAGGCCAAAGGAGCGGCCGGACATCTGCTGTATATAAGCGATTCCGTTCTCAACAGCAGCGGAAAGGTTCAGAGTACGACAGTCAAGGTGCAGGAACTGGGAAGAGACGTGGAAACCTATACGATGAAGGTTGAGAAGGGACACAGCTATACGTTCTATCTGGTGGGCTTCAATCAGTATCTGGAGGTTCCGGAGCTGAAAGCGGGAGAGGATCCGAATGTTCCGGTCAAGCCGACAAGGATTATCTCACGCAGCGAGCGCTCGCTTGTCCTGAAAGCGAAGTATGAGGAAATTGCGATCAGTACGGTGCATGCATGGTATCTGCATGCGACTGTCAAATCGACGACAACCGCCACAGATGAATCCGGAAAGAAGGTTACCGTATACGGAGGCACGGGAGTTACGGCGACTGCGTACACTTCCGGTTCCGTTGTGGTGATCCTGAGCACCGGGAAGAAAGTTACAATGTCAGGAAGCAATCTGACTTACGGAAATCTGTCGAATACATGGTCGAGATATACGACGCAGCAGGCGGAAAATTTTGTAAATACCAGGGGGTACACCAGCGTGACCGACTGGCTGATCTGGTGTAATGAATATACGACGGTCACGTATCTGTTCCGCGGCTATAAAGGTCACTGGGACTGCGTCAGGGAGATGGACTGCGTGGTCGGTACCTACAGGCTTACAAAGCAGGGAGTCAGAAAGATTACGAAAAAAGGGTATAAATACGGAGATGTGGCTGTGTTCTTCGGAGGAAACGCGTTCCACAGAAGATGGGCTACGACCAGAGGCGTGGAATCTTCCGGCTGTGTAAGACTTGGCACATCGGATCTGCATTATATGTACGATAATGTTCCGGTAAACACGACAGCGGTATTTTACTGAGAAAGCACGGAGTCATCGGCTTTCGTTCATGGTGATGCCCGCAGTGCGGGCATGAATGTTACTGAGAAAGCCCAGTCTCCATACAGGAACAGGCGGCATCATAAATGAGGGGCACACACTTGAGTGATGCCCCTTTAAAGATGAAAAGGGAGAAGGAATATGGTTTTGAATGACGGGACATGTTATATCATCGGTGCGGGAAGCTTTGCACATCTGCTTGCGCCCCTGGAGGATCATGATCTGCTGATCGCGGCGGACGGCGGTTACCGGTACTGTGAAAAGATGGGGCTGGAGCCGGATGTTCTGCTTGGCGATTTTGACTCCCTGGAGATTGTTCCAAAGCACAGGAATCTGATCAGACATTCGCCGATTAAGGACGACACGGATATGGCGCTTGCTGCGGCGTATGGAGAGGAAAGAGGCTTCAGGCGGTTTGTGATGTACGGAGGGCTTGGAGGCCGTCTGGATCATACAATGGCGAATCTGCAGCTTCTGACCGCGCTGTCAAGAAAAGGATATGCGGCCTATCTGATTGGGGAAGGCAGCATCATTACCGCTGTCACGGATGGAAAGCTTGTATTCGGGCCTTCTGCCTCCGGTATGATCTCCGTGTTCTGCGCAGGAGAAAAAGCGGAGGGAGTCAATGAGCGCGGACTGAAATATTCGCTGGACCATGCGGTACTGACCTGTGAGCGGGCGCTTGGCGTCAGCAATGAGTTCACCGGGCAGGAATCCATGATTGAGGTGGAGCGGGGAACGCTGCTCGTGCTCTGGGATGAATCAGAAGGCTTTGAGAAGGTTCGTGTTGATAAAGGTGTTGTTGCCGTTCGGGAGATCAGGCAGTCTCCCGCGGACAGGGAAGGGTGATTTAGTTATGGAACAAAATTCCGGAAGAGAGACTTCATACTTATATAAATTCTGGCTGCTGCTCTGTGCGGCAGGCTGTCTGGGAATTTCCCTTTATGGGGAGAAAATGCTGCCGTCTGCCTGGATCGGGAAGCTGTGCGGAATTTTCGCGTGTGTCCTGATGGTGATTTTGTCGGCAGTTTCTTTTGCAACAGGCGATGCAGCGATTCTGGGTCTGACGGATCCGGATGCAGGCCAGAAGCTCTCAAAGCTGCAGTGCAGAAAAGCCGCGGCTGCGGCATGTGTGATTTTTCTGACTGCGGCTGCGGCTGAAGCAGCTTATGCGTATTATGGGTTATATGGCGGACATATGATGAGCCTCATGGAGGATGCTCTGATAACTGCCGCGATTTACACGGCGGCGTCACTGACAGCGCGAAAGCTGCTGGCTGTCATGACGGGGAAGAAGGAGCCGGAAAATTGATTATAACTTTTGTTTTTGCCCCAGGTTTGGTCTGAAAATCACATTGCGTTTCAGAAACTGACATGTTATAATGCAAACTGGTAAAATTTATTTCATGTGATAAAGGAGAGGGAACATGAGCAGGAAACCAACAGTTTTAATGATTCTTGACGGATACGGATTGAATGACAAGGTGCAGGGCAACGCGGTTGCCGAGGCAGCTACACCGGTCATGGACAGGCTGATGAAGGAGTGCCCGTTTGTCAGGGGCAATGCGAGCGGCCTTGCGGTAGGTCTTCCAGACGGACAGATGGGAAACTCCGAGGTAGGCCATCTGAATATGGGAGCGGGACGCATTGTCTATCAGGATCTGACAAGAATCACAAAAGAGATACAGGACGGGACTTTTTTTGAGAATAAAGAGCTTGTGAAGGCGATGAATAACGCGAAGACAAACGGCACATCGCTTCACATGTACGGGCTGATTTCCGACGGCGGCGTGCACAGCCACAATACGCATCTGTATGCGCTGCTCGAGATGGCAAAGAGATTCGGCCTTGAGAAAGTCTACGTGCATTGTTTCCTTGATGGACGTGATACTCCGCCTGCTTCCGGCAAGGATTATGTGCAGGAGCTGACAGACAAGATGGCGGAAATCGGCGTCGGCCAGGTTGCGACGGTGATGGGACGTTACTACGCAATGGACAGAGATAACCGCTGGGAGAGAGTGGAGAAGGCATACCGTGCTCTGACGGAAGGCGTGGGGGAGACGGCCGCAGACGGCGTTGAGGCGGTTGCAAACTCCTATGAGCGGGGAGATACCGATGAGTTTGTGCTTCCGACGGTTGTCATGAAGGACGGAGCTCCGCTTACCACGATCAAAGACGGGGATTCCATTATATTTTTCAACTTCCGTCCGGACCGCGCGCGTGAGATTACCCGTACATTCTGCTGTGATGATTTCAGCGGATTTGACCGCGGCCCGCGCAAAAAGGTTGTCTATGTCTGCTTTACAGAATACGATGTGACAATTCCGAACAAGAGCATTGCGTTCCAGAAAGTTTCTGTCACAAATACATTTGGTGAATATCTTGCGGCGAACGGACTGACACAGGCGAGAATTGCCGAGACAGAGAAATACGCGCATGTCACGTTTTTCTTTAACGGAGGTGTCGAAGCTCCGAACCCGGGCGAGGACCGTATCCTTGTAAATTCGCCGAAGATTGCAACGTATGATCTGAAGCCAGAGATGAGTGCGTACGAGGTATGCCAGAAGGTGACGGAGGCGGTCACAGGAGGCAAGTACGATGTAGTCATCACGAATTTTGCAAATCCGGATATGGTAGGCCACACCGGCGTTGAGGCGGCCGCGATTAAGGCAATCGAGGCAGTGGACGAGTGCGTGGGCAAAGTCGTGGAAGCGGTGAAGTCCGTGGACGGCAAGCTGTTCATCTGCGCGGATCACGGAAATGCGGAGCAGCTGATCGATTATGAGACAGGTGCGCCGTTTACAGCCCATACGACGAATCAGGTTCCGTTTATTCTTGTGAACTGCGGCAAAGATCTTGGCCTGCGTGAAGGAGGCTGTCTTGCCGATATCGTTCCGACGCTGATCGAGCTGATGGGAATGGAGCAGCCTGCGGAGATGACAGGAAAATCACTGCTTGTTCATAAATAGACAGAATAGACAGAGGTACAGAAATCAGAGCCGCCGTGCATTCAGATGTGCGGCGGTTTTAGTGTGGAAAACAATATTTTGATCACACAATTTAAAAAGGATTTTCACAGATTTATCACAAACTTCCGATATAGTAAACGCAATGAAAACGGAACGGCAAATACATAAAACAAAAAGCCGGGTGCATACGAAAGGAGATCAATGATATGATGAAACATAAACCTGAGGACAGAAATGGCGGAAGGAACGCATGGAAACGGTATGGTGCCCTGGTGATGGCGGGCGTTCTGCTTGCGGGAACGGGTGGAGTGCAGGCTTCGCTTCAGGCGCGGGCCGAGGAAGAGACGGAGAAAAGAATCACGCTGAATGTCGCGGATGACAAAGCGGATGAGACAGATACGGAGGAAGCCGCAGAGGAGACCGAAACGGAGGCAAAAGAAACGGAAGCAGAGACGGAAACCGGGGAAACAGAGACGGAAACCGGGGAAACAGAGACAGAAGCCGCGGCGGAGGAGGAAACAGAGCCGGAAGAAAAGGAGACGTTTGCGGAGATTGATTCTGTGGATGTATCCGGTGCGCAGATTGTGACGATGGATGTGTCCGGGATTGTCGAGGCATGCATGCCGTCGATCGTTTCCATCACAAATAAGGCTGTTCAGGAAGTTGAGACGTACTATTATGGCACACAGGAATATGAGAATACCAGCACTGCGTCGGGAGTCATTGTCGCACAGAACGATGACGAGCTGCTGATTGCCACAAACAATCATGTGATTGCGGATTCCACCGAGCTTACGATCTGCTTCAACGTGGAGGCCGAGGATGAGGAAGATCTCATTGCGGCGGCAAAAGTCAAGGGGACGGATGCAAGGCACGAACTTGCGGTCGTCGCGGTACAGCTTTCCGATATACCGAAGGATGTGATGAGCCAGCTCAAAATAGCAAAGCTTGGCAGCTCGGATGATCTGAAGGTCGGGCAGGCGGCCATTGCGATCGGAAATGCCCTCGGCATAGGCCAGAGTGTTACGAGCGGAATTATAAGCGCCCTGAACAAAGATATCGATCTGGACAACTACGAGGGAGAACTGATTCAGACCGATGCGGCTGTGAACTTCGGAAACAGCGGCGGAGCTCTTCTGAATGCGTCCGGGGAAGTGATCGGAATCAATCTCGCGAAAGAGACAGGCGACTATGTGGAAAATATGGGATATGCGATCCCGATCGATACGGCGATCCCGATTCTTGAGAGACTGGTGAACAGACAGACAAGGGACAAAGTCGAGGATGAGGAACATGGTTATCTGGGAATCACGGTTGTAAACGTTTCGGAGGACGCGAAGGATCTGTACAACATGCCGGCAGGAGCGTTCGTTCAGGATGTCACAGAAGGTTCCGCGGCGGAGAAGGCCGGAATCAAAAAGGGCGACGTCATCACAAAATTTGACGGTATTGATATCACGAGTCATACGGCGCTCGTGGATGAGCTTACATATTACAAGGTTGGAGAGACGGTCACAGTCGAAGTGCAGACCGCGAACGGAGGCGTGTACGAAAGCCGTGAAGTGGAAGTGACGCTGCAGGGAGATGGAAGCAGTTCCGATAAAAAGAAGAAATCGGAAGCTGAACAGGAGAGCAGCAAGAAGGACGCGGCAGACGACGTACCCGGTTACGGGGAGGATGATGGATTTTCCTTTTTCCCGTTCTTTGGAGACAATGATATTTTTTAATAGTTTATAGAGCGCTGCGGCACAGAGGAGCAATCGTCTGTGCCGCAGTACCTTTTTATGCGCAGGCCCGTGTAAGGAAAATAGCTGCTGACGCAGCACACGGGCCGCGCGGCGAGCAGGAGGGAAAAACCGCCTCCTGCCCGATTCACAGGAAATTCCGGCAGATCAGATTCTCTGCGGCACTAAAGCGCTCCGCGAGTCCTGAATTTCCGGATATTTCCGGAGAATTTCATGATATATTCACAAATTCCTGATAAAATATACAACAGCTGTATTAAAAACGGAACAGGTTTCCGGGAAGTACGTTGTTTTACAGGAGGTTTATCAGATGAAAAAACGAATTACATTGCTGGCGGCGGCGCTGACGACAGGGGCGATCCTGGCAGCTTTTTCCATGAATGCGTACGGAGCTCAGATTACGGAAGATGAGGCGAAGACGATTGCGCTTGATGATGCGGGTCTTGCGGAGGAGGAGACTGCTTCCATCCGCGTCACGGCGGAGAATGATGACGGAAAACAGCTTCTGGAGGTCTCCTTTGTCACACAGGCGTATGAAGAGTATGAGTATGAAATCCTTGCCGAGAACGGCCTGATTTACGGAGCGTCTTATGAATATGAGACGGCTTCGGAGGGAGACGGGGCGATGACGCTTGAGCAGGCGCAGGAAGCTGCGGCGGTTCATGCGGGCGAACTGGCGGATGAGGTCACTTTCACAAAGACAAAGACGGAGAAAGACGACGGACGGACGATCCATGAGATTGAATTCCGCACCCAGGACGAAAAGAAATTTGAATATGAGATCGACGCGGATACAGGAGCAGTCCTTGGCTGGGATTATGACGGGAAAAATCATCTCGTCTGGATGGAGGAAAATCAGAAATCAAATGGCGGCGAGGCCTCTCTTTCTTCCGCGGAGAATGACCCGGCTTCCGGCCTTGAGGCAGCGAAAGCCGCCGCGCTTGAAAAGGCGGGACTGAGTGATTCGGAAGTAACCTGGGGAAGGGTTCATGAGGACTACGAGGATGGACGTCTGGTCTATGAGGGAAAATTTTACGAAGGAACACAGGAATACGAATTTGAAGCGGATGCTGCGACCGGTGAGATCATCAGCTGGGAAAAGGAGAGTATTTTTGACTGATATCCCAGCCGGGAATACAGCAGATAAATCAGCCGTCAGACAGCGGGGGGAATCATATGACGGAGAAATTTTTTGGGAAAAGGCGGAGGATATTTGAGCTGACTGTGGGTGCGGCAGTTCTGTGCGGGACGCTGTTTGCCGGGAATCCGGGGCAGGCGGTGTCTCTGGCACAGGAGACGGACATTGTGATTGAGAATCAGGAACAGATTGCGGAGCAGGATATTCTGCAGGATGATTCGGAGTCGACGATTGATTTTCAGTATTATCAGAACATTAATTCGGATGTGTACGCGTGGATTTACTATCCGGGTACGGGAGGAATCATTGACTATCCGCTGATGCAGAGTGTCGGGGATCAGGAATTTTACCTTCACCATGACTGGCAGGGTTACGATAGCTATCCCGGATCCATTTTTTCCCAGTCATACAACCGGAAAAGTTTTACGGATTTTCTTACGGTCCTGTACGGGCATAATATGAGAGATACCAGCATGTTCGGGTCGCTCCGGGAGATGGAGGGCTCGGATATCATGTGGAATTATGATACGATTTATATTTATCTGCCGCAGGTAACGCTGAAATACCATATTTTTGCCACATATGTGAACGATAACCGTCATCTGCTCTATAATTTCGACCAGGACGACACAGAATGCTGCCAGAATTATATTAAGACGATCGGGGAAAAATGCAAGGGTCTTTCTACATTTGACAGAGATGTGTATGAGACTCTGACGGAGAACAGTCATATTCTGACGCTGTCCACCTGTTACCGCGGTGACCCGGAACACAGATTTCTGGTGCAGGCGGTGCTTGATGAGAGCGGAGAGGCCGGGAAATGGATTGCGCTTCAGCAGGCAAAAGAGGATGCGGAGGAGAAGGCAGCCAGAGAGCGTGCATGGAAAAAGATAGTTGAGTGCGCGAAAGAGAGAAGGGCCGCGCTTGTAAAGGAAAGAAATGAGAGCGGATCTTCCGGGGAAACGGATGATCAGGAGACGGAGATCGGAACAGAGGCTGAAAACGAAACCGCGGTCATTTACAATAAGGACGCGATAACAGCTCCCGGGGAGGAGCGGGAGACGGAAACCGGGCAGGCGGATGACAGTGGCGCAGCATCCGGGACAGCTTACTATCAGGGAGAATAGAAGACAGAAATAATCGGGAGACCGGATCTTTTTGCTGAGATTTCAGCGAAAGATCCGGTTTCTGTGCGCAGGCCCGCATATGGAAATCAGCTGCTGGCGCAGCAAGCGGGCCGCGCGGGCGAGCGGGAGGGAAAATCCGGGAATCTGATTATTAAGATGTTGTATTTATAAAAATCACATGATATGATAATAATCAAAGAAAAATATTACTGCATATGCTGTGGAAAGTACGAAAGGAGAATGCCCATGATACAGTTTGGTACAGGAGGATGGCGTGCCGTAATCGGGGACGGATTTACACGGCGGAATATTCAGCTTCTGGCGAAAGCCATGTCCGTAAAAATGAAAAAGGAGCAGGTGGAGCAGGAAGGGATTGTCATTGGTTATGATCGGAGATTTCTTTCAAAGGAGGCTGTGAGATGGGCGTGCGAAGTGTTCGCGGCGGAGGGTATTCACTGTTACTTTGTAAACCGCTCTTCCCCCACGCCTCTCATCATGTTCTACGTGGAGAAGCACCGGATGCACTATGGGATGATGGTGACGGCGAGTCATAACCCGGCGATCTACAATGGATTTAAGGTGTTTACTTTCGGCGGAAGGGATGCGAGCGAAGAACAGACGAGGGAGATTGAGTCGTACGCTTCCAGGGCGGAACAGGAAGGGGAAGTTGCGTTTATCGAGTACGAGAAGGCGCGGGCGCAGGGTCTGGTGACGGAGTTTAATCCGCTGAACGAATATCTGGACAACATCATCGCGAATATCAATATGCAGGCGATCCGAGACCGGGGACTGCATATTGTGCTTGACCCGATGTACGGAGTCAGTCAGACTTCGATCAAGACAATTCTGTCCACGGCGCGCTGCGAGGTGGATTTGATCCATGAGGCGCACGATACGCTGTTCGGGCGCAGGATGCCGGCTCCGAGCAGAGATTCCCTGACAGAGCTCTGCACTTATGTGACGGAGATGGAGTGTGATCTTGGGATTGCGACGGACGGGGACGCGGACCGCCTGGGAGTTGTCGACGACAGAGGTACGTATCTGACGGCAAACGACATTCTGATGCTTCTGTACTATTATCTGCTTCAGTACAAGGGGTGGCGCGGGCCGGCAGTCCGCAACGTGGCCACCACGCATATTCTTGACCGCATGGCCGAATCGTTCGGGGAAGCCTGCTATGAGGTGCCGGTCGGCTTCAAGCATATCTCATCAAAGATGCAGGAGACAAACGCGCTGATCGGAGGGGAATCATCCGGCGGCCTGACGGTGCGCGGCCATATTAACGGGAAGGATGGAATCTATGCGGCGTCGCTTCTGGTTGAGATGATTGCGGTGACAGGGAAAAAGCTCTCGGAGCTGATGGAAGAGATTCACGACAGATACGGAGCCTCGTGCATGGAAGAGACTTCTTACCGCTTTCCGACTGAACGCTCACGGGAACTCCGGAAAATTCTCTATGAGGACAGGGAACTTCCGGTATTTGATGAACCGGTAGAAAGAGTATCCTACATGGACGGCTGCAAGGTGTATTTTCAGAGTGGAGGCTGGATCATTGCCAGATTTTCCGGCACGGAGCCGCTTCTGCGCATTTTCTGCGAGATGGAGAGTCAGGAGAAGGCGAAGGAATACTGCCAGGTGTTCCGGCGGTTTTTGAAGTTGTGAGGCAGCCTTTCCAGGAAAACGGGGAGTGTGTTCCGAAACGGCAGATGCCTGAATTTTGCGTCAGGGCGGAAGAATGTAAAAACGGGCAGAACAGGAATCGTTTTGCCGTTTTCATATGATAAAAATAAGATTAAAATAGTAGTATTATAAATTAATAATTTAAATAAATATTCATATAAACGCACAAAAAATGTTCGATATAAATCAAAAATTGAACATAAAATCCGACAAGATTCATAAAATTGTGATTTTTGTGCAAAATGCAGAGGAAACAGCTTGCAGAACTTGGAAATATGCAGTATAATAATACAGACTTGGGGCAAAATACCCAAAAAAGTTAAAAAATCAGGAAAAGGAGTAACTGAAATGAAAGAATTTACGTATGTAATCAAAGACAAACTTGGAATCCATGCAAGACCGGCCGGACTTCTTGTCAAAGAAGCGAAAAAATTCCAGTCAGCTACAACCATCACAAAGAATGGCCAGACCAAAAAGCTCACACAGCTCATGATGCTGATGTCTCTTGGCGTAAAGCAGGGCGAGGAAGTTACCATCGCGGCTGACGGTCCGGATGAAGATGCGGCAATCGCAGCTCTGAAAGAGTTCTTCGAGCAGAACCTGTAAGACGAGGCGCACAGAGCGTGTGGAGGACTGCTGCGGTCACGGGGCCGGTATCCGGTGAGGATTTGCAGTACCCGGCAGGGAAGCGGTGAGCAGCGAAAGATTTATTACAGTTCACACCTCCACTGAATTTGAGGTGATTTCCGCACGTTTTGTACGGAAACCCCGAAGATTTTTTGCAGAATCCGAAAAGTGATCTGTACAGAAAACATAAAGATTTCACATGAAATGAACAGGGACACATAGACAGCAATCATAAAATTCGGGAGGATATCTCGTGGAAGAAAGAGCAGGAAAGAAAATTTTTAACGGTATTGCGATCGGCAAGATCAAATTTTATGAAAAGGCTGACAACAAGGTTACCCGCAGGAGAGTAGATGATGTCGAGGCCGAGATCGCAAGATACGAGGCGGCGAAAGAGGAAGCGGTCAGCCAGCTGAACGCTCTGTATGAGAAAGCGGTTGTGGAAGTCGGCGAAGCAAACGCGGAGATCTTCAATGTACACGCGATGCTGCTTGAGGATGACGATTACACTGAGTCTGTACACAACATCATCTCAGGACAGGGACTGAACGCGGAGTACGCGGCCGCCACTACAGGCGACAATTTTGCGGAAATGTTCGCAAGTATGACGGACAATGAGTACATGATGGCGAGAAGCGCGGACATCAAGGATGTCACAGAGCGCGTTGTCACGATCTTAAGCGGCGGAAACGGCGGCACGGATATCGGCGACGAGCCGGTCATCATCGTGGCGGAGGATCTCGCTCCGAGCGAGACCGTCCAGATGGACAAGACAAAACTCCTTGCGTTTGTCACACGCCTTGGTTCCGCGAATTCCCATACGGCGATCCTTGCAAGGACGATGGGCATTCCGGCGCTGATCGGTGTGGATATTGACGCGGGCTGGAACGGCAAAATCGGTATCGTGGATGGTTACGAAGGAAAATTCATCATTGATCCGGAAATGCCTCTGCTGGAAGAGTATTTCAAGAAAAAAGCGGCTGACGA
>CANQUH010000076.1 GCA_947626965.1 uncultured Lachnospiraceae bacterium
CCCCATGCCGCATCCCCTTTCTTCTGTCTTTATTTTATGGATTCTTCCAGATTATCAAATACAAGCACCGCTCTCAGCGCATGAAATATCGCATAATAAGCCCTGTTATTTGCTATGCGATATTTTCCATTTTCAAAAAGCGCCGCATCCAGATCCTCCTTCGAACGTTCCATTCTGTACCTCGCATACATCTGCTGCAATTCTCTATTTTCAGGCATATCGCGCACCTTCTCTCTGTATATTCTGATAAAATCCGGACACTGCCATATGTTCCTGATAAATCTGATAATTCTGGATTACCGGGGCCAGCACAACGTCATAATCCCAGTCCAGCCTGTCTGAAATATCCAGTATTTTTTTTCGTTCTTCACTTATCCTCTCCCCCGGGGTATCCAGCAGCACCATAATATCGACATCACTGTCCGGAGAAAAATCGCCGCGCGCGCAGGAGCCGTACAAAATCACCGTACGCAGAGACGCACCGCATGCTTTCTTTACTTCCAATGAAAAACGCTCCATAATCTCCCTGATCTTTTCTTCCGTCACATAGATCACGCTTCTTTCCTCTTATCAGCCTCTCCTCAGAATCCCTTCCAGTTCCTTTCCTGTCAGGGATTCAGCTTCTCCCGGTATTTTCTCTTCTCCTCCTCCGGTATTCCCAGCAGCTCCATCGCCTTCTCTCCGCTGCACTTTATTGTTCCCATCAGGCCCCTCAATGCCCTCAGCATTCCGATTTCTTTTCCGATTTCTTTTCCGATTTCTTTTCCTCTCTGTTCTGCCTCATCCAGTACCGTACACATCGTTACTTCCTCCTTCTCTCTTCCGTCAGGCATTCAGCTTCTCCCGGTACTTTTTCTTCTCCTCCTCCGGTATTCCCAGCAGCTCCATCGCTTTCTCTCCGCTGCACTTCATTGTTCCCATCAGGCCTCTCAATGCCCTCAGCATTCCGATCTCTTTTCCGATTTCTTTTCCTCTCTCTTCTACCTCATCCAGTACCGTACACATCGTTACTTCCTCCTTCCCTCTTCCGTCAGGAATTCAGCTTCTCCCGGTACTTTTTCTTCTCTTCCTCCGGTATCCCCAGCAGCTCCATTGCCTTCTCTCCGCTACACTTTATTGTTCCCATCAGGCCCCTCAGTGCTCTCAGCATTCCGATCTCTTTTCCGATTTCTTTGCCAATCTCTTTCCCAATCTCTTTCCCAATCTCTTTCCCGATCTCTTTGCCTCTCTCTTCTACCTCATCCAGTACCGTACACATCGTTACTTCCTCCTTCCCTCTTCCGTCAGGAATTCAGCTTCTCCCGGTACTTTTTCTTCTCTTCCTCCGGTATCCCCAGCAGCTCCATTGCCTTCTCTCCGCTACACTTTATTGTTCCCATCAGGCCCCTCAGTGCTCTCAGCATTCCGATCTCTTTTCCGATTTCTTTGCCAATCTCTTTCCCAATCTCTTTCCCAATCTCTTTCCCGATCTCTTTGCCTCTCTCTTCTACCTCATCCAGTACCGTACACATCGTTACTTCCTCCTTCCCTCTTCTCTCTTCTATCCCTCTCACTTCCTCAAACCGGCCGTCTCCCGTCACCACGCTCAGAAGCTTCAGTACCTCGTCCACATGCTTCAGCACCTTCTCCGGCGGCTCATACCTCTTCTTTTTCCTTTTCTGCACAAAATAGTCCGCCACCACTCCAAAGTCGCTCGTAAACTCCTTCACTTCCTCTTCTTCCAGCCACGCGATCTCCTTCACGTTTATCCGGTAGTCGCTCACATACTCCTCCAGCTCTTCCGGCACCTCCACCCGTTCTTTCAGGCGCAGCGCCTTCCCCCATCTCTTCTCCCCGAAGTACAGCACCACCGTCACCACCGGGTACCGTTTCTTCTGGTATTCCTTTCTCACCGGCTCTTTCCCTTCCCTCTCCTCTTTCCGGTCTTTTAACAGCTGTCTCCGGTATCCCGCTCCGTCATACCCCAGCACCCGCAGTACCATGTCCTCATCCTGCTCTGTCTGGTTCTCGATTCCGTACAGTGCCAGGCGCACCCCGTACTCCTTCCAGTACTTCGCCACGTCCCGTTCCTGCTCATGTATCTTCCCATCTGCCTTGTAGATGGAACGTGCCGTCTCCTCCTCCAGGTCCTCTTCTTTTACCACGCGCTTTCCCTTGAACAGCAGTACGTTTATGATGTCCGCAAATACGTCATTGTATGCTTCCAGCGTCTTTTCTACTGCATCCTTCTCCCCCATGCCGCATCCCCTTTCTTCTGTCTTTATTTTATGGATTCCCCTTTTCCGTGTCAACAGTTCCCACGTCTTCTCGGATGTTCTGACATTCCGCATGGTTACAGTTCACCCTCCACTGAGCTCGAGGTGATTTCCGGACATCTTGTTCGGAAATCCCGATGTCTGAGGCGCGAAATGCTGCGAAAACAGCATTTCTGTGCATCGCGGAGCGTTGTGCTGGTCACGGAGTGAACAGTAACCGCATGGCCGCGGCTCCTGGATCCGCCGTATGGTTTTATTATACATCTTTATTTAAATATGTCAATATATTATATAAGAAGTACTTTTTATTGCTAAAATATAGTTGTATCTTATGTTTTATGAGTCTTTATTATTTCGAACATTCCGTGCTGCTGTTCCTTCCCACAGCCTGCAGAATTATTTTCTGTCCCGTCCGCTGGTTAAATCGAGCAGGGGCATTTCGCGCCTGCAGCTGCATATGCGGGCCTGCGCATAAAACTCAAAAAAAGGACAGCCTTCTCAGACTGTCCTTCCCTCTTTCCGCCTCCCGGATTCCTCCGGGAAGCGGTTTTTTCATTGTTTTTCGGTTCGCAGATGCCTGCTCCGGCTCCTTCCGGGAAGGTTTCCTTCTTAGAAAGCCCTCCCTTCCGGGTTCTCTCAGGTTTTTTCAAAAGATTTTCCTCTTCCTTATTTTACCTTCTTTACCATCATCTTGCTCCACGCTCCGTTTACTCTTGCTCCGTCGATCGTTGCAAACGCCCTTACACGGATATCATACTTCTTTCCGCTTGTCAGGTGTTTCAGTACCTTCTTCGTTCCGGTTGCCTTTGCACTGCTCCATGTGCTGTCTCCGCTTACCTTGTACTGGATCTGGTACGTTACGCCTGCCTGTGCGTTCACTTTCACGGTCAGCTGTCTCTTCTTTCCGGCCTTCACGCTCTTTACCACTGCCTTCGCCGGTACCACGCTGTATGCCTTCACCTGGCTTCCCGTGTAGTTTCCGGTTCCTTCGATGGTCGCTGTCTTTCCGCCCACTGCCGTGCTGTCCGCGCTGTAGGTTACCTTGTAATCCACATCCCTCTTCAGCACTTTTCCGTTCAGCGTTACCTTTACCTTCGGCTGTCTTGCTGTTCCATTGTACTTGTAGCTTGCCTTCACTCCTGTGACGCTCGCTCCCTCAATGGATGCAGGCACTACGTTGAACGTGTTCTTGATGGTTCCTGTGTAGTTTCCAACTCCTACTACGATCAGTTCCTTCTCTCCTACTTCTGTCTTCTCCGTGTTGTAGATGACATAGTTATCGTTCTGGAGGATCTCCCTGTCTGCCATGACTGTCACCTTCGGGCGGATCACTGTTCCATTGTATGTGTACTCTGCAGCAATCCCTGTCACCGACGTAATCGGCAGCGGGTCAATCGTAAATTTCTTCTCGATCGGCGTATCGTTTCCAGGGATTGTTACCACTACGGCTGCCGTACCTGCATTCTCTGCATTCTTCATTACTGCCGTATATCCACCCTCTGGCACAGCTTCTCCATTCTTATCATATACCGCCGCAATCACTTCTGTTGCCGTATACGCTTTCCCTTTTCCCTTGTACGGGAATGGTCCGCTCTTCAGTTCTACGGCAAACTCACGGCTTATGATCATAAAGGTACCCGGTATCGCGCCTTCATAGTTCTCGGTATCCTTCGGGGTCACTGTGACAGTCGCTTCCCCGACCTTGTCGTTCCCTTCATACTTCACATCGATACCGACTTCCTTGCCAGTCCTCAGATCGGTCAGTTTGAGCTCTGGCTCTTCTGCCACGCCCTTGAATACTACCTCTTCCGGAAGACCTGTAAGCTTGAAAATCTCCGTATTGATATTCGCCTTGCTGATCGTAGCCTCAACTGGCTTCGTCTCAATCTGCTTCACAGTACCTTCATAATGGCCTTCAGTCTTAGCTCCCACCGTTATTGTTACCTTTGTTCCTACGGTGTTGCTGCCATCCTTTGATGCAGCCGTCACGGTGTATTCTTCAGGATCAACCACATCTTCTGTGTTGTCCGCTGTCACAACCGTTACTTTTATCTTCATGCTGTCCTTATCGACCTCATACGGCAGCGGCGCATCCTTATAGATGAGCTTTCCGTCAGCTATTTCAATCCGCGCGTCTGTCAGGCTGGCCTTGTTCACTATGATGCCGCCAATCTCAAACGTACCCGTGTAGCTGCCTATGCCCTTCAGGGTAACTGTATGCGTGCCGATCGTCGTTATCGGTACTTCATTAACACTGTCGCCTTCAACGATCGTGTAATCCTTGCCGTATTCCAGCTCCGTATCCACGATTCCGCCCGCATCTTCTACGCGGAGCATCTTTCCGATCTCCGAGCCCGTCACAGCATGTCCAGGCCAGCTGATACCGTTCTTGTACTCATTCTTCACTTCGGCTTTGATCTTTCCGCCTTTTTCCGTATTGTCAAATGCCTTCTGCCCTACCATGAAGTCAATGTACAGATAGTCTTCATACTCCTCTACTCCGGCCTTTTTGGTGTTGATCGGTTTGATAACCAGGTACCACGTGCCGTCCTTCTTGAACTCCACGCCGTCCCTTACGTTCATCTTGTACTTCGCGTCCGCTTCCAGTTTCCCATTCTTAAAGTCGTTCAGATACTCTTCCGGGATATAGCATTCGTACTCATACTCTTCTCCCTGGTTCAGCACGACCCTGTCGGATCCACTGCTTACTACCTTGACAAAGTTATGCGGCGCCATTTCTTTTGCAACCGGCTGATCTGCAACCGGATCTTTATAGCCTTTTTCCTCCTTCAGTTCTTCATCCCATATTGCCTTATAATGGTCAGAAAATTTAAGGTTACTCCGGATGTAGAACTCCGCTTCCTGGAATCCTGCGGCACGGGCATTACCTGACGGTACTACCAGTACTCTGTGCAGTCCTACATGCACATGGCTTCCGCCGCCTACCTCTGGTATATCCCGGCAGTTCTGGCAGATCATTCCATTTGCGTTCCTCTGGTCAATGACAATCCTGTAAGCTTCTGGAGGTACAAGATCATTATTAAGTCTCACTTCAACATTGTTCGGCAGGAGATCCACGCCGCTTCCCCTGTCGTACCACAGGTTCACGCCGCCCTCTTCCAGGCTTCTCTTTACTACAAGTTCTTTCGTATTGTACTTCTCATCAGGCTCATCTAAAGATTTGATTCTTATAGAGACAGCATCCTTATCTGCAAGGTTGATCATGGCCCTCTTGATTACCGGAACCTTGATCCTTCCTGTATAGTTCCCCTGGCCTTCGAGAATAGCATAAGAACTCTCCAGCTTCACATAATGAAAATCCTCTTCAGGCGTTAATTCCTTTTCCCTTGCCCTAACGTTTTTTGGATATATTATGTTACCATTATCAGCATATTCACCAACGAACAGGTCCAAACTACTCTGGTTTACAGCTAATGGATACTCTTTTTCCGTGTCTTCCGTATCTCTTACTAAGTGAGTGATCGTTATCATAGGATCGCCATAACTGCTGCCATTATACGTGGTAAGATACTGCACCGCGCCGTATTTATAAATATCTCCGTTTTTATAAGAATCCGTTCTTTCAGCATACTGCTCAACCTGCTCCGGATGTGCATTACTACCTTCTTCCCAAGCTCCGTTTTTGATGTAGAATCTGTCTACATAATCGCCCATTTCGCTTGTTCTGTTGCCAGTATAGTCCACAAAATCAGCAACCGGTACTGTTGCACGATCATTAGTATCGTCTCCGTCCAGATGTCTCTGGTCCACCTTCACGCCATCCATGTAGATGTATCCATCGCCATCCAGGTCATCCTTCCAGTCACCAGTGCCACTGATTCTTATGATATAATCTCCGGCATCGATCATCTTCCCGTTGTGCTTCGGATGCAGGCTTATTTCAATGTTGTCTCCTGCCCTGCATGGTATGATCGCTCCAGTCCGCGGATCCCTCTTATTATACACATACTTGTTAAACTCTCGTTTAATTATCTCTTTCACGTCATTCGGGTTAGTATAGCTTCCGCCTTCCCTCTCGAACCAGTCTGTCGCATCATAAGTCGGGTCCAACTCATCATTAATTGCTACCAGCAGGTCTTTCTTTAACGACTTGTAGACATCCGCCAGATGCGGCTCTTCCTCTGAGATCCAGAACCTTCCCATAATAGGAGATTTAGATGAAGCTGCATCTTTCAGGTTCTCCTTGAAGTTTCCGTTGCCTGTGAATCCGATACGGTAGACATACTCTCCTTCAAGTGCTTCGACAGCTGCTCTCTCTGATACCCGTATTCTCCTACCTAACAGCATTTTATTAGGATCAGCAGGAGCTACTGTTCCATCAGCTGCTCCCCAGTTGCTCATCTCCGGGAAGTTCTCAGCTGTAAAGAGTATTTCCTTTCCATTAACTATCTTATAGTAATAGATTACATATCCCTTATTAGACCCAAGATCACCATCTGTTGTTACAAGTTCTTTCTTTTCCAGGTTATTTACAAGGCTCTTCTTGATTCGATCTTCAATTTTATCCTCATCAAGTTCAAAATAGAAAGTGCAATCATTGAGGCCGGTGACATCGCCTTCTTTTACTTCCCTCTGGTCTATTACATATGGATAGGTATATGAATCTGTATAATTTCCATACCCTGTTACAGTCATCGTATAGTGGTAATGTCCTTCTCCTCGACCGTCGTCAGTTCTTCTACTATCTGACTCTTCATCATTCTCACTTGCTCTTATCGCAGGTGGTGTCACAGTATACCAGTCATCATACCAATACTTCTTTATATCATCTGTTTTAGTAATTTCATTAGGCGTCGGCCAGCTTCCGTTAGAAGTCGGATCTGTCCAGAGTTTCAGCTTCACGCCCTTATAAGTCACTCCATTTTCCCCGATGGTCGGCTGGTGTGGCAGTCCGTCGTACTCATAATGGTATGCGTCATCTGTGAAATCACTGTTAGGTACATCTATATACACTTTGTCGCGTTCTGTACCAACCTTCTGCTTCATAGTTTTCCGGTCAATCGTATACGTTATCCGAAGGCTTTTTACGTCGCCGTAATGACCACGGAAAGTAATCTCCATAACAGCATACACGCGAGGATTATCTTTCGCATACAAGGCATTTCCTGCACTCACTTTGTCACTACTCGTCTTTATCAGATTGTAGACATAATCCTTGCCCGCCTCTAACTCTCTTGTTTCTCCCGTCCAGGTAAGCTTCAGATCCGGCAGAATCTTCATTACCTTCTCCAGATCTCCGTCTTTGTACCCGCCACTTTCATAAGCAGCATTTGCAATTTTATAATTGGGATCGTAGACGATTTTCATACTATCCTTTGCGTCAACCGTATAATACATCGGCACGCCATTATCCAGCGGACCCGCTTTAGCCGTTTTCTTGGCATTTATAAGCGTCGTATACTTAGCGTCCTTTATCTCCGGATCCCTGTACTCGACGGTAAGCCTAGCATCTACAAGATCAGTAACACCCTCTTCTGGATGTTTCTCATATGCCGCTGCCGTCGTCTTGTCGGCCTCAGGCTCTGCATCATTCGCTGCCGCTTCTTCCGCTTCCCCGTCTTCCACAAGCTCGATCTCCGGATCCTCACTTACTTCCAACGCGTCCACCGCAGCTCCGTCCGTTACCTCCGGCTCTTCCGCTTCCGGTATCTCCAGTTCCTCGATCCCCGCGATCTCCACGCCGTCTTCCACGATCAGCGCGTCCTCCGCGGGCGCTTCTTCCGGCAGCTCCGCTGCCTCTTCCATCTCCGGCTCCTCAGGCGCGGCTGCTTCCTGAGGGCCTTCCTCTTCCACAACCACTATTTCCCCCTCCGGGCCTCCAGGCTCCTCCGCCATCGCATAACCCGGCACGCTCCCTGCCGCTAACGATAGCGACAGCAGCACTGCGATTACTTTCTTTTTCATGCTTTTTCCTCCCTGCCTTCCTTCCCCGGGCTCCAAAACCCGGAAAATCATCCCAGGGAGGGCGGACGGGTTTCCTTTCCCGCGGGCGCGCCTTCCACTCCTGCCCTGCCCCCTTCCTTATGAACAAATCCTTTTTTTCTGCAACAACAATTTTCACCTCCTGCTTCCGCTCTCTCATGTACAGCCAGACAGAGCAAAGCGGGACGCTCACGCTGCCGCGCGTCTCATGCAGCCGCACCAACGCAGGCCCCCACGCGCTTACTCTCCCCCTGACACGGTCTTCTCCTTCCTCCTCCTCCAGGGGGGCCTTCTTTCTGCCTCTCTCCCCCACCACACTCCACTCTCCCCTCCTTCCCTCCCTTTTCTTCTTCTTTCTTCTTCTGGCGATTCTTCTATTAAACAAAACCGCCTGTTTAATAACAGACGGTTCAGATTTTACTTTCCTGTCAGGAATTCAGCTTCTCCCAATTCTCCTCATCACAAACATAAGCACTCGGCTCACTACTCATCAAAATCCAAAATCAGCTCCAGCAAATCCAGAATATCGTTCTTCAAAGTTTCAAACACAATATTCAAATCCACATTACCATAATCATGCACAATCCGGTTTCTCATCCCGTACAATGCATTCCAGGGGATATTTCCTCTTTTCTGTTTATACTCATCTGTCAGTTTTCTTGCGTTCTCCGAAAGCTGAATCATGCGAAACAACATGGAATCCAGCAGTACCTCGTTGGCATTCAGCTCTTCCAGATCCACGCCTTTCATATGTTTTATTATAAATTCCAGATCCTGCCTGATTTTTTGAATATAGTAATTGTCACTTTTTATATTATCCATATATTTTTATTCCATCCTTAAGTATTTCCTGCGTCAGTTCCAGATTATCCTTCAGCTGATTTATATCCAGAACATCCACCTTCTTATGAAGCGCGCTTCTTATCTCCTCAATCAGTCCATAAAATTTCAGTCCTTTTACATTCGCGGAAATAAGAAGATCCACGTCGCTTGCCGGCTTTGCCTTATTTTTCGCATAGGAACCAAAGAGATAACAAAAATTAATATCCTGTTTTTCAAATATCCTGGCACATTTTTCTTTTATATCTTCCACAGCAAGAATCCCGTGCTCTTCATCAATCGGATTGATCTCTTCCAGCTTTTCAACAATATAATTATATTTTAACGTTCCTGCCTTTTCCGCATCATTCTCATATGATTTATATGACCGCAGGGAAATTCCCACCAAGCCGGCAGCCTGCTGCTGCGTCAGCTTCTTTTCATTCCTCAGATTTTTTAAATTTTTCATACTTGCACCTCTTTTTTTATTGTAGTGCAAAATTTGCATCCTGTCAATTCAAAAAAGTGCAAACGTCAAAAGAGAGCGGCCTGTTGGACCGCTCTCCCTTTTTGTCTTTGCCTCCCGAATCTCTTCGGAAGAACATTTCTTTTTTGTTGTCTTTCAGTTCGCGGATGCCCGCTCCGACTCCTTCCGGGAAGGCTCCCCTCTCAGGGATGCCCCCCCTTCCGGGTTCTTTCAGGTTCTCTTCAGAAGATTTCTCTCTTCCTTATTTTACCTTCTTGCTTACCGTTGCCTTGCTCCACGTTCCGTTTACTCTTGCTCCGTCAATCGTCGCGTACGCTCTTACGCGGATATCATACTTCTTTCCCTGCTTCAGGTTCTTCAGTACCTTCTTCGTTCCGGTTGCCTTTGCACTGCTCCACGTATCCTTTCCGCTTACCTTGTACTGGATCTGGTACGTTGCTCCCTCCTGTGCCGTTACCTTCACAGTCAGCTTCTTCTTTCCGGCCTTTACACTCTTTACCACTGCCTTCGCCGGTACTACGCTGAAGTTCTTCACGATGTTTCCTGCATAGTTGCCGATTCCTGCCACTACCAGCTCTTTTGCACCGATCGCTGCGCTTTCCGTGCTGTGAACCGTGTAGTCCACGTCTTTCTTCAGCACTCTGCCGTTTACCGTTACCTTCACCTTCGGCTGTCTCACCGTTCCGTTGTACTTGTAGCTTGCCTTCACTCCCGTGACGCTCGCTCCCTCTACGGATTCCGGTACTACGTTGAATGTACTCTTGATGTTTCCGCTGTAGTTGCCGATTGCCTGTACAATCAGTTCCTTCGCTCCTACGTTCGGGTCTTCCGTGTTGTAGATGACATAATCCTTGTTCTGAAGGATCTTCTTGCCTGCCATGACTGTCACGTCCGGACGGATTACCTTTCCGTTGTATACATACTCAGCATTCAGGTTCGTCACTTCCGTGATCGCCACCGGCGTGATCGTGAAGCTTCTCTCCAGGGCCTCGTCCTTGCCGTCCACCTGGATCGTTACCACTACTGTCGGGTCGCCCGCGTTCTCCGGGTCTCCCTTGATCTCTGCCGTGTATCTGCCTTTCACGATCTCTTCTCCGTTCGCATCGTATACCGCCTGGATTACATCATCCACCGTGTACGGCGCTTCCTTGTACGGGAAGCTCTCCGCTTTCAGTTCGACTCTTCCGAACTTCTGGTCTACGAGTGTAAAGTGTTTCTCGATCTTCGTATCCGCATAGTTCGTCTTGTCCGCCGGCGTTACGGTAGCCGTTGCAGTTCCGGCCTTGTTATTGTCCGTGTATGCCGTCTCAATCGCAACTTCCTTTGTTGTTCTCTTGTCGGTCAGCGTCAGTACCGGCTCCACAGCCGTTCCCTTGTATACTACCGGTTCAGTCGGAACTCCTGTAAGCTCAAAGATGGCCTCATTGGTGATATCCGCCGGCTTGATCTCCGTAGCTGCGGAATTCTTTGCGGTTCCTGTATAGTGGCCCTTTCCTTCCGTTTCCACGGCCCTTACTGTTACGGTTACCTTTGCTCCCGCTTCGGCTGTCTCGCTCACTGCGGACACGATATAATCCTCTGGCGGCAGCTCGTTGTCCATGTCATCCGTCGTAATGATTACTTTCGCCTTCAGGGTGCTCAGGTCGATCTCTCCCAGGTCTCCGCTGAATGCCTCGCCCTTGTAGAAAAGGTCTCCCGCAAGCTGAAGTTTTGCGTTCTCAAAGCTTGCACGGTTCACCATGATTTCAATCTCGAACTCGCCTGTGTAGCTGCCTACGCCCTTCAGGGTAACTTTCTGCTGTCCTACTGCTGTCACTGTATCATCGATCGTGTAGTCCGCTCCGTATACCAGCTGCGTGTCCACAAGCTTCTCCGTATCCTCCACGCGGAACATCTTTCCGATCTCCGGTCCTGTGATGTTGTGCCCCGGCCAGGTAATTCCGTCCTTGTACTCATCCTTCAGTGTCACACGGATCTTTCCGCCGTTCGTTTCGTTCTTGAAGTCTTTCGCGGTTACTGTAAAATTGCAGAACAGATAGCCTTCATACTCTTCTACTCTGGTGCCTGAGGTGTTCACCGGCTTGAGAACCAGTATCCACTCGCCTTCCTTCTCAAACTCCACGCGATCCCTTACATCCATCTGATACTTCGCTTCCAGTGTTCCGTTCCGGAATTCCGCTTCCTTGTCTGCAGGGATATAGCATACATACTCGTATTCCTGCTGGTAGTTCAGCTCAACATCATCCGAGTTCCTGTTTACCACCTTGACAACGTTGTGCGGTGCCTGATCCTTCTCCAATTTCTTTCCTACCGGCACAGTGTAGCCTTCCGGCAGCACTGCCTTGTAGTCATCCTCAAATTCCAGGTTGCTTCTGATATAGAATTTTGCTTCCCCAAAACCTGTGCTGTTGATTCTGTTTGACCACTTCACAAGCACCTGGTGCCATCCTACATGCACATGGCGTCCTGTGCCCACATCATCGATTACCTGGCAGTTCTGGCAAATCATGTCGTTTCCGCTTCGCGTATCGATAACAACCTGATAATCTGCCGGAGCGATTACCTGATCACCAAACTTCACTTCAACATTCTCCGGCTTGACATCTATTCCAGCTCCCTTGTGATAAATCAGATCCAGTCCGTTCTTTTCTTCTGCTGTTCCTTTTACATCTATCACGTTGTCTGCTGTATTAAACATGTCATAGCCATTTACGGTCTTTATCCTTATTGAGACATCTGCCAGATTGATCATCTTCATCTGGATTGTCGGGATTATGATCGTTCCTGTATAGTTTCCTTTACCTTTGATCCTGGTCCATTTTAAATCGCCATTTACTTTATCAGCCGCAACAGAAGGCAGAATATCAAAATCTGTACCTGGCACCAGTTCCTTTTCTCTTGCTCTCACATAAACAGTACGCGTATTATCAGGATTAATGGGGTTATTAGGATTAATTGGGCTAATAGTAGCAAGATTCTTAATGTATACTGGCTTATAAACCTTACGATTGTTTACCCAATCGAACTCCTGATTCACTGCCAACGGATAATTCTTATAATCATCCTCAACCGCATCTTTTGTATCTCTTACCAGATGAGTGATTGTCACTACAGGCGTACCGTACTCACTCCCTTTGTATGAGGTAAGATACTGTACCGCACCGTATTTATAAATGTCATCTTCTTTGTAAGGATCCGTATCAGCGTTATACTGTTCAACGTGTTCAGCATCTCCATTACTATTGTCAAAGGCACCAGTTCTGATATAAAATCTGTCTAAATAATCACCTTTCTTACTTGCTCCGTCACCAGCAGAGTCTACACAGTCATCAAAGCTAATTCCTTTTGAATTATAGTGAATATCATCATCCAGATTTCTCGGTTCTACATACGTCAGTTCATCTGACTCGTCCATATCAATGTATCCGTCACCGAGCAAATCATCCTTCCAGTCGTTAATACCTTTAATCCTTATGATATACGGTCCGGCATTAACCATCTTTCCGTTGTGGCTTGGATGCAGGCTTACCTCGATATTGTCCCCTGCTCTGCATTCTACAAGACTTCCGTTGCTGGCTTTCTTGTAATACTTATATTTATTAAATACATACTTGACTGTCTCTTCCACGTCATTTGGGTCAGTAACGCTTCCACCTTCCCTCTTGAACCAGTCGGTCGCGTCATAAGTCGGATTCAAGATATTATTGAGTTCGTTTACCAGTTCTTTCTTTACTGAGTTGTAGACATCCGTCAGATGCGGCTCCTTGTCCGTGATCGTGAATCTTCCTGTAATAGGAGACTCATAATACAGTTTTTCTCTGAAGTTGCCTTCGCCTGTAAACCCAACATAGTACTTGTACTCTCCCTTAACTGCCTCAACGCTCTTCCTGTCTGTCGGATCCAGCTTAAGACCACCTGCCGGGGCTCCTGTTCCATCATCATTTGCTCCCGGAGCATTCGGGAAGTTTTTCTTTGTGAACAGTACTTCCTCTCCATCGACTATCTTGTAGTAATAAATATTGTATCCTTTTTTATAGCGTTCTTCTTGTTTTCCAGTTGGCTCGGTATTTTTCAGCGCGTCTTTTGCCAGTTCATTATAAAGACTACCATCAATCCGGTCTGGAATTTTATCTTCATCAAGTTCAATATAGAACGTGACATTATCAAGACCAGTTACATCTTCTCTTTTTACTTCCTTCTGGTCTATCACATACTTATATGCGGCGTATTCTTTGTAATTTCCCCAGCCTTTTACGACCATCACATAATACTTACCATTTCTATCATATACGCCATATACTTCTTTACCAGTTTCATTGCCATTTAAAACCGGAGTTCCTTCAGGTCTCTCGTTACCTGTAATCGCTTCCTTTTCATTTTCACTTGCATTCACCTTTTGTGACGTCACGGTATAATAGTCGCCATCGCCTATCTTAGGCCATGTAGGATTACCTGTCGTCGCATCTGGATGATCAGCCGGAATCCATTCCGTCAGCGGTACGCCTTTATATTTTACTGATGTAATGTTTGGCATCTGCGGCTGCCCATTATATTCCAAATGATAAGCCTTATCCGTTTCATTGAATGTATCGCTTATATCTACAATTACTCTGTCGAAATGATCGCCAAGAGTCTGATTCAGGCTTTTCTGTATGATCTTATATTTTATCCTGAGCTTGGTTATATTTCCGTAATGTCCACGGAAAGTGATCTCCATCACAGCATCTCCAGCATGTCCATCAGAATTAGTGACTGCATCGTGTATCAATGTTTTCCCTGTTGGATCGTTCGGGTCTAATACCTTATCTACATTTACCAGATCATAGGTATAGTCTCTCCCCGGTTGAAGAGGACTCGCATCTCCTCTCCATGTAAGTCTCAGATCTGGCAGGGCTTTCATTGCTTCTGTCGGATACAGATGATTTGGATCATTAGAAAATGCGTTTTTATAAGTAGGATCGTAAACCGCTTCCTTTAAATTTACCTCCAGCGATGTATCAATCCAATAGTACTTCTGACCCTTGGTTTCTACATACCTAGCCGTTGTCTCAGGATTAATACTATCTAAAACTCTGGAAAATGTAGAGTACTTATTGCTCTTTTTCTCCCGATCCTTATATTCAACGGTAAGTCTGGGCGGTATATTGAAAGTACTTCCCTCCTCATGATATTTGTATGCCGCCGCATCCGTTTTGTCGGCCTCGGGCAGGGAACTGTCCGGATTTGCGATATCTTCCGCTTCCCCGTCTTCCGCAAGCTCGATCTCTGGATCTTCCACTACCTCCACTGCATCCGCTGCGATCTCGTCTGTCACCACCGGCTCCTCCTCAGACACTGCGTCCTCCGCCGGTATCTCCAGTTCCTCGATCCCCGCGATCTCCACGCCGTCTTCCACAATCACCGCGTCATCCGCAGCTGGGCTTTCAACGACATCTTCTGCCGCAGGAACCGCTTCCCCTTCGTCAATAACAACAATTTCCCCCTCCGGGCCTCCAGGCTCCTCCGCCATCGCATAACCCGGCACGCTCCCTGCCGCTAACGATAGCGACAG
>CANQUH010000077.1 GCA_947626965.1 uncultured Lachnospiraceae bacterium
GGATGTACGCAGTCCCAGCTTTTTATAACCAGCAATACATTTTTTTCCAGTTCGCAGCGGTTAAAAATATTCATATCGTAAAAATCAAAGTCAACGATATTGATCTGATGATGGTGTTCTGTCAGTTCATCCCGCAGTCTGTCCACATAATGGCTCCAGCCGCGATGTATCATCAGAAAATTTTCGCCATACAAATCCTGTACTGTCAGTTTGTCTTTGCCGGCCAGCGGATGATAGATGGAGACAGCGCAGCACAGAGGTTCTCTCGCGATTTCAAACCCGGAGCACCCGCGCACCTCAAGCAGTGTGTCATCGAAAATACCTGTCACGACATCAATGTTCTGTCCAAGATTTTTCAGGATTTCCCTCGCGTTCTCCGGCGTGTTCTCAAAAGGAACAAGCTGAAAGCTGATATCCGAACAATGCTCATGTATTCTGGGCCACAGATCAGTAAGTATCTGAGCAGGCGTCATGGGAGAAGTTCCGATGCGGATGAGCGAACTTTTCTCAGCCGCGGCGCTTCTGGCCCGCCTCACCGCTTCCTGGTAGTATGCAACTATATATTTTGCATCTCTGTAAAGAGACTTTCCAGCTTCCGTCAGTCTCACTCCCCGATGTGTCCGTTCAAAAAGCTGCGCGCCCACATCGTTTTCCAGGAGATTAATCTGTTTGATAACCGCGGTAGAAGTAATATACAGTTCTTCCGCAGCCTTATTAAAACTCCCGGCCTCCACAATATGGATAAATGTCTCAAGATGGATATTATTCATGCTGGATCGTCACCTCTTATCTGTCTGAACAAATAAATATTTTGCAGAAACCGACAGTCTTTTCCAGAAGAAAAGGACTGCCGGTTTCCTGTTTTTCTTTTAGATTTCCTTTCCTTTTGTTACAATTGCGTGAATTACGAACGGCACAAACAGCGTAATAAGCGCCGCGTATCCAAGGTACGCATAGCCTTTGCTGACCACTGCCATCAGGCCGAACTGCGCGATCGCGAATGCAAGGAACGTGAAGATCAGCGTGAACACGGCGTTGCGGCCAAGATGTCCCTGCTCCTTCTGCGCCTGTGTCGTCATGCGGCGCTCAATTGCGTTGACACAGCGCGTAACGATACCGGAGATCATGTTGACCGCCGTCGAGATCGCGCCGAGGATGATCAGCAGGGAAATGATCGGGGTCAGGATCTTCGCGCCCACTCCGTTCTGGACGAGAACGAGCATCGGGACAGACGCAGTCGCCATATCAGCCACATAAGACACCGCGAGAAGTCCGACGATAGAAAGTTCCATCGCGACAAAGTTGCAGACAAACATGCCGATCGCCGCGCGGTTGATCTGCTTCACATCCGTCACCGCCTCCATATGCTGATACATAACGGAGACAGAAGCCAGCTGGAAGAAGAAATACAGGACTGCCGACCAGAGAGCCGGTCCGAACGCGCCGGTCTGCGTCGAACGGACGACCATCTCTCCTCCGGCCATACGTCCAATGGAAGTCGAAATTTCGCCCCACTGCACGATAATATTGGGGACAAGCACCAGCACAAGGCCGACAATGATCAGAACACTGAGCGTGGACGCACATTTACGCACAACACTCGTTCCAAACAGAGCGATCACAAAGATGAACACGGCAACAATGAGCGTGCACAGCCAGTACGGAATTCCGAACAGTGTCTGAATCGTGGAGCCGCCGGTCGCAAACGCAGCTGCGGAAGCTGTCGCAATCATGATCAGATAGCATACTTCATAGAGATTGGACATCACATAACGTGTCTTTCCGTAAATGCTGTCCGAAAAGCTTCTGTAATCATACGTTTTATGCTTGTAGGCATACCGCATGCCATACCAGAAGAACAGTGCGTACAGTCCCTGCGTCAAAGCAGGAAGGATGAGACACCAGATGCCATAGTTGATAAAATACTGATAAATCTGTGCACCGGACGCAAAGCCGCCGCCGAACTGCGTCGTGAACGCCACGAACGCGATGCCCATCGCAAGGGGCATTTTATTTTTGTCTACAAGTAAAGAACGTTTTCCGCTCATAGTTTTCTCCTTTTCTAAACTTTTGTGCTCATACCTGTTGTCGTCTCAACAGCAGAGTCCGACCAACCCCACCAGAAATGAAAGCCCACGGGTCGCTCCGTGCCTTTGGCACTCTCGCGCCCCTACCCATATTCGCAAATCATGCTGCTCACATCCGTTCGCATCACTATTTTGCTCATACGGGTTAGCGTCTCTCATACAGAAGCAGCCTGACAAGCAAGCTTGTCATCTGCTCCTGTATGGAGACTGGGCTTTTTCAATTAAACTCCACCACTTTGCCTGGATTCAGGATCAGCCTCTCATCGAACGCGAGCTTGATCGCCTTGTAAAGCTGAATCATCCGCGGTCCGACAAATTCCTCCAGAAATTCCAGTCTGCCATTTCCGATTCCATGTTCTCCGGAAAGCTGACCTCCAAGTTCTTTCGACAGCGCGTACAGCTCCACGAGGCTCGCATGCGTCGCACTCTTCCACTCCTCATCGCTCATCTCCGGCCCACGCAGCATCTCCGTGTGGATGTTGCCATCGCCACAGTGGCCGCACGGCTCAACACGGATACCGTGCGAAAGCGCAATTTTCTTCGCAGCCTTGACATACTCCGCAATCCTGGAACGCGGAACAACAACGTCGCACTCTTCCTGTGCCACGGAATCTGCCTTCATACCTTCAAGGATACCGCCGCGCACAGCCCAGACCGTACCCGCCCGCTCCGGTGTGTCTGCCAGGAAGCAGTCAAGCGCTCCGTTGGCGAGCGCCGCCTCGGCCGCAGCCTCCACCGCGCTGTCGAGTTCCTGCTGACTTGATGCATCATACATAACTATCAGAACGGCATTTCCTTCCTTAACCGGAAACATCTTGTTCAGATTCCGCTCCACAATATCAATAAGCTCTCTCTCAAGGAATTCTATCGCGGTCGGCACAAACGGAAGCTCCAGCACCTTCGGCACCATATCGGCACACTCTTCAAGACTGTGAAATGGCATAACAAGCGTACAGGTGCAGGTTGGTGCAGGGAGCAGCTTCAGCGTCACCTGTGTCAGCACGCAAAGCGTACCTTCAGACCCAATGATCAGATCCTTCACGCTGTAGCCGGTCGTGTTCTTCACGACATTCGACGAAAAGTTCATAATCGAACCATCCGGCAGAACTGCCTCGATACAGCGCACAAAATCACGCGTCAGCCCGTAACGCACTGCCTTCATGCCGCCCGCATTCGTAATGACATTGCCGCCGATCGACGCTGTCTTCTCACCGGGATCCGGCGGATAAAACAATCCTTCCGCCGCAGCCGCGGCCTGCACATCAACCAGGTATGCGCCCGGCTCGACCGTGATCGTCTGATTTTTGTGATCAACCGGGAAAATCCGATTCATGCGCATGACAGACATCATAATCCCGCCGTACTTACAGGTTGCTCCTCCCGCAAGGCCTGTGCCCGCTCCGCGGCAGACGACCGGAATATTGTTGTCCCAGGCGTACTTCATGATCGCGGATACTTCCTCTTTATTTATCACTTCGACATACAGCTCCGGAGGAAATACGCCGTACTCCGGCATTTCATCCCGGTAATACTCATTTGCGATTTCTTCACCCACCCAGACGCGGTCCGCCGCTGTCGCCGAGCGGATATAATCGATGTCCGCCTGTTCAATTTTTTTATAGGGATATGGCATGGCTTCACTCCTCCTTCCGATTCCGAACGAGCGCTGTCAGCTTCGGCACAACCTGATAGAGATCGTCCACAATGCAGTAATGCGCTACCTTGAATATCTGCGCTCCGGGATCATTGTTGATCGCAACAATGCACTCCGAGCCGGTCATACAGGAAGTAAACTGGATTGCTCCCGACACACCGCAAGTGATGATCAGTTTTGGTCGGACCGTACGGCCAGACAGCCCAATCTGATGCGCCGTATCTCCGTAACCGCTCTCCACCATCGGACGGGTGAACGCAAGCTGCCCGCCAAGGGCATCCGCCAGCTCCCGGCACATCTCAACGTCTTTTTCCGTGCGGACACCGCGCCCTGCCACGACAAGGATATCTTCCTCCTCAAGAGTCTTCTGGCGTTCAATCACAGTGGAAGAAAGAATCTTTATTCTGGAAACGGTCATCGCGTCACTTACCGGACACAGAACCACCTTGCCGGTCGGAAATTTGACTCGCTGTGCGCGGTCCATCACGCGGTAGCGGACTGTCGCAAACTGCGGACGCGACCGTGTAATCGCAATCTGCGCCATGATATTTCCGCCGAATGCCGGTCGAATCTGTACCATATCTGTATTGGGCTTGATATCCAGCGTCGTGCAGTCTGCCGTAAGACCTGTGTGGAAACGGGTGGAAAGCCTTGGCGCAAGCGAACGCCCGAGCGCCGTCGCTCCGATCAGCACAGAACTCGGTCTTGTCGCCGCAATGCAGTCCGCCACGGCATCCGCATAGCAGTCCGCCCGAAAACCTTCAAATCCTTCATGTTCGTAGACGTACACATGGTCAACGCCATACTCCAGCAGCTTCTCCGCGTTTGCCGCCGTGCCTGCTCCGCCAACCATCACACAGTTGACCTTGAAATTTACTTTGGCAGCCATTTTCCGTGCCTCACCAATCAGTTCAAACGCAACCGGATGAATCTCGCCGCGCTCCTGCTCCACATAGATCAGGAAATCATTCCATTTGCTCTTATCCACTGTACTCGCACGCTGCTCAAAGCGAATCGCCTTCTCCGGGCAATGCCGCACACAGAGCCCGCACATCCGGCAGGTATCTCCGACTACAATGCCGGATCCCTCGATATGCAGCGCATTGAACGGGCACTTTTCCACACACAGACCGCAAAGAATACATTTCTCCGCATTAAATTTCAGAAATTCCATCTCGTGCCCCTCCCTCAGATAATCTTCTTCCGTGTCAGAATCTCAAACAGCTGCTCTGTCTTTTTGTCCGCATCGCCCTCAAGATAAACCTGCTTTTCAATCTCAGGAGGAGCAAACATCCGCTCTACTGATGTCGGAGATCCAACCAGCCCGTACCGGCTCAGATCCTGATCCGGCATGTCCGCAAAACCCATAATCCGGACTGCTTTTCCCTCCGTCTTTTTCTTTAAAAGATAAGAGGGGAGTCTTGGAACGCAAATGTCCTTGTCGATTGTGATCAGGCACGGATATGGAATTTCCGATACCTGTGAGACGCTGACCAGATCTTGTCTCACACGGATCGATTTGTCATCGGCATCCAGAACCTGGGCAACCCAGGCCGCATGCGGAATATGCATATGTTCCGCGATCGCAGGACCGACCTGCGCCGTGTCTCCGTCCGTCGTCTGTCTGCCGCAGATAATCAGATCTGCGCCACCCAGCACATGAATTGCCTGTGACAGAGCGTAAGATGTGGCAAGCACATCTGCCCCGGCAAACTTGCGGTCCGACAGGATAACCGCATCATCCGCCCCCATCGCATAGGCATCTTTCATCATCGTTTCCGCCTGGGGCGGTCCCATCGTCAGCACCGTTACCGTACCTCCGGTCTTTTCGCGGAGATTCAGCGCCGTTTCCAGCGCAAACAGATCATACGGGTTCGTCCTCGTATCACCGCTCATGCGCTTCATCGCGCCTGTCTCGGGATCGATATCAACTTTCGTCCCGGCAGGCACCTGTTTCATACATACAACAATTTTCATGTTAACCTCCAGCGGCGTTTTTTCATTCATTGCTTTGAAACTTTAAAGTCATAAAACCAATGTTTATTTTATCATTTTTGACAAAACTTGTCGAGCATCTTTATACAATATTTTAAAATATTTTATCAAAATCAAATATCCATGCAGGCATGGCTATTTTCCTCATTGCTCGCAGGAATGAATACATTTAAAACTTTCTATAATCTAAAGGAGCTCTCCGGCAAAACGCGGCATGATCAGGATCATGCCGCATTCCAAAACCAGTATCTTCTTAATATATTATATAGCGATTTTTCCTCACCTCAGTTTACTGCTGTCTCAGGTTCCTCTTCCGACTGTTCTGTTCCATCCCCGCTCACTGTCTCACCCGTTTCTTTTTCGGATCCGTCTTCCGCATCTTCACTCATCATTCCATCGGTTTCCGTCTCAGATTCTGATTCGCTCACCGCTTCTTCCCCGGATTCCAGCCCCAGCATATCGCTGACCATCTCTTCCGGTACCTCTTCCAATACCACAGACAGCACACTGCCCATCATGTCATACAAAACCATCTGTATATCTGTACTGATCTCTTCGATTGCCTCGGCAGGTTCCATCTCTGCCAGATCGACAGCATCCGCATCATCAGCCGGCAGCCAGGACACACCATCCTCCGGATCAATCTTGTCAAATACAATCTCTGTGCCGCTTTCTATTTCCACCGACTGCTGCTGTTCAGGCATCCCGTAATTATAAATTGTCAGCTCGCTGCCGACAAGATACACCCCAAAAGCATTCCACACAGGCGCTCCGCCTTCAACTGATACTCCGAAGGAACCCGCAACCTCTTTATAATCTTTTTTGTCAGAGCCCCACAGAAGCGCTCCTCCCTCCGGCTGGATGTTCTGTGCCTCAAGGCTTTCCTTCACGCCCCCATCAATCCCCAGCTCAGAGCAAATCTCCAGCATGCGTCTCATATGCTCGCGATTCAGTACAATCCCGCTGCGGTGAAACGTTCCCTGATCACTTTCTACTTCCTCGTTCCTCACGGCGCCCTCATTAATCAGAAGATACGCCTCATTGACCAGTCTCACAAAACTGGTGAGCGAAAGTCCGTTAATCATCAGCTGACCGGCTTCTGTTTCTCCGGCTTTCGGTTCCTCTGAAATGATTTCCCCTGATTCTGCTTCTGTTCCAGTTTCCGGTTCTTCCGACATTCCGGTCCCCGGCGCTGCTTCTGTTCCGGCTTCTGGTTCCTCTGAAATGATTTCCCCTGATTCTGTTTCTGTTCCAGCTTCCGGCGCCTCTGACATTCCAGCTTCCGACTCTTCTGATATTCCGGTCTCCGACTCCTCTGATATTCCGGTCTCCGACTCCTCTGACATTTCGGCTCCTGGCGCCGCCTCTTCCGTCCCCGAAGTTTCCGTTTCCTGACCGTCCGGTTTTGTCTCTGTCTCTGGTTCCGCTCCAGTCCCGGTCGTCTTCGGAACCTGGCTCTCTGTCAGTTTTTCTGTCTCCTGGTCTCCGGAAGAACCGTCTTCACCATCTGCCGTTCCACGCAAAAACAGATTGAAATCATCGCTGTCCAGAATCGCTGTCAATGTCTCTGAATCAATTTTATATTTTGCTGTCTGACCGCTCAGGCCTCCATGCAGCACAATCAAAATCATATCGTCTATGTGGGAAACGGAAATATATCCTGCTTCCGTATTCTCACTGTCGACAAGTAGTCTGAAACCAGAGGTATCGTCTGTTCTGGCAAAGTCCAGTTCCGCTCTCAGACTGTCCACATCCATCGCCATCCTGCCCTTATCATAAAGCGTAAAACGTTTCAGTATGTAACCTGTGACTTTGTTTTTTTCTTTCCGCGTTCTCCCGTTCGATGCTTTCTTTTTCTTCGTTCCTCCGGCCGATTCATCCCCTGGCACCGCTTCTGTTCCGGCAGTTCCTTCCTCCGACACCGCTTCTTCTGATTCTTTCACCGCTTCCGTCCCCGCGGCTCCGTTCCCTGGCACCGCCTCCTCTGATTCTTTCACCGCTTCTGTCCCCGCGGCTCCGTCCCCTGGCTCTGCTTCTTCTGATTCTTTCACCGCTTCTGTCCCCGCGACTCCGTCCCCTGGCTCTGCCTCCTCTGATTCTTTCACTGCTTCTGTCTCCGCGGTTCCATCTCCCAACATCGTCCCACCAGTTCCTTCTGCCGTCGTTTCCACGACTGTTTCCTCCATCATCGCTGCGGCAGTGGTTTCTCCTGCTGCCACTTCCGTAACCGGATTTTCTGCTGCCATGGTTCCTACAGGCAGAAGCAGTGCAGTGCAAAGAGACAACGCAGTCACTTTTTTAATAAACGATGTTTTTCCCATAAGTGGTTCCTTCCTTTCCTACATAGATATACTGTATATGGTTCACAGTAATGCCCAAATTTGCCTTGTGGTTTCTTTACTGACATGTTACTATAATCATTGCAAATAATCAATATCCAATGAATGGAGGCGTATCAGGAATGAAATTTTCAGAAATGCCTTACGAGCGTCCCAACTCTGAAACAATGAAAAGTCAGTTGGAGAATTTGACCCGACGGCTTCGCGCCGCTGCGGACTATACAGAGGCAAAACAGATTTTTCTGGAAAAAGAAACATTTGACAAACACATCAGCACCCTGAACTCTCTGGCAAATATCCGCCACACGATCGATACCAGAGACAGTTTCTATGACGATGAAATGAAATTCTGGGACGAAGCAATGCCGGTTCTCGCCGAGTATGATCAGGCATGGACTATGGCCATGCTGGAAAGTCCGTTCCGCCCCGATTTTGAAGCAGAATATGGAAGTCTGATGTTCATAAAAGCAGAAATGGATCTGAAGACTTTCTCCCCGGAGATCATTCCGGAACTGCAAACAGAAAATGAATTGAAAACAACCTACGAAAAACTTCTGGCCTCGGCGCAGATCCCGTTCGAGGGAAAGACATACACTATCTCCCAGATGAGTCCGTTCAAAAGCAATCCGGACGACGCAAGGCGTCTTGCCGCCTGGAAAGCAGAAGGTCAGTGGTACAAAGATCATCAAGCCCAGCTCGACGATATTTACGACCGGCTTGTCCGCGTGCGCGACACCATGGGCCGTAAACTCGGCTATGATGGCTTCACACAGCTTGGCTACTACCGCATGGAACGCAACTGTTACACAAAAGAAGATGTCGAAAAATTCCGCGCTGCCGTCATCAAATATCTCGTACCTGTGGCAGATCAGATTTACCGCGCACAGGCCAAACGTCTTGGAAAAGAATATCCCATGAGTTTCGCGGACAACGCACTCCAGTTCCGTTCCGGAAATCCAAGACCTGCAGGCACACCGAACGATATCCTTGAACAGGGAAGAAAATTCTACGGCGAACTCTCCTCTGAAACGAAGGAATTTTTTAACAAAATGCTCGACGATGAACTGCTCGATGTACTCTCCACCGAAGGAAAAGCCGGCGGCGGTTACTGCACGAGTATTCCCGATTATAAAGTTCCCTTCATTTTCGCAAACTTTAATGGCACTCAGCATGATGTGGAAGTCATCACACACGAGGCCGGACATGCGTTTGCCGCCTGGATGAACCGGGACCGCATCCCGATGGCCTGTATCTGGCCGGGACTTGAGGCGTGTGAAGTACACTCCATGTCAATGGAATTTTTCGCATGGCCATGGGCGGAAGGATTTTTCAAAAAAGACACCCGCAAATTCTATTACTGTCATCTTTCCGGTGCGCTGACCTTCATCCCTTACGGCACAATGGTCGATCATTTCCAGCATATTGTATATGAAAAACCTGAACTGACACCGAAGGAACGGCATGGAGTCTGGAAAGAACTGCTCGGTATTTACATGCCATGGATGAAGCTGGATGGCGATATCCCGTTCTACAGTGAAGGAGAAGGCTGGCAGAGACAGCACCATATTTACTCCTCCCCCTTTTATTATATAGATTACTGCCTTGCGCAGGCTGTATCGCTGCAGTTCTGGGCTAGAATACAGGAGGATCCGAAAGATGCCTGGACGCATTACATAACCTACACAAAGCAGGGGGGAAGCCGTGTATTTACGGATCTGCTGAAAAATGCAGGGCTGGAAAGTCCCTTTGGAGACAGCGGACTGAAAGATGTGTGCGAAAAAGCAAGTCAGTGGCTGAAAGATTATGATCTGAGCGGGATCGAATGAAACATGAAGAAAAACCGGCGGATGCGCAGAAAATGTAATTGGAGAATGCCGCTTTTGCGCGTTCAGCGCTGGAGCTCTGAACTTTCACAGTAAGCGGCCATGCCCGTTGACAGCCACTGTTCGGAGCTTTCATAGTAACAGCCGGGCATTTCTGCCCGGCTGTAATAGGGGAATGCGGAAAATGGAATACCGCACCTGCCATTATGCGGCATCCCGGAAACTTTCTTCTCTCTTACAATCTTGCCACACCTGACCTGCGCGCCGCCTCCGCGACAGCCTTTGCTACCGCCGGGCCCACTCTCGGGTCAAATGCCTTCGGGATGATATAATCCGCGTTCAGCTCCTCGTCAGAGATCAGATCCGCCAGTGCCTTCGCCGCCGCCATCTTCATCTCCTCGTTGATGTCCTTCGCACGCACATCAAATGTACCGCGGAAGATTCCCGGGAACGCCAGCACATTGTTGATCTGGTTCGGGAAGTCGCTGCGCCCGGTCGATACCACTGCCGCTCCGCCTGCCTTCGCCTCATCCGGGAAGATTTCCGGCGTCGGGTTCGCGCACGCAAAGATGATCGCGTCCTTGTTCATCGTCTGCACCATCTCTTTTGTCACCTGGCCAGGCGCCGATACACCGATAAATATATCCGCTCCCACCAGCATGTCCGCCAGCGTGCCCTGCTTCTTCTCCAGGTTCGTCACCTGCGCCATCTCTTCCTTGATCCAGTTCATGCCCTTCTCACGGCCTGCGTAGATCGCGCCTGAGCGGTCGCACATTGTAATGTTCTTAAAGCCCGCCGCCAGAAGCAGTCTCACGATCGAGATCGCCGCAGCGCCTGCTCCGGAAGTGACAACCTTCACATCCTCTTTCTTCTTGCCGACAACCTTCAGCGCGTTCGTAAGGCCGGCCAGAGAGATGACTGCCGTACCGTGCTGGTCGTCGTGGAAGATTGGAATATCGCATTTCTCCTTCAGTTTGCGCTCGATCTCAAAGCAGCGCGGAGCCGAGATATCCTCAAGATTGATTCCTCCGAAGGAACCGGAAATCAGCGCTACCGTATTGACAAACTCGTCTACATCTTTTGTCTTGACACAGAGCGGAAACGCGTCCACATTGCCGAATGCCTTGAACAGAACGCACTTTCCTTCCATAACCGGCATGCCTGCCACAGGACCGATATCGCCAAGGCCGAGCACGGCGCTGCCGTCGGTGATCACCGCGCACATATTGTGTCTGCGGGTGAGCTCGTAGGATTTCTCCTCATCTTTCTGAATCTCCAGGCAGGGCTGCGCCACGCCGGGAGTATATGCCAGGGAAAGATCGTCCTTTGTCGCTACCGGAACGGTGGCAATTACTTCGATCTTGCCCTTCCACTGCTCATGAAGCTTCAATGATTCTTTTGCGTAATCCATATATGCTCCTCTCGCTATATCAATGTTGTCTCTGCAGACATTCGATAATCTGCTGTCCGCGGACACAGACGCCTATTCAAACGGGAAACGGAACTGCGTCAGCCCCAGTTCGTCGCGAAGCTGAATAAACTCTTTCTGAACTGCTTCCGTCACAGGAACACCCTTGTCCTTGCGGTACAGCCACACATCATACTCTTTTTCGCCTGCCGTGTAAATCCGTTCCTCACCCGGAGCTTTCTGAGAACCTCTGAGTTCCCTGAGAATATCGCCGCAGGTCTTCTTGAATGCTTCCGCACCCATGAATGCCTCTGTATCAATTGCCATGAAGAAATGACCAAGATGATACGGACGTATCTTTCCATCCTCGTCCTTTCCGTCAAGTGCGCGGAGGAAAATACCGGACTGAAGCGCTGCCGAGAGAATTTCAACAACCGTCGCGTAGCCGTAGCCCTTATATCCGGCAAACAGCTCTCCGATACCGCCGAGCGGTGCAAGCGCTGCCTTCTGACTTCTGATATCTTTCAGAATCTGAGCGCTGTCTGTCATGGCAGAGCCGTCTCTTCCTATTACCATACCTTCCGGCGTGTCATGACCAATGCGGGCATAATACTCAATCTTTCCATTCTGAATAATGGAAGTCGCGCAGTCAAGCATAAACGGGAACGGCTCATCTGTCGGCATACCAAAGGTCAGCGGGTTTGTACCGAGCATATTCTCAACGCCGAACGTCGGGGCAATGGAAGGTCTCGCATTCGTTCCAGTGATACCGATCATGTTCTCCTTGACAGCCATGGAAGCCCAGTAGCCGGCAATTCCGTAATGAGAAGAATTGCGGACAGCCACCATGCCAAGCCCGTATTTGTGCGCCTTTTCGATACACATATCCATAGCTTTTTTGCTTGCTACCATACCCATACCATCGTTTGCATCGAGAACCGCCGTAGTCGGTGTTTCTTTCAGAATATCTATCTTTGTCACCGGCTTCAGGATACCTGCCTTAATGCGGTCAATATAGATTGGTTTAAAGCGGTTGCAGCCGTGGCTCTCGATTCCGCGGCGGTCACTCTCGAGAAGAACATCAGAACAAAGTCTCGCGTCCTCTTCCGGCACTCCCATTTTCACAAAAACGGCTGTCATAAAATCGTCAACCAGCTGCCATGGTATAAAAGGTCTTGTTTCTTTTTCCATGTTTTCATCCTCCATATTATAATAATTATAATATCAATATACCATAAAAATATCTTTTTTTTAATCCGTTAATTATACGATTTTTAAAAAATTCGATTCAAGCTTTAGACAATATACAGGCAGCCGCCTCTGACCAGGTCAAAGAATCTTACAATTCTTCAACAGAAATCACTCCATCCTGCTCCCTCGCTTCACGGAATACAGCATTGCGCGGTTTCCATCTCGCTGCCTCGAGAGTCGCCTGAACACTGATGACATCGCTCTTGGAGCTCTTGTCTATATAGGTATTTGTAACTTTGATGTCCGAATCATTCAGTTTCTTGATTGCGGCCCTCATCTTATCGTCATTTTCAAATTCCATATAAACTTCATATATACTGGAATGCTGTTCCACATACCTGTCAACAAACTTAAAATATTTGAATACGATCATGATACACGCCGCGGTCATAATCGCACCGCTGTAAAACCCGATTCCGACCGCAAGTCCTATGCCCGCAGAGGCCCACAAACTGGCCGCCGTTGTAAGTCCTGATACTTCATGACGCTGTCCGGTCACCATAATCGTCCCCACGCCGAGGAAACCAACGCCGCTGATGACCTGAGCTCCAAGTCTTGCCGTGTCACCAACACCGACACCATTTGAGTAAAGATGTATGTATTCCCCTGTCATCATGATCAGTGTCGCGCCAAGGCAGACAACAATATGCGTCTTGACCCCGGCAACTCTTTTTTTCATACCTCTGTCAATACCGATGATGCAGCTCAAAGTCATCGCCAAAAGCAGGCGAAATGCGGTGGAAACCAGATTCAGGTCATGCAGGTATGCACTAACAGCATTACATATCCCTAATAATCCCATGATCCTGCCTCCTGTAAAATTTTGCCAAAAGGGGATATTGCCGCGCCCGGCAATATCCCTTGAATCCTTTCACTCAGCCGTACCATCCGGCGGATCCTGTTCCGCCGGACTTCCCGGCTCATGAATTACATGATGAAACATCTCAGATCATTTTCTGATCCACACATGACCCAGAACAATTAATTATTCAATCGACGCGTTGTAATTCTCAATTGCGGAATTAACCTGGGAGGCAAGCTGCTCTACACCTTCCGCAGGTGTGATCTTTCCGTCATATACCTGCGCCATCAGGTCGTTGAAGATCAGACGGGACTCTGTCTGCACGCCTGAAAGAACGCCTGCCGTGTAGGTGTTGACCGGAGAATCCTTCAGCTGATTGATCGCTACGCTGAATCCCGGGAATTCCTCAACATATGCTTTCATCTCATCGAGATCATAAGCTGCCTCGTTGATTGCGAAATAGCCTGTTCCCATGTTCCACTTGGCCTGAACTTCCGGACGGGTCGTGTACTCGATAAACTTCCATGCCGCGTTCTGCTTCTCCTCGTCGCCCGTGTTCATCATCCAGAGAGAACCGCCGCCGATGATAACGCCGCCGTCCTCATTGCCCTCGAATCTCGGGAAGTAGCCTGTGCCAACCTCGAACGGAGAAGAATTGATCGCGTTCTTGAGGATTGCCGTGGACTCAATGATAATACCTACCTGACCTGCGAAGAATGCCGTCTGCGTATCGGCCGTGGTCGTACCATAGTTCTCAAAGTATCCGGAATCATACATATCTTTCCACATCTGGAAGATCTTCTCGCCGCCGCCGTTGGAATCAAACTCAACCGCCGTCACCGGCTCCGTACGTCCGTTGTCGTTGTTGCCGTAGCAAAGATCAAGGCCTGCAAGCTGCTGCTCGAAGAACCAGCCGTAAATTGCCTGTGAGTAGCCTACCGGCGCCGCACCACTGTCAACGATCTGCTTTGAGAATTCAAGAATCTCCTCATATGTCTTGGGCGGTGTCTCCGGATCAAGACCTGCTGCCTCAAATACATCCTTGTTGTAGTACAGCATCGGGGTGGATACGTTAAACGGCATTGCGTACTGCTTGCCATCCACAGAATAATAGCTGGAAATAACATCCATAACCGTACCCTTGTCATAGCCCGTCGTCTCAAACATATCCTCAACCGGGATTGCCGCGCCGCTGTCATACATGAACTTTGTACCTACATCGTACATCTGGCACACATCCGGGAACCCGGTGCTGCTCTGGATCGAAGCTTTCAGTTTTGTAATCGTGTCGTCATAGGTTCCCTGATACTCTGTGCTTACATGTACTTCATCCTGTGATTCGTTGAAGTCACTGACGATCGACTCAAGAGTCTCACCGTTCACTCCACCCATTGCATGCCAGAATGTGATCTCAACCGGTCCGTCAGCATGTGCCGTCAGCACAAGTCCTGCGGCCATGACAGCGCCAGCCATCAGACCAAT
>CANQUH010000078.1 GCA_947626965.1 uncultured Lachnospiraceae bacterium
CTGCCGCGGTCAGCAGTGAAAGAAATTTTCTTCTCATAAATTCTCTCCTTTTCTTTTTAACTATCGTAGTATATGCGTTTTTGCCCTCGGGGTTCCGGAGGGGATAGAACGATCTGCCGTTTATTACAGTTATATATAACTAACTTTTTGCTTGACATTTGGCGCAAACGTGTATAAAATATCTATGTAATGTTAGGAAAAACTAACTATGTAAACATTTATGCCGGGCATGCCCGGCAGCATCATGAATGAAAGCTCTTCGGTTTGCTCCGCTTCGGCCGGTGCCGGACGTGCGCCGCCGGAGCACAGAATTTTTTGCATAGAGACAGAGCTTTCACGGCAGATTTCTGATTTGTGAGGTGAAAAAATGAAGAAGCATAAGTTTTGGGCGTGGGCAGCGGTTTTTTGTTTCATAATGGTCATGTACACCGGATATAAACATAAGTAGGCAGCAGATGGGAGGAAAATGACAATGGATATTTTTAAGTACAAGAAGCTTGGAATTTTTGCCGGGGGCGCTCTGTTCGGAACTGCGGGACTGAAGCTGCTCGGCAGCAACGATGCCAAAAAGGTCTATACACACTGTACGGCGGCAGTTCTGCGCGCGAAGGACTGTGTGATGAAGGTTGTCACGACAATCCAGGAAAACGCAGAAGATGTGCTCGCGGAAGCGAAACAGATCAATGAAGAGCGCGCGGCAAAAGAAGCGGCGAAAAGGAACGCGGGAATGGAAGAGGAGAACTTCTGTGAAGCCTGTGAAGAACAGGAGGAAGTTCCGGTTTCCGGAGAACCTGCAGCTGAGGGATCGCCTGCGTAGGAATTCTGTATAAATGTAATTCATTTGTTCATTTGTCCGGTGTGCATGATAACAAAAAGATCCGGAGGAATATGAATGAAATTCATAATCAGACATGAGATAAAAGGAAGAATGCGGATTCACATGGCGCAGGCTGTCATGACCTGCGAGGAAGCGGATATCCTGCAGTATTATCTGCAGAAGCTTCCTCAGGTGACAGAAGTCCGTGTATATGAGCGGACTTGTGATGTGGCAGTCCGCTATGAGGATGGACGTGCGAAGATCTTTCAGGCTCTCAGAGCGTTCCGGTATAACAAAGAGGACGTGCCCGGTCAGGTGCTGCAGAGTTCCGGCAGGGAGCTGAATGCGTATTACCAGGAAAAACTGGTGAACCGGTTTGTGGTGCGGGCGGCGAAAAAGCTGTTTCTGCCCTATCCGGTCCGGGTGGTATGGACGGCTCTGCTGTCGCTGAAATACATCGGAAAGGGGCTTTGCAGTCTTGCGAGGCGCAGGCTGGAGGTTTCGGTTCTCGACGCGACGGCAATCGGCGTGTCGGTCGTGCGGAGGAATTTTGAGACGGCTGATTCCGTGATGTTCCTGCTTGGCATCGGAGAACTGCTTGAAGCGTGGACCTACAAAAAATCGGTCAGTGATCTGGCGCGAAGCATGTCGCTCAATGTTGGCAAAGTCTGGCTGAGAAAGGATGGGCAGGATATTCTCATTCCTGCCGACAATGTAAAGCCGGGCGACCACATTGTTGTACATATGGGGACGGTCATTCCGTTTGACGGCATCGTGGAGAGCGGGGAGGCGCTGGTGAATCAGTCGTCGATGACCGGAGAATCCGCGGCCGTGCGCAAAGAGAAGGACGATTACGTCTATGCCGGAACGGTGCTCGAGGAAGGTGATCTGTGTATCTTCGTGAAGGAGACGAAGGGATCAACCAGGTATGAAAAGATCGTCTCAATGATCGAGGAGACAGAAAAACTGAAATCCGCGTCTGAGAGCAGGGCGAGCCATCTCGCGGACCGTCTGGTGCCGTATACACTGGCCGGAACGGCGCTTGCATGGGCCGTCACACAGAATACGACGAAGGCACTGGCAGTTCTGATGGTGGACTTCTCCTGTGCGCTCAAGATGGCAATTCCGGTGGCCGTACTTTCCGCGATCCGGGAGGCACGAAACTATGACATCATGGTGAAAGGCGGAAAATATCTGGAAGCCGTGGCGGACGCTGTGACAATCGTGTTTGATAAGACGGGTACCCTGACAAAGGCCCATCCCGCAGTGCGCGAGGTTGTCCCGTTTGGAGGGAACCGCGCGGATGAGATGCTGCGGACTGCAGCCTGTCTCGAAGAACATTTTCCGCATTCCATGGCGAAAGCGGTCGTGGACGCCGCGAAGCAGCGGGGGCTTGAACATGAGGAGCTTCATTCCACGGTCCGCTATGTTGTGGCGCACGGAATCGTCTCCGAGATAGAGGGACGCAGGGTCGTAATCGGCAGTTTTCACTTTGTGTTTGACGATGAGGCATGCGTTGTTCCTGAAGGGGAGCAGGAGAAATTCGAATCGCTTCCCCCGGAATATTCGCAGCTCTATCTGGCGATCGACGGCAGGCTGGCAGCTGTGATCTGTGTTGAGGATCCGCTGCGTGAGGAAGCGGCCGAAGTTGTGCGGGCGCTCAGAGAAGCCGGGATCCGCAAGATTGTGATGATGACCGGAGACAGCGAAAGGACAGCGGCCTCCATTGCGGCGAGAGTCGGTGTGGATGAGTACTATTCCGAAGTACTCCCGGAAGACAAGGCAGGTTTTGTGGAAAGAGAGCGGTCTGAAGGCCACGCGGTGATCATGATCGGCGACGGAATCAACGATTCGCCCGCATTGTCGGCGTCGAATGCCGGCGTCGCGATCAGCGACGGGGCGGAGATCGCGCGCGAGATCGCGGACATCACGATCGGAGCGGACAATCTGCGCGAGCTTGTTACGCTGAAGTGGCTCAGTGTAAAACTGATGCGGCGGATTCACGCGAATTACGGGGTAATCGTGGGATTTAATGCCGCGCTGATTCTGCTCGGCGTGCTGGGAATTATCCAGCCGACGACATCTGCGTGGCTGCATAATACCTCGACGCTCGCGATCACACTGCGGAGCATGGGGAATCTGCTGGAGTAAGCATGTAGAAACAGTCAATATTTTCGTCCCTGATGCTGTCCTGCGCCGCAGGGCAGAGACACTTACACGAACCCGTCTGAAGTTCGGGATATGTCCGGACCGGACAGGTTCGTAATGCTGATTGAAACGGACACAAAACGTTTCGATGATTTGTTTGGAGGCAGCAGTTATGTCAACAGCAATTATTGTGGTAATCCTGGTTCTGATCTGTGTGTTTTCCGTGAAATCATACATCAAAAAGCTGTCCAGAGGCGGCGGATGCTGCGGAGAACATGAAGAGATGGAGAAAAAAGTCCGGGTGGCTGATCATGACAGAAGTCATTATCCATATACGATAACGCTCCGGATCGATGGAATGACCTGCGGAAACTGTACGCGGCGTGTCGAGAACGCGCTGAACCGCCTGGAGGGAACGTGGGCGACGGTCGATTTTTCGGAAGGGAAAGCGACTGTCCGCACAAAACAGCCAGCGGATACGGAAGTACTGCGCAGAGCAGTCAGCGATGCGGGGTATACGATGCTGGGAGTCCTGTAATGCATATTCAAAAGGTCACGTGTTCCATATCTAAGTGGAACGACGTGACCTTTTCCTTTTTATAACTGGAATACAATTCCGGCGGCGGCCGCGATCGCAATGTACAGGATCGGGTGTTTTTTGAACTTTTTCAGTCCGATATAGATCAGCAATGCGAGCAGGGCGCATTTCCAGTTGAGCAGATCAAGGTATGAACCGGTCTCCTCAAAAATGTCAAGCCTGAGAAGCGCGATTTTTGCGACTCCGAGTCCTGCCGCCGCGATCAGAGCGGTGGACGCGGGGCGCAGTCCGTAGAATATCCGCTGGACGAGCGCGGATTCCTTAAATTTGTCCAGTATTTTTGAGATAAGAATGATGATGATGATGGACGGCAGAACCAGACCGAAGGTGGCGACGACTCCGCCGAACAGTCCGGTTGTCTTGAAGCCGACATAAGTAGCCATGTTGATGCCGAGCGGTCCCGGAGTGGATTCCGATACGGCGATCAGATCCGCAATATCCTGCGTCGTAAACCAGCCGGTCGACGCGGAAATATCATACAGGAACGGCAGAGTGGCAAGTCCGCCGCCGACCGCAAACAGACCCGTCTTGAAAAATTCCCAGAAAAGCTGTATCCAGATCATGATTTACTCACCTCTTTTCCTTTCGCGTCCGGTTTCAGCAGGAAACCGGCAAGTCCCGCGATTACGATCAGAACTGCCGGGGGAACCGGCGTCAGCAGGGACAGGCCGAGAATCCCGAGAAAAATAATCCAGCAGCGGTTATCGATGATCGATTTTTTGCCGAGCTTGATGACGGAGTCCAGAATCAGCACACAGACGCAGACGCGGATTCCGGCGAACGCGTGCTTGATGACAGCAAGTTCCGCAAAGTTGGTGAGGAACAGCGCGATCGTTGTGATGATGATGATGGAGGGCGCGACCAGTCCGAAGGTGGCGATAAAGCCGCCGATGATGCCGAACTGGCGGTAGCCGATGAAGGTCGCGGTGTTCACGGCGATGATGCCGGGCGTGCACTGGCCGATCGCGTAGTAGTCCATCAGCTCATTTTCGGTGGCCCAGTGACGTTTGTCTACAATCTCGCGCTGAAGGATCGGAAGCATAGCATACCCTCCGCCAAAAGTGGTGGTTCCGATCTGGGCAAAGACGAAGAACAGTTTGATCAGATCTTTCATTTTTAAGTTTCAGCTCCTTTATTTTGTTATAGACGAAGGCCCGCGGGTTACACTTTTGGGCTTTCATATTAAACTTTCAATGATTCTATAATAAGACGGCATTTTTCGCAAGACTGAAAACGAAAGGAAAATTCAAAGAGTTGACATTGCCAGAGTTTTCATTATATAATGCGGTTCATAAACGGAGGTGGAGCTTCTTATGAAATATGTTCTGGATTCCCATACACATACAATTGCAAGCGGCCATGCGTACAATACGATGAATGAGATGGTGCAGGCGGCCGCGGACAAAGGGCTGGAGCTGCTCGGCATCACGGAGCACGGAATCGCGATGCCGGGGACCTGCCACGAGTATCATTTTACAAATCTGAAGGTTCTGAGCCGTCAGATGGCCGGGATCGAGGTAATGTTCGGCACGGAGGCTAACATTATGGATTACGACGGGACGATCGACATGCCGGAGAAGCTGCTGCGGGAGATGGATGTCGTGATCGCCAGCCAGCATCTGCCCTGTATCCGTCCGGGGAGCAGGAAGGAGAATACGGCGGCGGTGATCGGCGCGATAAAGAATCCTTATGTCAACATCATCGGACATCCGGACGACGGGAGATTCCCCCTCGATTACGAGGAGGTTGTACGCGCGGCGAAGGAATATCATGTACTGCTTGAAGTAAACAATACGTCGATGAGCGCGCTGAATTACCGGCAGAATTCCAGGGAAAATTATCTGACCATGCTGGAGCTGTGCAGCCGTTTTGAGACGCCGGTGATTCTGAACAGCGACGCGCACTGGTCCGGGGATATCGGGAACTGTTGCTACAGCGGCCGTTTGATCGAGGAGGCCGGTTTCCCGGAAGAGCTGATTGTGAACCGTTCGGTGAGCGAATATAAAAAATACATTAATCGGTTCAAAAACACATAAATCTGTTTACACTGATGCGCTGACGTGTTAAAATAGAGACCATAGAATTTTGGCAAGTCAGGAGAGGATGTGCTTATGAGTAAGAAAATAAGGACGGAAGCTGTCGATGCTTTATTTGAGGCGGTCATGTGTCTGAAGAATAAAGAAGAATGTTACCTGTTTTTTGAAGATGTGTGCACAGTAAACGAGCTGCTTTCTCTCTCACAGAGATTTGAAGTGGCAAGAATGCTGACAGAGAAAAAGACGTATCTTGAAATTGCGGAGAAGACAGGGGCTTCCACGGCGACGATCAGCCGGGTGAACCGCTCACTGAATTACGGCAACGACGGTTATGCAATGGTGTTTGCACGGCTGAACGGACAGCAGGACGGAGAGAGCTGAGAGAAATTTTTCCGGGTGGAGCGTTTGACTGATCTTCTGGAGATTTTGCCAGGAAGATGTGCCTGTTCTGCAGGCAGGGCAGAGTCATAAATGTCCCTGGTACTGCCTTGTATTCCAGATCCCAAGGGGATAGAATCAGAAAAACCGGCGTGGCTTTTGCCGCGCCGGCAAATTTATGGTTACTGTTCACTCCGTGACCAGCAACAACACTCCGCGATACAGAAAACCCTCCACTGGAGGCTTTTCTGCATGCTCAGGCATGCACAGAAATGGAAATCAGCTGCTGACGCAGCATCTGGGCCGTGCGGCGGTTATCCGGGAGACTCTGTCTCCATCCAGGAGTCGATCAGTTTCTCAATAATCTGCTTTCTCAGATAAATATCAAAACATAAGAGGCAGACAAAGCTGAAAGTCCGGAGAAATTCGCGGTCCTGTTCGGGCGCCTCCGGGAAAGAAGCGGCCGCTTTCTGATAGGAGACGCGGACGTCCTCCTTGATTGCCTCGATATGCTCTTTGCCGAGGGCATATACTTCAGAGTAAATATCCTCAATATTTAAGGCAGTCTCTGACTGGAAAAACCGGCTGGTAACCGGACCGAGAATTGCCTTGATATCGTCGAGGGAAAGAAACCCCTTCATGTAATAGATAAAAATAAGCATGAGCATATGTTCTTTGGAGTAGCGCTTTTTCTCCGGCGGAGGGAGCAGTTTGTTCTTGGTGTAATTGTTGATCATGGTCTTTGTCAGGATCTTGTCCTTTTCGTACCGCCGGGAGGACTGAAGGTGCTCGTCCATAAAAGAAGTCACCTGATCCATGTACAGATCAATATTCGGGATTTCACCCGGACGGATATGGGACAGGTTGGAAAGCTGATCAATGATTTTTGATACGAGAGCATCAATATCCTGATTCATGAAATCACCTCGAGTATAGGCGGAAAGGCCTTTTTTAATGTTGGGGTCAAAAGATGCCGGATGAACTGTTCATGCGCGAACGCATTGCGGCCAATGATTTTCAATCCCGGTATCATTATTATATAGTCCTGAGAACCATATGACAAGCAGAAAATAACCAGAAGCGGTAAGTATTTACAGGATTAAAAAAATTTGGATGGAAAAAGACAGAAAAAAGTGACAGGGGAAATGCAGGATGCGGAGCATGGAATTTAAAATGGAGCGGGAAGGACTGGTGAAGCCGGGGGATCCGGTTACGGTTTCGGAGGGTGTACTGCCTTCGAGCTGGTATTATACGATTGAACCGGCAATCGCGATGTCCGGAAATTATGGAAGCCGGGAGAGGCTGAAGAGCCGGGAGGGCGTTGTCACGGAGGTTCGCACAGATGAGAGCGGGTACACTGTGGTGGCGGAGTTTGAGGAGTAAACGATGCCGCAGGAAGTGTCCGCTGTATTTGAAGTCTGGGGCAAGGTTGATATCTTGTGCCTGCAGCGGGATTTTTGGTTAAAAAATTCAGAAAAACAGGCAGAGAAAATAAGGTGCAAAAACAGAATATGGGGGAAGAAATGGAAATACTGGATTCGTTGAATAAAGAGCAGTCTGAGGCGGTCTGTCATTATGAGGGGCCGCTTCTGATTCTGGCAGGAGCCGGTTCCGGGAAAACGCGCGTGCTGACGCACCGCATCGCGTGGCTGATTGAGGAAAAGGCAGTAAACCCCTGGAACATCATGGCAATCACGTTTACAAACAAAGCCGCGGGGGAAATGAGGGAGCGTGTGGACCGTCTGGCGGGAGAAGAAGCCGGGCGGGTCTGGGTGGCGACCTTCCACAGCACCTGTGTGAGGATCCTGCGCCGGTTCATTGATCAGATCGGGTATGGAAAGAATTTTACAATTTATGACAGCGATGATCAGAAGTCTCTGATGAAAGAGGTCTGCAGACAGCTTCAGATTGACATGAAGAAATATAAGGAACGGATGTTTCTCTCCGTAGTCTCCGCGGCAAAAAATGAGATGAAGACGCCGGAGGATCTTCTGAAACGGAATCAGAGCTTTTCCCAGAAAGAGAAGAAGATGATTGCCGACGTCTGCGAGGAGTATCAGAAACAGCTTGCGAAAAATAACGCGCTTGATTTTGACGATCTTCTGTGCAAAACGGTGGAACTGTTCCGCAGTTGTCCGGAAGCACTGGCTTATTATCAGGAACGCTTCCGCTTCATTATGGTGGACGAGTATCAGGACACGAACATGGTACAGTTCGAGTTTGTGAGCCTTCTCGCGTCGAGGTACAGAAATCTCTGCGTTGTCGGGGATGACGATCAGTCGATCTATAAGTTCCGCGGGGCCAATATCGGAAATATTCTGGATTTTGAGCAGGTATTTCCTGACGCAAGGGTCATCAGGCTTGAGCAGAATTACCGTTCCACGCAGAATATTTTGTCCGCGGCGAACGAAGTAATCCGGTATAATAAAGGAAGAAAAAGCAAGACGCTCTGGACGGCGAACGGGGATGGCGAGAAGATAAATTTCCGAGAATTTTTGAATGCGTTTGAGGAAGCGGAGTATATTTCCGGCATGATCAGCGGCATGGTGAGGCGCGGGGAATGCAGTTACGGCGACTGCGCGGTTCTCTACCGCACGAATGCACAGTCGCGCATGTTCGAAGAGAAATTTCTGATCGCGAATATCCCGTACAGGATTATCGGCGGCATTAATTTCTACGCGCGCAAGGAGATCAAGGATCTGCTGGCTTACCTGAAAACCGTGGACAACGGACAGGACGATCTCGCAGTCCGCCGGATTATCAACGTGCCGAAGAGGGGAATCGGGGCGACGACCATCGCAAGGGTTCAGGAATACGCTCTGTCGCATGGAATGAGTTTTTATGACGCTCTGAGCGCGGCAAAGGAGATTCCGGGCATTGGAAGAAGCATCTCAAAGCTGAATTCTTTTGTGACGCTGATACAGACCCTGCGCAGCAAACAGGAATTTTATTCTGTGAAGGAGCTTCTTGAGGATATTGCGGAGCAGACCGGCTACATAAAAGATCTTGAAGCAGAAGGGACTGACGAGGCGAAGGAGAGGATCGAGAATATCACCGAACTGGCCAGCAAGGCGGCTTCCTACAGCGAGGAGGCGGAGAAACCGTCACTGTCGGGCTTTCTCGAAGAGGTTGCGCTGGTAGCTGATATTGACAACGTCCAGGAAGGAGAGGACCGCGTACTTCTTATGACGCTGCACAGCGCCAAGGGACTCGAGTTTCCGCAGGTATTCATGGCAGGCATGGAGGACGGGCTGTTTCCGGGTTATCCCAGTATAATCTCAGATGATCCGACGGACCTGGAGGAGGAACGCCGGCTGTGCTACGTCGGTATTACGAGAGCCATGAAACGGCTTACAATGACAAGCGCCAGAATGCGTATGGTGCACGGTGAGACGCAGATTCACATGGTTTCGCGCTTTGTGAAGGATATTCCGGAAGAACTGCTGTCGAGAGCGAATCCGAATGTGGATGCCGCCATATATATGGGCAGGAAATCTGCGGCAGGGGCCGGCAGGTTTGCCGGGGAAGGATCAGCGCCGGGGAGCGGCATGTATTCCGGCGGCAGGATGATGACGGGGAGCGGAGCATATGGGGAAGGCGGTTCCTCTGCGGAAGACGGTGCATACATGGATGGTGGAACTGCAATACCTGGCGGCAGCGGAAATAACGCTGCGAGAGGAGGACTGCCGACAGGAAACGGCGGATCTTCTCCGTTTGGAAGAAGTCCGGATTATCAGACGTCTGCGTATCAGCAGAGGCGGGAAGCGTTTCGCGCCAGAGCGTACGATACAAAGCAGTATGAAGTGAAAAAATCCGAAGGTCTGGATTACGGAGTTGGAGATACGGTGGAACATGTCAAATTCGGGGTCGGAACTGTCCGGCAGATCACCGAAGGCGGAAGAGATTATGAGGTCACTGTCGAATTTGAGAAGTTTGGCGTGAAAAAGATGTTTGCCGCGTTTGCAAAATTGCAAAAGCTGTGAAATCAGGTTAAATTTTTATAGTAAAATTGGAATACCTGTGATATACTACGAGTGGATGAAAAAGTCAGGAGCATGAGCCCAGGACTGGAAAGGACGGTTATGTCATGATGAAATTTGAAGATTTTCTTGCAGCGCTGCAGAAGAAAGAAGATGAAAAGCACAAAAACGTTGTTTTATGGATTCTTGCGGTGATTGGAGCAGTTACCGCGGTCGCAGCGATCGCATATGCGGTATACCGCTATTTCACACCGGACTATCTTGAGGACTTTGAGGACGATTTTGAGGACGACTTCGAGGACTTCTTTGAAGACGACGATTTCCCAGACAAAAAAGAGACGTCAAAGAAGGATGAGAAGAAAGAAGCCTCGAAAGAGCCGGAAAAAGCAGAAGGAGCGCCGGAGGAGAACACGGACGATTCAGAAGGAGGTCCGGTGGCCGCTGAATCTGACGACGACGATGAGGAAGAAGACTGATCTCCGCGCAGGCGGGATTGCAGGGTCAGCGGACTGAGGCGCAAAAGGCAGATTCTGTGAATCGGCACCTGTCAGCCTGCAGGTTAAAGTGTGAGGAAAAAGTGAAATTTTTGTATGCTGAGAGCTGCCGGTTCGCAGATAAAAACAAGACGGGAAAGAAAACGCTGTGGTCAGGCAGTTCGCCAGGGCCGCAGGCTGAAACAGGAAAAGAAGGAGAGCAGATGTCGGACGGCACCTGCTCCTTTTTCTGATATTCTGCCGACCGGAACGGAGTGGAGATGCGCACGAATTTGAAGCGGAAAAATGCCGCTTGGACGGTGGAGAGTTTTCTGTATCGCGAAGCGTTGTGCTGGTTACGGAGTGAACAATAGCAAATTACGGAAAAGGAGACGACTGTATGAAAAAAGGACAGATTCTGGAAGGCACGGTCGAGCGTGTGGATTTCCCGAACAAAGGGATAGTTACTGCGGAAGATACCCGGATCATCGTCAAGAATGTGGTTCCGGGGCAGAAAGTGCGTTTTTCTGTGAGAAAGGCCAGGAAAGGAAAATGTGAGGGCAGGCTTCTTGAGGTGATCGAAAAATCTCCCGCCGAACGGGACTCTCCCTGTGCGCATTTTGCGGACTGTGGGGGTTGTACCTATCAGAATCTGCCATATGAAAAACAGCTGGAGATGAAAGAAGGGCAGATCCGGCGGCTTCTTGATCCTGTCTGCGGTGATTATATTTTTGAAGGGATCAAATCCAGCCCAGTGCAGTCCGGATACCGGAACAAGATGGAATTTTCTTTTGGGGACGAGTATAAGGACGGTCCGCTGGCGCTTGGAATGCACAAAAGGGGCGGATTTTACGATATAGTGACGACAGACGGCTGCCAGATCGTCGATGAAGATTTCAGAGAAATATTGAAAGAAACTCTGAAATTTGCGAAAGGAACAGGCCTGCCGTTTTTCCACAAAATGACACACAGAGGGTATTTCCGCCATTTGCTGGTGCGCAAAGGCAGGAAGACAGGAGAAATCCTGGTGGATCTGGTGACAAGTTCGCAGGCGGATGGAATGACATCCGGGAAAAAAGACGGTTTTGCGAGAGAAAAACAGCAGGAAGGTTCGGAAACTGCATTGAGAGAAACGGGAGAGATGCCTGCAGGAAATCGGCCGGAGCCGGGTGAAAATCCGAATGAAGCAGCAGGAAGAGCTGAAGCGATTGACGGTTGTCTGGCCAGCTGGACAGATGCTCTGCGCCGACTTTCCCTCGAAGGACATATCGTCGGAATTCTGCATACCGTCAATGACAGCCTTGCAGATGTGATCCAGAACGATTGCACGGAAATTCTGTACGGACAGGATTATTTCACAGAAGAACTGCTGGGACTGACTTTCCGGATATCACCCTTCAGCTTCTTCCAGACAAATTCTCTGGGCGCGGAAATACTGTACGCGACAGCGCGCGATTACATAGGCGATACAAAAGACAAAGTGATTTTTGATCTTTACAGCGGAACTGGCACGATCGCGCAGATCCTCGCGCCGGTGGCGCGCAGCGTTACAGGGGTCGAGATTGTGGAGGAGGCAGTCGAGGCGGCAAGGGAGAACGCAGAACTGAATCACCTGGAAAACTGCAGCTTTATCGCGGGCGATGTATTGAAAGTACTTGATGAGCTGGATACCCAGCCTGATCTCATTGTGCTGGACCCGCCGCGGGATGGAGTACATCCAAAGGCGCTGCAGAGGATTATCGGATACGGAGTGGAGAAAATGGTGTATATTTCCTGCAAACCCACGAGCCTTGTGCGTGATCTGGAGATACTGCAGGCCGGGGGATATAAAGTGGAGCGGGCATGCGCTGTAGATTTATTTCCGGCGACGTATCATACAGAGACTGTATGCTTATTGCACAAACTTAATATCTAGAATTATATTGAAAGTGATCCACTTGTATATCGCGCAAGTGAAGCGGAAATGCGGGATCATTGAGCGAGAGAACTACAACAAGCCCAAGTCGGAGAACGCCAGACAGCTACAATGCCCGCCGGAGAAAGAGGCGGCAATCAGGGCAGCGCTGGAGTATTTCAAGATGATATAGTGTATTTTGGTTATGGAGAGAGGTGAAAAAGAATGGAATTCAGAAAAGTGTTTGATACGATTCCAGAGCAATTTGATAGATATAGACCCAGATATAGTGCAGAGTTATTTGCCGATTTGATCGCGTATGCCCAGATTGACTCCGAGAAAACTGTTTTGGAACTTGGCCCGGGAACAGGTCAGGCGACCGATCCGATACTGGCTACAGGATGCGACTACCATGCGATTGAGCTTGGCGAGAATCTGACGGAAAAGATGAAACAAAAATATGGCGCGTGTCCTAATTTCCATATTGTAAATGATGACTTTATTACGCACGATTTCGGCAGTCAGAAATTTGATATGATCTATTCTGCGGCAACGATTCAATGGATTCCGGAGGAAATTGCATTTTCGAAGACATTTGATTTGCTGAAGCCGGGCGGAACGCTGGCAATGATGCTGACGAAAGCGGATTACAAAACGCCGAATGTGGAGCTGTTCAATAAAATCCAGCAGGTTTACTCCAAGTATTTCAAACCGGAGATTCCATATAGGCACGGCTCGTTTCAATATGAAAATGTCGTCCATTATGGATATGTTATGTTTGAACGACGTGAGTATCATGGGAGACGTGAATTTACCGCAGACGAATATGTGGCGTTTTCAGGTACTCATTGTGACCATATTGTAATTCCGGAACCTTATAGAAGCAAGTTCTTCGCTGGACTTAGAGACGCTGTTTTAGAAGCTGGGAACAAAATTGTATTCTCTGATACTTTTATCTTGTTTTTAGCGAGAAAACCGGATGGTCATTGCATTAAATAAAGAAGATGGGCTTTAGCAGACAGGTATCAGCATCAATTTTGGTGTATGAATACAAATATAAAAAAGAAAGGGTGATGTCATATGAAAAAGAATCGTGTATGGAGGGTTCACGTTTCCTAATCCTCCGAATATAACTTTGGAGGAAAGAAATGGAAAACAAAATCAAGTATGTGCAGCTGTCTTCTGACGACAAGGAAAAATGCGCTGTTTTTGAAAAAAATGATGGCTGCTTATGTCAAAGAACTGGACGAGCATGGACACGACCCGATGCCGGAAGGGTAAGTGAATATGTTGGATAATAGAAAGCGTATGGGAAAGGATAAAGATGGAGTAATATTTCCTGTTGCTCCGAATCTTTCCGAAATGAGCGACAGTTATATGAAATTTATAGAAGAAATCAAAACACAAATCCAGACAAGACGGTTATCTGTTGTTTTGAATGCCAATTCCAGTATGATCTGTCTCTATTGGACGATTGGAAAAGATATTCTGGACAAACAGCAGGAAGAAGGTTGGGGAGCAAAGGTTATTGACCGAATGGCAAAGGATTTGAAAGGAGCGTTTCCAGAAATGTCCGGTCTTTCTCCTCGAAATATCAAATATATGCGGAAATTTGCGGAGTGCTGGCCGATTACGAATTTGTGCAACGGGTTGTGGCACAAATTCCGTGGAGGACAAATCGGGCTCTGCTGGACAAGCTGGATACTCAGGAGAGCCGCATTTGGTATGCGCAAATGGTTATAGCGAATGGTTGGAGCAGCAATGTCCTTGGATTTCAGATTCAAAATAGGTTGATGGAGCGAAGCGGTAAGAACGTAAACAATTTTACTGTCACCTGGCCGGAAGAATTAAAGAGCAGTTTGCCGTCTGTTGAGGAGATTGAGAAGGAACTGGATCAGCAGTAAAAAAGTGCCGCACCCGTGGCACGAATAGGAGCCTGCTAATAAAAAATACATGCCAGACAGCGAACCGGAGTTGCCATGTAACGGCTGGTATTCTGAGGTTTATGTTCTGGAGACTACTTTCGGAGTGAATCTGACTGTAGCGATTGCGGGACAGGTCGATTTTGATCGATTCTAAAAACATAAAAACTCTTTATTACCATAAAGTTCACAAAAAGTCAATAGTATTTTTTAAAGAAATGTGGTATACTAAAACCAATTATAGGCAAGTGGAGGTGACAATTAAGCTTGGATAAAGGCATTTTTAAAAGCACAATACTGGATATTTATCCATCGTATACCAAAAAGGTTATTTTAAAGCAGGCTGTTAGCGATGGCTTGATTATAAATAATAGAAAAAGCAATGATCAGATGACTCTGAACTTCACTGATTGTATTGATGTTTCTAATGATGAAACATTAGACGATAAAATTAAGCATATGTTGGATTCGGAAAGTAT
>CANQUH010000079.1 GCA_947626965.1 uncultured Lachnospiraceae bacterium
AGAATTCAACAGCCGTTTATATGCATACTGCAATGTTCGCGGATCCACAGGCTCTTTTTTACTGGAAGATATGCAATACCCGTTCTGGTCATCAGAGGAAACGGTAAAGTTGCTGATGTAATCCTGAACAAATTCCGGCATGGGAATGATACGGTAAGAGGCGCTGCTTTTCGGAATGGATACCAGCAGGCATGTTTTTGTGTCGCCCGATTGTACCGGAAGACGCTGTACGCTGCGCTCCACCTGAACAGAACCTTTTGAAAAATCAAAGTCTGACCATCTCAATCCGCAAATTTCCCCTATTCTCATGCCCGTATACAGGGCCAGCAGTATCGCGAGAGAATATTTATCCTTTTGCATGATCGTATATTCTTCTATTTTCTTTTGTTCTTCTGTGGAAAAAACCTTTACAAGGGGCTTTCTCTTTGTAAGACCAGGTTTCAGATACAATTCAGTTTCTATCAGACCGTTTTTATATCCATAAGAAACGATATTATTTACAATCATAATAATAATTCTCTGACTCGATATAGATAATCCGGCCTTATTTACATCCTGATGCGAGATTTCATCATGAAATTTATTTAATCTGGCCATATCAATGTCCTGACAGAATAAGTCTCCCAGCTGTGGAATAATATATTTCTTCAATAGCTGCCTGTATTTTGTGACCGTAGATGGTGAATTTTTGCTTTCGCATTCTTTTAACCATTGATATGCAACATCACTAAAAGTTTTTATCATTATAACGCCCCTTTCCCCTGCTTATATTTCTCTAATTATAAAATAAGATAGAATCAAGTGGAAAATAATTCAAAAACGTGTTGATTTTATCAGTGTAAAGTAGTAATATATTTCGTAGAATTAAGTATTCTGCGAAATTTATCATTATTATATGTTTAATATATATTATTTTGCTTTATAATGCTACTAATAAATTGAACAAAATTTTCTTTTCGGATTATAACATTCATTATAGTTACATTTTTCAGTATATTCAATCTCTGTTTTCCACCGGATAATAAAAGAATCAACTATCCGGGAGAATTTTCATGATCTGTTATGATCCTTTGTGGGACACTATGAGAAAAAGGGAGATTACCACTTACTCTCTGATTACAAGATATGGCATCAACAGCAGAACCATCAATAATCTGCGCCATAATAAGAGTATCACCATGTACACTCTGGAACGTTTATGTGAAATATTGAACTGTACTCCAAATGATATTATTCGCTTTGATTAAAATGAGCTGACTGAACGCGCCCACGACAATGTGAGAGAAACTCACATAAGTCTCACCCATTAATAACGACATTTACACTTGACAGAAATTCTGGTTCCAGCGACTTCTTATTCACAGCGATAAACAGCCGCGAAATATTCCCTCGCGGCTGACGCTTATGTATATAAAAGAAAAGGAATCGGAACCGCAAAAAAATGGAGCTGCGAACAGCTCCATTTTTTCCAGAAATTATAATATTACTCCATAACAACAACCGCTTCCGCCGAATTTTCCGTCGGCGCCAGGAACTCCTCTCCCACGTCTATCTCCGCCGGATTTTCCTGCTCTTCTGTTGCCGGCACATTTTGTTCTTCTGTCTCCGGAAGATTCTGTTCTTCTGTCACCAGCACATCCTGCTCCTCTGCTGCCGGCGCGTCTTCCGTCACAGCCGTCTCGTCGATGATAATATCCTCCATCTCCACGGCTTCTGAATCCGGTTCATCTGGAATGTCTGTCTCCGTCTCTTCCGGCATCAGTTCTTCCGTCTCTGCGCTGCCGTCACCTGAAATATCCAGATCCAGTTCGAGATCGATCATGGAAGAATCGCTCTCTTCAGACTCCGCTTCTTTTATGGTCAACGTACAGCTGGAGGTATCCAGCAGGTCTTCTGAGATCACAAAGAAGTATTTCTGGCCCTCTTTTATCTCTATACGAAGAGTTCCACCATATCTTACATCATCCCACCTTCGGTAATCGCTGGTGTATACCGTGCAGTACTGCTCGGCGTCTTCTGTAGCCGAGACCATTGTCAGAACATACTGGCCGTCCTTCCCCGCGGTAAAGGAGTAGCAGGCCGATTCACTTTCGGTAACTGTAGCCGTAACCGGCACGTTGATCTGCAAAGCTTTTGCAGTATTCAGACGGTCTACCAGCGACTGGCTCGGCAGATCTTCAAGAATCTCCTCATATTCCAGAAGTTTCTCGTACAGTGGCAGAACCGTTTCCATATCCTGTCCTGAATAATTCCCGTACAGTTCATCCGCCTTATTCAGAGCAGCCTCAACCTCCGATTTGAGAGACGAATCCGCGATGTAACGGTTCTCATAGTACAGCTTCACAGAATCCAGCGCATCAGAAAATTCATCCTTCATCACATATCGTCCCTTTGCCAGTACAGCTGTATAGCTGGCAGATCCCGAATAATTTCCGGAAACCGCAAAGGTGTATTTTCTTCCTGTAATCAGATACGCACTCAGAATCGTCGCTTTCTCAGTATAATCGTAACTCTCGCTGGTTTCATATTTATACCGGTTATACAGGGTACAGCGTGCCCCCGAGCTTTCTGTTCCCGGCGTGATCCGGAACGTATAATATCCGTCCGACTCCGGTGTAAACGTATAGCATACCGGCGTACTGCCTGATGTTTCAAATGAGACTGTCTGGCCAGGCTGTATAGTCTGTGCACGGTCAATGGCTCCCACTATCTCCTGTTCCGGCATGCTCCTGATTTCGGAAATATACTCACTTAATTTCCCTGCCATGGCGCTGACTGCATCATAATCCTGTGAACTCTCATACAGTGTCCGGGCCTGTGTAAGAATGTCCTGTACTTCCGTCTTGTATTTTCCATCAGTCAATTTCTCATCATACAGGGTCTGGAGACTGCTGATTTTTTCATTGAGTGCTCCCTTTACCGTGTCAATCATATTTCCGCCTATACTTCCTCCACTGCCTGAGGGCCAGTATCCCACCGAGTTGATCTCTGTCAGCTTTCTGGTCGTGGAGTCAAAACTGCATACATGCCACAGATTGCCTGACCCTCCCTGCGGAATACGGTAGGTAGCCAGCAGTACATCCCCATCATATACCTGAACATAGGCATTTGATTTCTGTGACATTTCCGTGGAGGCCTCGTTGTCCTGGTTTGAATAGTCATAGACGTAGAAGTCATAGACGCCATTGACCATCTGACGGATCGTTGAGGTCTCCGGCCCTTCCCATTCTGTGTCATCAACATCCAGTTCGTCATACTTCTGACCGTTATAACTGTAAGTCTTTCTTGAATACCAGATATGGAACTTCTCGCCATTCTCCGTCGGACCCACCAGATGAGAATCCAGATCACTTGGCGCTCCTGACGCCTTCGTTCCCCATCTTAATACGAATCGCATCTCATCCTTGTTCAGCGTCGGCGTCACCGTGATATTGGATGCCGTGTCTTCTCCTTCCAGCACCACGACATTGATGTAGTTCGTCGTGATCGACGTCTCGCCTGCCGCGCTGCTGATCACCTGAACGGTATAGGATCCCGCAGGAATATTCTCAAAACGGTACTGTCCGCCGCTTGCCGCAGATACCGTCTGCAGCGCCTCGCCGGTCCGGTTGGTCTTTCCCTTTCGGATCTTGAGCGTTACCGGATAGTCCACCGGATGTCCGGTGCCTGCGTCAACAACCGTACCGGAGACAGAACCTGTTCCTGTCATCTTTTCCGGAAGCATGACAAGCATCTCATTGTTGTAGCTGCTTCCTGTATCACTGTTGATGATGACCGTCTGCACAACTGTCTTCATATCCTTCATCACAGCGGCCAGATAGTAGTTGCCCAGCGATACGTCTTCGAAAGAATATCTTCCGGAGGCGTTCGTCGCGCAGTTCTTCGCTCCTCCCACATAATTCAGAATCCCGTCTGCGTCTATGGCATTGCTGTATTTGATCAGGTAAACGGAGGTTTCCTCCAGAGCCTTCCCTTCATAGGACGTCACTCCGCCCTCCAGGGTTACATTTCTTAAATTGGCCACACTGTTGTCATTTTCCGCAACGACAGTCTCCACCTCATGCGTTACCTTGTTCGTTACTTCAACGCTGCCCAGTCCGCGCACGGCCGGAATATTTGCGTTATCCGTGACGGTCGCAAGCGTATGTTCCGCTCCTTCCTCCAGGATCAGCGTAACCTTCGCCTCCGCGTCGAGCTGCAGATTCTTGCAGGTCGTAATCGTACTGCCCGCCGAACCCGGCTGCGCTATTGTGGAAATTCTCTGCGTGCTCGCACCTCTGACCTTCAGCTGCGCAAGCTTCTGCAGCCAGAGTCCTTCCATTGAACCGTTATTCTCAATCTCCACATTGGCATTCTCTCCCGCGATATAGACATTTGTATCACGGGCCTCGCTGCCGATCGTTATCTTTCCTTTCGTATCCTGATAGACGATGTCATTTCCCATCGCCTGCTCCACAAAACTGTTGTTGACTGATTTCACAACAATCTGACCGCAGTTTCCTTTGTTCGTGACATTCGCGTTCGGCACGTCCACGACAAGATCCACGTTCGGGCAGTCCACGCGCGGAACCACAAATTCCGTGCTCGTATCTGACTGAATCGTTATCTCATCCGCGCCCATCTCAACCAGGTCGTCCATTTTATCCAGCTCGCTCTGCGTTGTGATCACCGTGCTGATCACCGTGACATTACATACCGCTTTTTTGCTGCTGTCGCTGGCCGACACGGCTGTGATTTTTGCTTTGCCCGGTCCCACAGCTGTGACTGTACCGGAAGCATTCACTGCTGCCACCGCCGGATTGCTGCTCGTGAATGTTACTTTTTTGTTTGATGCCTTTGCCGGTTTTACTGACGCGGTCAGTTTCGCCGTCTTTCCGGACAGCAGCTCCAGACTTGTCTGGTTCAGCGTGACTCCCTTAATTCCGGGCTTGACCGTCACCGTACACGTATATTTTTTCCCGTTCTTTCCATAGAGCGTCAGTTTCGCTTTTCCAGCCTTTTTTGCGGTGATTTTTCCGCTTTTGCTGATTGACGCAACCGATTTTTTGCTCGTCGAAACCGACCGGATCTTTGTTCCGTAAAGTTTAATTACCGCCGTTCCTTTTTCTTTCAGAGAAACTTTCTTCTTGTCAAGGCCGGCGCTTTTCACCTTTACTTTGCAGAAATAGATAACTCTTCCGACTTTCGCCCTGATTGTTGCCTTTCCTGCCTTGACTCCGGTCACAACTCCCTTATTCGATACCTTCGCTACCACTTTATTTGAACTGGACCAGGTCACCTTCTTCTTTGTACCGGTGATCTCCAGCTTCAGTTTTTGTTTTCTTATGATCGTCGCACTGGTTTTGCTGATCCCGACGCCCGAAATCGCGGACGCCTCCCCTGCCATCACACCGAAAGACAGCAGAACCGTCAGCAGAAACAGTAAAAACCATCTGCTTTTTCTCTTCATATGCGTTTCTCCTCCATAACCTCCGTGCCGCCGCAATTCACGCGGGAACTGCGGCGGCGCAGAGTAAGAATCATTCTTTAAATTTCTTTCTGATTACGCTCTTTTTCTTCTTCCAAACAGCACGCCCGCCATCATCACAAGCAGGGAGGCCGCCATAGCCAGAAGCCATCCCGCGATATTTGTCGTATCCGCCGTCTGCGGGCTTCCGCCTGCCGAAACATTCTCAAACACGACTTCCCCGTTCTGCACCTTTACTTTCAGCGTAAAGGCGGAATCTTTCTGCGCCGTAATCACATCTCCGGACAGATTCAGATCTGTTCCTTCCGTAATCTGGATATTCCGTGAAGCGACTGTGTTTCCGGTGCTGTCTTTTACCAGGATTGTATGCGTTCCAAATTCCACGCCGGTGAACTTTGCAATGCCGTTTTCATCCGTCACGACGCTCTGCGGAGTTGAATGAACTTCGACGGTCACTGCCGCCATAGGCGCGTTATCCGTATTTACTACCTGTACGCTCATGGCGACAGAACCCTGATTCTTCGGCGCTTCTGTCGATTTCTCGCTTTCCGCCGCCTTGTTCGTCTCTGTCTCTGTCTCACTCTCCGTTTCCGTCAGTTCCTCTGTCTCAGGCGGATTTGTCTCTCCTGGCGTCTCCGGCTGTTCTTCTGTCGACGGTTCCGTTGCAGACGTCTCCGGCTCCTCGGATTCCGTCGGTTTTTCCGTTGGCTTCTCAGTCGGTTTTTCTGTTGGTGCTTCCGTCGGTTTTTCTGTCGGCGCCTCGGTCGGCTTCTCAGTCGGTTTTTCCGTTGGCGCTTCTGTCGGTGCCTCGGTCGGTTTTTCCGTTGGCGCTTCGGTCGGTCCTTCCGTTGTAATATCAATCCGGAAGTTCTGCGCAGTACGCTTCAGGGTGTTTCTGTTGTCCCCTGCCTCGCGGAACTCCATCGCCAGCGTGTTCGTGCCATTCCTGTCCGCCTTGTCCTTAAATGTCTGGCTGCGGATCGTGATCCTTGTACTTCCGCTCTCCGCCGTATAATCCTGGCCTTTCACCAGTCTGCTGCCGTTCAGCCACAGATCCACAAAGTTTCCGAACTCACCGGAAGAGCGGAACAGCTGATCTTCCGCAATCTTTTCTTCCTCGAGGACGTAATCATGCGCTCCTTCATCCATACCGATGGAATCCAGAATCACATAGTTGTCATCCGACGCACTGTAGACGTTGTCATTTGTATTCTCCTTCACGGTCAGAACCAGCTCCACTTCTGAAGGATCAAATGTGTATGTATCGCTTGTAAAGACTGCCTTGATGTGGAGCGGGAACGTACCTGTCTCCCGCGGAACGCCGTAGATTTCTCCGATCTCCGGTCTCCACTCCATACCTGCCGGAAGATGATCATCTTCCGACAGGGTATACTCAACCTTCGTCCAGTCGTACATGTTATTTGTGAAGATCCAGTAGGAGTACGGCACAAATTTTACCGCGTCATCCAGCTTCTCCGTCACAATCTTCGGATTCTGCGCACGGCCGGTCAGCTCGATCACCACCGGTTCCTGTCCGTCCGCGGAGATTTTGAGCGTTCCGTCGATTTCTCCTTCTCCGTCCGGACGCAGACAGATCTTTGCGACATTGGCAAGTTCTCCGTACTCCGCCTCGGAGGAAGTTGTGGTAAACGGAGCAAGCATATCGTTTCCTTCCCCGCCGATTACCCAGTAATCATCCAGTTTCGTATTCGTCGCGTTCAGTTCCACCTTCAGGCCGGTCAGCGGCTGGTCTCCCAGATTCGCGATCATAATATCATGCTTGTACTCGAAATACTCATCCAGGAAAACTTCCTGCTTCCTCGGTCCTGCCACATACAGCTGAGAACCGGAAGCCTTCTTGATAAAGCTTACCTGATAGTTCTTTTCTTTCCCGTCTATCTCCACCTTGTACTGCACGGTTCCCTGAGAGAAATCTGTCACTGTCTGCCCGGAAACAACATCCTGCCCGGCATTGCTCGCCACACGCACCTTGATCCTGTCCGGGTCGGGAGTCCAGAATACAGGCTGGAGTTTTGAAAGATCCGCATTCGCGTCGTTGATGAGGATTGTCTGGTAACCGTAGCCGTACATGGTATCCATGTTGATTTCCTTGCCGTTTTCAACCACATACGTATCCAGAGGAGCTCCGTTCTGGTTCGCTCCGGTAATGCGGAACCACGGATCCTGCTCGCCCACGATCGGGGCCTCCGTAAACTCTTTCACATAACTCTCGTCATACTTGGGCTCATAGTCCGCAATCCTGACATTAAGCTTCTGGGACGATCCGTCTCTAAAGAACACGGTAAAATACTGTCCGCCGTTCTTATAATAATAATTTGCCTTATATCCGTAAGGAGCGCCGCTCTTATCCACAGGGAACAGCTGTTCCTTAATATCCGGCTGTCCTGACGCCGCATCCAGAGAATTGTAGAGACCGGCCACCGCCTTCGTCACATAGCTGTTTGCATTGTCTCCGTAGGACGCCCAGTGGACATCCAGCGCACAGTAATACTCCCCGTCCGGCGCGCAGCTACTGTTCAGCATATAATAGAGACCGGTCACGCCAGTCCCGGACACTGCTCCCGTCCCATAGTCAACACTCAGGGAATCAAGGTCAGCCGTGTAGGAGTCCGCGCTGAAACGCACGATGTTTTCCATCTGAGAGCCTTCATACCTGTAAATATTTCCCGAAAAGTAGGTTATATCCGACTTCACGTAGAATATTATATACTGAGAAGAATTCGCAATCGCCAGTCCGGTTTTCTGATCTTTGTGGACAATAACAAATACTTCGCCGTCATCATACGCATGGAGGTAACCTGCCCCTGCCTGCTGCATATCCTGATTCAGAATCTGTCCGGTGATCGGGTTGTCCGCCGCACCGCTTATATACTCATCATAACCTTCCAGGGTGTAGATTTCCGTTTTGATATCCGGATGTTCATCCGCCTGCGAAGAGACCCCCAGGTAATACTGTTTGCCCTGCACATGTCCCGGAACGGAATAAACAGTCATCTCGGCAGGCAGTCCGAGCTGATTGTTTACGGATGTATCCATCCTCGCGGGACTGATTTTTGTACGGCTTCCGTCCGCTCCCTGCTCATAAAGTTCATATTCTATTTTCTCCGAAGTATTCAATAAAACATATACCTTCACAATATACCGGATATTCGCCGGATCCAGCTGCTTTCCGCTTCCGATGATCATCTCCATCCGGTAATTTTCCACACCCGCAACTGTGGACAGATCGACCATATCGCTGTTCTTCAGCGCATGGTATTCATCGCGGATAATGTTTCCGGCTTCATCCTTATAATACGTCCACACAGTCGTTGCACCCTGCGGAATCTCAATCTTATTTCCATTCGCATCGCGGAGCAGCTCCAGCACTCTGCTCAAAGGCATTGCATCGATATTCTCTTCTTTGCTCACAACGAGATATGCTTTTCTTTCCTCAAGCGGAAGAAGAGAAGACGGCATGGCCCCGTTTTCTGAAATCAGTCCTGAAAATACATCCGTCAGCGTAATCAGGATTGTATGGTAAAGGCCTGCTTCCGTGTTTTTGAAATATTCGGCTTCCTCCGGGCTGAGTCTCTCAAAAGCGGCCTTTGCGCCTTTTGTCTGCTCATAGCAGTCATTCAGCACATTCCACTCCATCGCCAGCACCGTATCGGAAATATATGCCGCCGCTTCTTCACTGAAGAGATCATACTGACCGATGTCCGTAAAATACTTCTTCAGAATCACTTCACAAAGCTCTTTCACATATTCAACGGACTCCTCATCCAGCGCAATCTCTTCCGCTGCTCCGGTTCCGTCACCCAGTTCAACCGATTCCTCCTCCGTCTCATCCATGTCTTCTGATGACAATTCGGATTCCGCAGGCTCCTCTGTTCCCTGTTCTGTTTCCGCTGATTCGGCCTCTTCCGTCTCAGTTTCCGCGGCTTCCGTCCCGGTTTCCTCCGGTTCTGCCGTTTCCTCCGATTCCGCTGTCTCCAGCTCGGTTTCTTCGGATTCTGCCTCTTCCGGCTCCGCTGTCTCCAGCTCGGTCTCTTCAGATTCTGCCTCCTCCGGTTCCGCTGTCTCCAGCTCGGTCTCTTCGGATTCTGCTTCCTCTGTCCCGGCCTCCTCTGACTCCGCCGGCGCTTCTGTGCTCTCCTCCGCCGCCGGCTCAGTCACGGCTTCCGTTCCCGGCTCTGCCTCTTCCTCCTGTTCATCCGCAGGAGTTTCTTCCGAGCCGGCCGCGGGAACAGGTTCCGACACATCCGACTCTCCTGTCGGCTGTTCTTCCGAAACGCCCTGAGTTTCCGCGGCTTCTTCCGCAAACATCGTCGTCCTCTGATTCAATGTTATCGATACGGTTAATACAATAACCAGAAGCATCGACAACATTCCTCTGAGTTTACGCATTTCTCTCTTCCTCCTTTAAAATTTCTTTTAATTGATCTATACGATAAATGTGTGACTGACACACATTTCCGTCCGGATAGTCAAACAGCAGCGTCCCGTCAATGACGTCGCACAGATACGGCAGATCGGCCAGCACTTCCCACTTCTCATTCATCAGCTGGCCATAACAGTACCCATCCGCCGTGACATACTGAACGATGACCGCGTCGTCGTCCGCCTGTGTCACATACGTGAGATAAGCGTCCTCCGTCAGCGTACATACCAGCTTGTCCGTCTTCAGATTATACACCTCAGGCTGCCCGTGAAGCGCCGACCTGATGCGGAACCGGTCTGTCACAAATTCTTCCTCCATCGACAAATCCGGCGGATCTCCTTCTTTCTCATAGAGAAGAGCGCCGTCTTTTACATCGTAGGCCGTCCGTTTTCCGTCGTTGTAGATCACTTCCAGCCTGGAGCCTTCCTCATCCCGGACAAACTGCTGATCATAAATCTGTTCCGCATCCGGGAGCGAAACCTCCTTCTGCATGTTCCCATCAATGTCATATAAATAAAATGTATCATAAGAGAACAGCATCATGGTCTTTCCGTCCGCACTGATTCTGGCTTCATCATGTTTGCAGGAAGGATCATAGGAAAAAATCTCCGCCTCGGGATGCTCCTCATAATCCATGATCCGGACAACCGGCGAATCCAGGCTGCCAATCAGCGCGGCATTTTCAGCCAGCGCGAGAAAACTTTTCGTATTCTCTTTCTTAAATTCGGACATCAGACTCGCGGTATAGTCGTAAAACTGAACGGCGTCGTCTGTCGTCATCACTGTATTTTTTCCTGTTGTATCAAACTCCAGAATAGTCTCGGCGGTTGTCACAAGAGGCGTCTGATCCCCTGTCACCGGGTCAACCGCGGCCAGAATATTATCACTCTTTATATAGATACCCGTATCATCCGCACGGGCCTCAATCGTACTGTTGTCCGTACGGGCGCCTCCGGTCTGCTCCATCCTGTTCGCATCCACGACCACAAAAACCGATTCCGAGGGGGAAGTCGCCGTAAACGCAAGATACTGCCCGCTGAATCCTCCTTCAAAACGATAATAATCCGAAGGATCTTTTAATATGTAATACGGCTTGTTCTCATCCTGCAGATCATACACGGTCAGCGTCCCGTCATCAAAGCTCACCGCCAGAAATCTTCCGTCCGGGCTGAGCGCCAGAAGGCTGTACCCGGGATTCGCAAAGCTGTCATTCTCCGCGACGCTCTGATGTTTTCCTCCAAAATCCAGTTTCTGTATCAGGTTTCCGTTTTCGGTATCATACAGACACGCGCCTGTCTCGTCCCGGTAAACCGCAGCCGCCGTCTTTCCGTCGGAAGACACACAGATTTTCGTAGCCGGCTCACCCGTCCAGAGCTCCCTTCCTTCCGCGATATCAAAACAGCAGATGCCATCCCTGCCCGCATAAAGGATTGTGCTTTCATCCAGATATTTCACTTCCGACAACGCGGAAGAATCTGTCGGCAGTTCCGTGAGAATCTTTTCCTCTTCAATATTGAAAATCTCCAGATTCCCGCTGCAGAGGCCGGCTCCGGTCCGTCCGTCCGGCGCGATCTCCAGCCCGAGAACTTCCGACGGAAGCTCTATAATCCCCTGTGTCCTGTAGCTGTTCTTCATATCGTAGACACCCAGAACATCAGTGAGAACTCTCTGTGTTTCAGTCTTAAGAGCCGGCGTCAGGAACGAACTCTTTTCCGGCAGGGCCTGCCGGATATTCCTGCGGGCTTCTGCCATGTCGCCCTGCTCCATCGCATTTCTCGCATATTCCGTATGTTTCAGCCAGTTGTCCGCAACCTGAAGCCGCTTCAGCCCGACAAACGCAGTCACCGCGCTCGCCGCAATCAGAATCGGAAACGCCACGCAGGCTGTCTTCCTTTTCCGTTTCCAGCTCTTCATGCGGGGGTCATTCTTTCTGAGATTCAGAAACGCCTCCTGCATCTCCCTCGCCGTCTGATAGCGCAGATCCGGATTCGGATTCATGGCCTTTGTGATAATCTCAACAAGAGGCGGACTGTACTCTCCTTTCGAAAGAGCCATGACATCCGTCGCCTCTTTCGCGGGCCGCTTTCCGCTCAGAAGATGATAAAGGGTCGCTCCCACACTGTAAATATCGGAGCGGACATCCGGTATGATCGTCTTCTTGCCGAAAGGACTGGCGCGCAGAGCCGACATGGAAGACGTCTTGACTTCCCCGGTCGGTTCCTTCTCCGGTTCTTTCGGCTTTTCGGCTCCGCCTGCCTCGTATGCCGCGGTATCTGTCTCATACATTTGGCTGCTGCTGAAGGAGAAATCTCTCCCGTAATGTTCCGGCGAAGCATATCCGATGCTTGCCCCGATCACATGTGTCTCGCCCAGCGACAAGGCAATATTAAAGTCAATCAGACAAATATTGTTATCCGGCATGCGCATTAAATTGGCCGGCTTGATATCACTGTGCACATAGCCTTTGGGCGGCGTGCCATGGGTTGGGCTGTGAAGATAATCCAGAGCATCCAGAAGCTGTACCGCCCACCGGATCACCTGAGGCTGTGAAAACCGCTCTCCCCGTTTGAGCGCCTTGTCCAGACTCTCCCCCTCAATATAGTCCATGACTGTGCAGACAGTTTCGCCTTCCACAAAAAAGTCATAAACTCTCGGAATATACGCGTGCTTCAGTTCCTTGAGAACATCCACTTCCTTGCGCAGCAGCTCCGGTTTCGTGGTCAGCTTCCGCTTATCCACCTTGAGAACGACATTTTTCCCAAGTCTTAAATGCTCCGCGAGATATACGACACCCCCGCCTCCGGCTCCTATTTTCTGTATAATCCTGTAAGTAGAAGCTATTATTTGATCCATATTCCGACTCCCTTACGCGCCGCGGCGCTGATTCAGTTCTTTCTCTTTCCCATATTCCTCATCCATCTGCACGGAAAGATGAAGATAACGTATTTTCAGCAGGAGCGCCGTCATCAGCGCCAGAAAAGAAAAGACTGCCGTCAGTATAAGTCCCCCATAAAACAAAATTGTATCCAGATTCATACTGCCTCCTTTCAGGACCCTCTTCACGCTTCCGCTTTCCGAAATACCACTGTAAACATTTCTCCGGCAAGTTCAAACGCCATCCCATTGTACAGAACTCTTTCCGTGTCCGCAGACAGCCGCTCTCCGTTAATATAAGTCCCGTTCAGAGAACCTACATCTCTTATGTAATATGAGTCATCTTTCTTCGTGATCACCGCATGCACGTTGCTGATCTGCGGATTGTTGACACGAAAATGCACCCGGTACGGACTTCTTCCAATATAAAAAGGCGTCTCCGACACAAAAATATTTTCACCGGTCATTGTCCGGACGATCAGAAGCATCCATCGTTCTTTCGGAAAACTTATCAAATTCTGAGAATTCTCCCGGAACCTGGTTTCCTTCTCATTCCTTCTGCCGCCCATATCCGGCCTATATCCCGGCCCGCTGTACAGACCATCCGGAATTCTCTCTTCCCGGCCCGGAAATTCTGCATGGGCGCCATCCTCGTCATATCCGTATGAGAACCCTGTCACCTTGTCTCCGACTTCCTCATGCCGGGGCGGGATCACAGCCTGCCCGCTGTCTGTATAATTTGTTACCTTATCACCGGTTCCCCCATAACGGGGAGAAAATCCTGACTGTTCGCTGTTTGCAAAACCCTTCCCGCTGCTGCTGACCCCTTCATAGTGGGATGAGAATCCTGACCGTTCGCTGTTTGCAAAACCCTTCTCGTTACTGCTGACCCCTTCATAACGGGATGAAAATCCTGACTGTTCACTGTTTGCAAAACCCTTCTCGTTACTGCTGACCCCTTCATAGCGGGATGAGAATCCTGGCTGTTCACGGTCATACTGGGAAGAAAAACCCGACTGCACATTGTCTGCCGCAGCCTCACTCTTCTTTCGAAGCTCCTCCTCATTTCTTTCATCCTTTTTGCCGCGGCCGGAACCACTGTTATTACGTTTCCAGAAAAACAACCTGCCTCCCCCTTCAACTTCCCTTCCGCGTCATCCGTCCAGGAAAATTCATTTCTTTTTATGTATTTTTATGCAGTATTTCATTTCACATAATCATAAGACATAAAGCACAGTTCTGCTGACAGAAAAGCAACATAAAATGAAAAAGCTTCTTATTTTATGCAATGTTTTAAGTTTTCGGCGCCATCCCAAAAGCTGTATATCTGAAAATATACCCAGGAATTTCCTAAACAGCTGCATTTAGCTTCATCCTTATGTCTTCTGTCTCATTTAATATGATGCTGGGGTCAAAAGGTATTTTGCCCCCATGATGCCACGGATTTCTCCGCACTTCGTGCTCCCGAATCTCCGTTTCACTCCGGTCGGTGCTGAGCGAACGTCCACTGGACGTTCAGCACCCTGAAACACCTCAAATCCGCACATTTTTCCATGAAAAATGGCTCCTTTTCGGTGTTTTTGGGGTCTCAGTGTCATGCTTTTCCATGTGAACATGGAACGCATGACCT
>CANQUH010000080.1 GCA_947626965.1 uncultured Lachnospiraceae bacterium
TGATGCTCATACGCCTTTAAAGTAATTCTCATAACCTGACTTGCCATAAAAAAAGTCGCCTCCTTTTCGCACTTTTGTTCAGTACGACAAGCGGTGACTGTACACTCTCCCGTGTGTGTCATGCGCACGCACGGACTCACACTCTTTTTACAGACCGGGGCAGTATTTCTGCGCCCTCTCTGCCTGTTGTTTTTGTACAGTGACTTGTCGCCAGTTTTCTAACATGACATTCGCTCCACGGAAAACCCGTATGGCCTGTGTATTCAGGAGCATACAGCAACCTCACGCTTCTACGCTATCAATGTCACAGCCTCCACAGTATACAGGAAAAACCCGGCAAATGCAAGGGCAAATACCGGGTCTTTTTCTGCGATTATTGTTCTTTTTTCAGTACAATCTGTCTTTTCCGCCTTCTGGCTAATATAATTCATATTCTCCGCCGTACAGAGTCGTCTCCAGCTCGACGAGCAGACGCACATTTTCAACCTCATAGCTGTTCATCCTGGATTTTATGACTTCCTGGTCGGAGGTGTCTCCGCCGTCATACCAGGTCTGCCCGTTGAAGTAGTTTTTCAGCTCCTCCTTCTTGACAAAGACATATCCGTTTCTCGCATAAATCTCGTTAATCGCGTAGCGGATTCCCTTCCACGTCAGCTGCTCCACGTCGCTCTGCGTGAGATAACGGGTCGATTCATCCGGCAGGATGTAGGAGTTCACCGATACGGCCCTGCCGTCGTTGTAGAAACTGGTGTCCCCGGCTGGCGCCGGAGCTGGCGCCGCCACTGGTTCCGGAGGGGAAAAGGTGTCAGGCACATCCCCCCAGGTTGTCCCAAAAGTAACTATAAATTCCTCCCACGCAGCTTCCGCGCATCCCGGTATCCCGGCACAGATGCACAGGGCGCAGCAGAACCCGGCTAAAATTCTTCTCTTTCTTTTCATAAACATCGGCCGCCTTTCCCTTTCACGCTGCAGAATCCCGGCTCTTTTTTATCCTGTTGTCCTGTTCTCGTATTCACAGATAAATCCGATCGTTCTGTCCAGATTCGTCAGATAATCCGGAAGGCTGTTCGGAACATCATTCAGCACCCAGCGGTTCTCCGCGGTACTGTAAAACATCTCCGCCACATGTTCCTCCGGCTGTCTGGGATCATTCACGTCGCGCAGACTGGGCTCTCCTGCCAGCCACCAGCTGCTTTCCTTATTAATGCTTTCGCCGTACAGGACGTTGTTCTCATCCGCCCAGTAGTATTCCGTTCCCGACATTTCCCTGCGCGCGCCTATGTAAAACCGGGTGGATCTTACGTCGGCGAGCTCCAGATTCCGGATGATATAATCCAGTTCTTCCTTATTATTAATATGAACCAGATATCCTCCTTTCTCCTTGCAGGAATTAAACGCGTCCTCCCAGGTGCCGTCCGTATAGTACAGGGAGTAATCATGAATCCCTTCCTCGCCCGCATGCGCATCCGCTTCCTTCTTTTCCTCCTCGGCACGCGCAATCTCGTCCTCTTTACTCTGCAGCGCCTCATCTCCCGTAGCCGCGTAAACCTCCGTCAGCAGCTTCCTGGCGCCCTCATAGTCCTCGGCCTCCGCCATCTGATCTGCCTGTTCCAGACCATACAGCGTATACTCCGAAAGACATTCCTCTCTCATCGAGGACAATTCTCCGCTGTCCTGTACAATCAGTTCCGCGGAATCAATTCTGTCAAGCGCCTGGTCAAAACGATTTTCCGCAGTCAGGGAATCGACATCCTCCCGGCACATCTCTACTTCCATCTCCGTGATCTCGCGGATTCTCATCTGAGCGTCCTCATAATTCACATCCTCCGCGATCACATTCCCGTACGCGGTCAGGGCTTTCTGACTCATATCCCCGGCGGCATAATCATTTCCTTTCTGATACTCCGCTTTCGACTGCCGCAAAAGATTCAGCTTTTCCTGTCCGCTGTCCGGAGAATCGCTGTCTGCTATCTGTGCCGACGCTTCTCCGTAAGAAATTCCGCCTTTGTTGTAATCCGCAACAATGTCTTTGGCGGACACTTTCACTGCCGCCGCTTCTGTCGGCTTTTCCGTTGTCACAGCCGCGGTTTGCATGTCAGCTTCCTGATCCTTCTGCTGTTCTCCCGCCTGAGTTTCCGGCAGTTTTTCTGTCGCCGGCGCAGCCTCCGTTTCTTTTTTCTTCTTCTTTTTCTTTGTCGTTTTTTCCGTGGCCGGAACCATCTTTGCATCAGCCGTACTCTCTGTTCCCGGCTGCTCCCCCGATTTTTTTAACAGACTGTTCACGGCAACTGCTCCGACTGCGGACACCACCAGAACTGCCGCGACAATTATTGCCGCCACTGGAACTTTCCGCTTTCTTTTCCGCCTGCCATCCCGATCCTTCTCGTTGTTCCGGCCGCCGGAACCCTGGCCGCCGGAACCATGACCGCTGGAGCCATGGTCATCCTCAGGCGTGACCTGCTGCCACGGGTCTGTTGGTCTCGGTCTCGGAGGAACCGGCTCCGCGCTTTTCCGGAGAGAATTCTCCAGCGCCTGCTTGAATTCCCTCATTGTATGATAGCGATCTTTTACCTGCACGGCAAGACCTTTCAGCAGTACTCTCTCCTGTTCCGCCGTGATCCCCACGCCTCTCTGAGAAGGCCTCACAAGAGGATCCGACGCCGCGATTCTGTTTGAGGAGGCTGGCGGCGCCTGCCCGCAGAGACAGAAATAAATCGTGGCGGCCATGGCATATATGTCACTCCAGGGCCCTGCATTTCCTGACTGCAGCTGTTCGATCGGCGAGTATCCCGGCTTGGCAAGAACCACGCTCGAGCTTTTGCCGTCCTGTATCTTCGCTCCTCCGAAATCAAAAAGCGTCAGCTTCCGGTTGTCAGGCGCCACCATAATATTGTCCGGGCTGATGTCGCGGTGAATGATTCCTTTTTCTCCTTCCGGCTCATGTACCCCCGATGTTCTCTGAAGCGTGATATTGTGCAGACGATCAAGAGAATCCATCACAGGCCCCAGTTTTTTAACCACCTCTTCAAACGACAGTTTGCCGTCGTTCTTTCTTACGTACTGTTCCAGCGTCATGCCCGGCAGAAAGTCCAGAACCATGTACAGCGTATTATTTTCCTGGAAAAAATCATACACTCTGACGATACCCTCCAGAGTGTTCAGGTTCGCCAGGGTTTTCGCTTCCTGCTCAAACTTCAGCCTGTTCGCCTGATAGATATGCTTCTCGCTGTAAGAAGCCGTTGATATGGAAACATCGGAATTGATCGTCGTATGCCGGTACATACTCTGCCTTACGAAAAATTCCTTGATCGTCACCACGCGGTCCAGAGCTGTGTCAATTGCAATATAGGTAATGCCAAAGCCGCCCGCGCCCAGCATTCTTCCTATAATATATTTTCCGTTCAAAGGGGTATACGGAGGCAAAACATAAGGAAGAGGATTATACGTTCTGTCGTCAAACCCGCACCGGTGACATTTGTGTTCCCCCTCGTGCTTTTCCCCCATACAATTAATACACAGATTATTATAGTTCATAATTTTCATCCTCGCAAAGCGCAGATCAGATGGAGGCTGACTTTCGTTCCCATCCAAACCTTTCATCACAGAACGGTACAAACACAAGCGTCGTTTCCCCAATCGAGATAACGTCCCTGTCATGAATCTGAACACTGGACAGCACAACATCGTCGTTCACATAAAACAGTTCGTGGGACTCTCCCGGCTGTGCGAAAAATTTTCGCTGTTTCGGCTCGTAAATGATGATGGCGTGTTTGACTCTCGAAACGGTTTCATCTCCTGTCAGAGCGACATCCATGTCTTCTCTGCGCCCGATAAAATTTTTTCCTCCGTGCAGATTGTAGCATCTCCCGTAGTTACATCCTTCCGTGCATACAAGCCAGCCCACGACAGGCTGCTGTCCGCCTTTTCCCGGCGGCAAAAAAGAAATTGTCGCTCCGTCGTCCTGCGAAGTCTGGAAGCTTGACTGATAAAGTCCCATGCCTGGCGGGTTTCCAAGGTCTCTGGTGCTGAAGCCCACTGTCGGACTGCTGTCGGAAACCTCTTCCTGCTTGCGGACAAACGCGCCCGTCACCGCTATTCCCGTATTCAGTCCTTCATTTACTCTCATTTCCATGTTGCCGGCTCCCATCCCCCGGCCCTGATCTGCCGATGCGCCTGCCTTGCCGCTGCAGTACGGACAGTCCGTCCATTTCTCTGAATCATAAAAATGTCCCTTTTGGCATTGTACAAGTTTCATAATCTGTTCCTCCTACTGCAGTATAAATACATTGTTTCCGCTCCCCAGTGTCAGCTTGGTGCCCGGCAGACACCGGACCTCAACGTTCTTTTCCATTCTCTGGGAATCGTTGATATAAACTCCGAAAGTGGAGAAATCTGTCACATAATACGCTCCGTCAGACACCGAATATCTGATCGAACAGTGCTTCCTGCTGATGTCCGGATCCTGTATGATCAGCTGCGACAGCTCGCTGTTCCGGCCGAGCACCATCTCCCTGCCGGGCTGCAGTTCGACCTCCGCACCGCTGTAAGCGCCGCTGATGAAGCGGATCCTGCCTGTCATGTTGATCCCTTTTGTCGTAGTCTTGTCCTTCATGTCGTAGTAGGTATCTTCATTCCACATATCGCTGCTGGAATCTTTCCGAACCTCCGCGGGACGATCCTGCGGTTCCTGATTCGGCCAGTTGTTTTCCGGCCGCGGCCCCGGCTGATATTCTTCCTGAATCCGCACGTTGTACCGGCGGCACAGTTTATTCAGATTTACGATAAACAGATACAGCGCCACAAACGGGCCTACGCCGAACAGCCAGAAACCAAGCAGAATCCATAACAGGTAAGTCCCGCCCTTTTCATCGATCTCGACTCCGTATTCCCTGCCGGCGCGTTTCATGCGGTTTCCCTGTTTGTAATACCATACGTAATTATAGATTCCCAGGGTAAATATTGTAAACAGCACCACCAGAATATAATTCGGAGAGTTCTCCTCCTCTCCGTCCCTCTCCACCTTGCTGCAGGCTCTGTTCAGATCTCTGATCAGCCCCCACATAAAGATCAGATCATAAATACCCAGGGTCAGAATACCGAATACAATATACTTCCACATTCGTCTTTGATCATTCAGTCTGTTCTCTTCCATTTTGTCTCCTTCCCGGGAATCTCAGCGGTCCTCCGCACATTTCATATTCCCCATAAGACGCTTCTTTCATTTAACCTTCACGCAGATCGCGGAATAATTATCCATCTCCTCTCCCGCGCCGTTTTTTTCCACCAGTTTCACCATCCGGTCCAGCCATCCCTGCGCCGACATCGACCACATCAGGCATCTGCACATTTCTTTTTCTGTAATAAATTCCCAGAAGCCATCCGTACAGAGCAGAAACGAGTCGCCTCTGCGCAGCGGATACCTCTCGGAAACCTCATAGGCCTGCTGCTCCCACGGCATCCCGATCACCTGGAGCAGGCGGTTGCGGTCCGCGTGATGCCTGATCTGCTCCGGCTTTATCTCTCCGAGCCTTACCAGCATCTGCGGCACGCTGTGATCCAGCGTCTGCTCCTCCAGAGACCAGCCATGGAACCGGTAAAGGCGGGAATCCCCGATATGTGCCCACTGGGCATACTTTTCTGTCAGGCGCAGAACCACCAGCGTGGTCGCCATGTCCGACACGGCTGTCTTTTTTTTCTGCATCTCCAGCACGGTCTCCTGCGCATTCTCAAAAGCCTTATTCAGAAAATCCTCGCTGTCAAAGCTTTCCCCCGCGGAAAAAACACTTTCAACCGCCATCTCAGAAGCGACTTCCCCGTATCCATGTCCTCCGAGTCCGTCCGCGAGCGCAAAAACCTTCGCGCTCCCGTCCTCGGAAAATTTTATATAATCTTCGTTGTGATCCCGTTTTCCAGGCATACTCTTCATCGCATAAGTAATCATCTATCTTCCCCAATACAAATAAACTGCCAAAAGAACGCACATCAGCGCAAGAATCGCAAAAACAATGGCAAAGCCCGCAGCCCGCCCCAGGTTTTCCCTTTTCTTTTTTTCCTGACCGCGTATGTTTCTGGTTTTTTTAAAAGAGTTCTGCTTTTCATTTCTGTCCATTTAGGAACTCTCCCCTTCCCGACTGCTCATCTCCCAGAACCGTTTTATGCTTTCCGGCCTCTTATCCGCCAGAACTTCCGCCAGGAGATTGATTTTCCTTTCATGCTCCGCCTCTTTTACGCGAAGCCTGGATTTCCGTTTCAGGCGCTTAAGGCACGGCGCGGGATCTTTTCCTGTCAGCATCCGATAATAAATCGTTCCAAGAGAATAGAGATCGGCATTTTTGTCCGCCGCCTCCATCATCAGGACTTCGGGCGCCGTGTAGCTGCTGCTGAACAGGTCCAGAGCGTCGTCCGTAAGCTTCAGATATTCTTTCTTGGCAAAGCCGAAATCGAGAAGCCGCACATTTCCCTCCTCGTCCAGATAAATATTATCGGGCGCAAGGTTGTAATGTCCGATCCCCCGCTCGTGGATTGTATCGACGGAGAGCATGAGTTTCCTGAAAACATCGTTGACCGACAGATCTTCAATCCGGACGCTGCCCTCCAGCCAGTCCTGAAGCGTGCATCCCTCCATGTATTCCATAACCATGTAAGAGGTATTGTTTGCCCTCACACAGCGGTACACCTCCACAATTTCCTTTATATCCTGATTTTTTCCGAGAAGCTTCGCTTCCTCCTCAAAAAGCTGCATTCCTTTCTCAAAGACAGCTTTTTCCTGCGTCGACTCGAACTCAATCAGATTTTCCTCTCCCCGCTCTCCCAGGCCATACGGGAAAAACTCCTTTATCGCGACTCTCTTTCTCAGCAGCGCGTCCCAGGCGACATAGACGATCGAAAAATCCGAACAGCTCAGATAACGTCCCACAATAAACCGCCCTTCCAGAATCGTGGCCGGCTTCAGGATCTCAGGGAAATTTTTCTCGTCAGCCCTGGCCTGCTCCTTCGAATACCCGCAGACAGGACAACGGCTGTTGTTTTCCCCGTAATCCCTCATACATCCCATGCATTTTATCATTTTGTTCCATCATCCTTACTTTCCTGTCCCGCGCATCGGATCGCGATTACGGTCGCATTGTCCTGATACATCCCTTTAAGGCGGTGGGCCTCACTGCACAATCGTCTGGCGGCAATCTCCATATTTCCCCCGCTTTCCTCCACGATCGCCTGAATCTGCTGATCGTCAAGGCTTTTATAGATTCCGTCGCTGCATAAAATCAGGATATCGTCTTCCTTCAGCATATCCGCATGTTCCGAGACGTCGCTCATATACAGTCCGCCCATTCCCAGATAGCTGATCAGGGCCTCTCCTTTTACCCGCTCAATCTGCGCCTGTTCTTCAGTCATCTCCCCTTCGTCAAGCAGTTCCTGAATCCGCAGATTGTAATTGTGCATCCGGTTCACCGTCCACAGTTCATTGTCTCTCAGAATATAAATCCTGCTGTCGCCGACGCTGCCCCAGTAAAATCCGCCTTCTGTGATCAGAAGCGCAACAACCGTGGTTCCCGCTCCCAGAGGAACGCCGTTCGCGTCGGCCAGCTGATATACCTCGCGGTCCGCCTTCTCGAAGGAACTCTGCAGCCATGAGGCAAACTGATTTTCAGGCAGCTCGGAAACTGCCTGAAAATCCTCAAATATACTCTGAACGGCCCGTTCGCTCGCCAGATTTCCGCCTGACAGCCCGCCCATTCCATCGCATACCACCGCAAGTAATGTATTTCCGCTCCAGGCATACTGCATAAAATCCTGCTGCGACTTGCGGTCCCCCACGATCGAGTAGCTGCCTGTCTGAATTTTTTCTCCGCTCATTGCCTACCTTCCATCTTTCGCTACCGTCCGCAGCACAATTGTACATATAACAGAGCAAAGCAGCATCATTCCGAAAAGGATCGCCCAGTTGCCGCACAGGTGTCCGGCAGCATGTTCAAAAATCTCCTGGAACTCATGTTCCACAGTCGGCAGCTGCTGCTGAATCTTCAGTTCCAGACTGTTCAGATCCGCTATGCTCCCCAGACCCTCAACAGACCACTTGCTGACGGTGGCATACGCGATGTATTCTCCTACGCCCTTAAGTTCAAACAGGATGCCGGAAAACAGCAGCTGTATGATCAGCACAAACGGGGCCGCTATCATCGCCTTGTCCCCGCTTCTGACAAACGCGGAGATCACAAATCCCATCGCCATGGATGCCTCGATCGTCAGCCAGACCGTGATCATCATCTCAAGATACGACGACTCGAACAGAATTCCTTCCTCGGGCAGTCCGACCGTCAGGGCAAAGATCAGAACGATCAGCGCAGCCTGAATGAATCCGATCAGCGTCTGCACCAGGTACTTTGACAGCACGTAAAACGGCAGCTTCAGATTCCCCATGTACTCTCTTTTCAGAACCGCGCGTTCCTTGCATATCTCCTGTATAGAGTTGAACAGGCCAATCCATATGGCCGCGCAGCTCAAAGAGAACAGGATCGACTTCGTATCCTCAAATATTTTAAACACATTGTCATTTGCGACAACGGCCAGAAGCAGCGCGATCGCAACCGGCTGCACAAACAGAAGAATCAGCTTCTGCAGGTCGTTGCAGATCAGTTCTATGTAACGCTGAAGAAGCACCGGCACCTGACCGATCGGGAAATGCTTCTTGCGCTTTCCGTCCGTCTTCCGGGCGGTATCACTCGCCTGTCCGCTCAGCGGCTCATTCTCATCCGTCCGGGTCTCCTGAAAACGTCTCGACCAGAATTCAGGCTCGTCCGAGATCATATTGTAGATATTGACCAGATCATCCGTCTGGAAGAAGGTTTTTGCCTGCTCTGTCGTCCCGTAAAAGCACATGCGTCCGCCTTTTCCCATAAAGATGACTTTGTCGCACAGCTGCAGGCTCTGCGTCGTGTGCGTGACCATGACGATCGTCTTCCCCTGCGTCTTGGAAAGACGGCTCAGAGTCATCATCAGCTTCTGCTCTGTTCCCGGATCAAGGCCGGACGTCGGCTCATCCAGGAAAAATACGCTCGGATCCGCGAGCAGCTCCACCGCTATGCTGGCGCGCTTTTTCTGGCCTCCGGACAGCTTCCGGATAAACGTATTCTGGTGCTCGGACAGTTCTACCATCTTCAGAACCTGGTTGATTCTGTCATTGATTTCTTTTTTGGATGTATCGCCCGGCATCTTGAGCCGCGCGGTGAAATACAGCATGCGCCGCAGAGTCAGGTTCTCATAGATGATATCCTCCTGCGGAACGTAACCGATCAGGCTCTTCAGCTCATTAAAGTTCTTACGCAGATCAGAACCGTTGTAGCTGATCTTTCCTTCTGTCTTCCGGTCAAATCCGTTGATCGCGTTCATGAACGTCGTCTTGCCGGCTCCCGATCCTCCGATGATCGCCACAAATTCATTGCTCTCAATCCTGCAGTTTATCTGATCCAGAATCTTTTTCCTGTTCTTCCCTACATATTTGTTTACATTGCTGACCTCTATATTGATACCGCGGACAGAACTCTTGTACAGAATCATTCCATCCGTGAAGATCAGCGTACTGTTCAGAATCTGGATGACATCCTTCTCCGCAAGCTTTACGCTCCTGCTGACTCTCTGCCCGTTGAGCAGCGTGCCGTTCGTACTGTTGTTGTCCGTCAGGATAAAATCGCTGCCCTGCTTCTCAATGGTTGCGTGAAAGCGGGATACGCCGGGATGCGGCAGCACAATGCTGTTGTTCCCGTCACGGCCGATCCGGATATTCTCCCCGCCCATAACCGGCAGTTTTCTCCACATTCCCGCTTCCCTGCCGTTTACGTACAGCAGCATGACCGAGTTCCTGTCCGCGTTGTTTCCCGGCTGAATCCTCAGAATATTTCCGTTGTGCAGTTCATAGTACATCGGATTTCCTCTCAGGAATCTGCGGTACCCGTCCACGTCAAGAATCGTGCCGTTCGTACTGTTTACATCGGCAAAAAGCACCCTGTCCCCGTCAAGCTTGAGTTTTCCATGCACTCTGGAAACCCACTCAAAGGGGATTACAATATCACACTCCGCAGGATTTTTGCCAAAAAACAGACGGTCCTTTCCAAACGCGTCCAGCGAGATTTCCCGCACCTCTCCGTCAGCGCCGATCAGGATAAAATACCGGTCGCGCTGGCCGCTGTGGTTTATCTGGTTACTTTGCGCGTAAATTGTGTTATCCATACCTCTCTCTCCCTTGTATTTTCTGTTTAACGGGAACGGCTTCTCCAGCTGACTGCAAAAAGAATCATTGACAGCAGATAAATCAGAGCCAGCAGTGCAATACTGCACCAGAAACCCTCCCCTAAATATGAAACCATGTTTTTCTGCAGGAAATCAGACAACGGCTCGTCCATCGCCAGTCCGACCAGCCAAGACATCCTGCTGCCGATCAGTTCTTCCAGCCATGCTCCCAGAACCGCCGGCATCCTTATAAGTATGCCATAAATCATATCAAAAACCGCAAGCAGGGAAAGACCTGCCATGACCGCGTATTTCCACCTTCCCCGGATCCACGCCAGAACAGCGACGGCCAGAACCAGAATATACGGAACCACGATCACAAATATCACAATATACAGCTCTCTGGCCGGGGTACCCACCAGAGACCAGTCATATTCCACCGAGAGGATTCCCCGGAGAATCCGATACAAGGAAAAAGTCAGCCGTCCGTTTCTGATCCCGGCCTTTTCCAGTATGGCGCCGGAAAAACTGCTCCCCGCCGGCAGAGAAATCCTGACAAAATTCATAAAAACCCCGAGCCACACAAACAGGCATAAAAAACTTATAAGTATTCTCCAGTTTCTTTCTGTCGTTTTCTTCATAATTTTTATTCTCTTAAATACTGTTCCTTCAAACTATTTTTTTCTTGTTTTTTTATAATTATAGATAAAATATTCAGGCGTGTCAACAATAACCAGCATTGGCAGGTTGATTTTATTGTCATAAAGTTGTAGTATACTTCATGGAAATTCTCATGCTGTGAGGGCAGGGCAGCGCCATGAATCAAAGCCCTCGGAGCATTTATTACAGAAAAATGAAAGGTGCATTACAGAATATGAAGATTCATTCAGGATTTTTATCCGCCGCTGTCCTGGCGGCGGTTCCCCTGCTTATCCAGGGGGCTGTTTTAAACATGGGAAACGGAGCAGAAGTTTACGCGGAAGAGTCACAGGAACAGCTGACGGAAAAAACCTCTGAACAGCAGACAGACCAGGCTCTGGAGCAGATGGTGGAACAGACGCTGGCCGGACTCGACCCCGAGGAGAAGGCGGCGCAGATGTTCGTCGTGCTTCCGGAACAGCTGACCGGGGTGGACGTCGTCACCGTCGCCGGAGAAACGACGCAGAACGCTTTCAACCGCATACCGGTGGGCGGTCTGGTCTACATGGAACAAAATCTTGAATCGGAAGAGCAAATCCGGGATATGATTTCGGGTGTTCAGCAGTTCAGTCAGGAGCGCACGGGACTGCCGGCATTTATCTGTGTGGATGAAGAAGGCGGAACTGTCTCCAGAATAAGCGGAAGAGGCTTTCCGAATGTACCCTATATCGAAGACATGGCGGACATCGGACAGAGCGGCGACCCGAACCTGGCCCGCAGCGTCGGCTCCGAAATCGGAGAATACCTGTCGAGAATGGGATTTAACGTGGATTTTGCTCCGGTAGCGGACGTCCTGAGCAATCCGGCAAACTCCGTTGTAAAATACCGGTCCTTCGGCAGCAATCCGCAGACGGTCTCCGGGATGGTCACAGCGGAACTGGACGGCCTCCAGTCAAAAGGAATCTATGGAACATTAAAACATTTTCCGGGCCACGGGGCCACGGAAGGGGATACCCATGAAGGCGGCGCCAGCACTCCAAAAACACTGGAAGAGCTGCGCAGCTGCGAGCTGATTCCTTTCCAGGAAGGAATCGAACAGGGAGCCGAGTTTGTCATGGTAGGGCATATCTCTCTACCGAATGTGACCGGCGACGACACGCCCGCGTCCCTCTCCCATGAGATCACCACGGGAATTCTGCGGGAAGAGATGGGATTCGAAGGGATTATCGTGACGGACGCCCTGAACATGGGCGCGATCAGTCAGAATTATTCGTCCGCCGAAGCGGCCGTGCAGGCAGTGAACGCGGGCGCGGATCTGCTTTTAATGCCGTCAGACCTCCAGACGGCGTACAACGGGATACTGGAGGCGGTCGAAAACGGAACGCTCACACAGGAGAGAATTGACGAGTCAGTCAGAAGAATCCTGAGAGTCAAGCTGGAGATGATGGAGACAGATTCTCCGGAACTAGAGACACCTTCCGTTCAGACGGAAAATTACGGGCCGAATGTCGTGATCATCGAATCTGTTGAGAGAGAACCCCTGGCGCCGCTGGACCCGAATTTATCCAGAACAGCGGACGAAGACACAGAGGAAGACACACAGAATCTTCCCGATGAGAACTACGCAGCAGAAAATGTGCAAAGCACATCCAATGCGGCGGACGAAAAACTGGAAACCGTGATTTCCACGGTCAGAGACATGCTGCCGGGCGATAACGGGAACTGGTCTGTGGGAATCATCGATCTGGTCAGCGGTTCTGAGGAGACGATTAATGACGGAAGCATGCAGGCGGCCAGCCTGATCAAACTGTATATCATGGGCGCCGTCTACCAGAACTACGGAGACCTGACCGCGCAGTACGGAACGGATACCATTGATTCTTATCTGTATTCCATGATCACGGTCAGCGACAATGACGCGGCAAACACACTTGTGAATTATCTCGGCGGCGGAGATTCCTCAGCCGGAAGAAGCGTAGTCAACAGCTATTGTCAGGAACACGGCTACTTTTCTTCCAGCATGGGAAGAATGCTTCTGCAAAGCAACGCAGCCGGGGACAACTACACCTCCGTATCCGACTGCGCTCATTTCCTTCAGAAGGTATATGAGGGGAACTCGGAGGAATATCCCTTCGCGGATCAGATGTATTCTCTGCTCAAACAGCAGACGCGGCGCAACAAGATTCCCTCACAGCTCCCGGAAGGCGTCAGCGTCGCAAACAAAACCGGAGAACTGTCCACCGTCGAGAATGACGCAGGCATCCTCTACAACACCGCAAACGATCTGATTCTTGTGTTTATGTCACAAAATCTTTCCGATACATGGGGCGCGCAGAATCGGATCGGCGCGATCAGCAGAACCATTTACGATTATTACTCTTAATCATCCGCGCGGCCCGCTCGGCTGCCTTACAGCGCCGTGCGAACCTGTTCAAAACAGCCGCTCTGCATCTTCAAGATACAGAACGGCTGTTATTATATTTCCGATTATAACTCAATGCGCCCTTCCAGCGCCCGCAGCAGCGTCACCTCATCAATGTATTCCAGATCGCCGCCCACCGGTACGCCGCTCGCTATGCGGCTCACTTTGACTCCCGTCGGCTTGATCAGCTTACTGATATACAGCGCCGTCGTCTCGCCCTCCAGACTCGAATTTGTCGCAATGATAACCTCGCTGACATCTCCCTGGAGCCGCTGCACCAGCTCCTTCAGCCGGATATCCGACGGACCGATCCCAAGCATCGGAGAGATCGCTCCGTGCAGAACATGGTACACACCCTCGTACTTTCCGATCCGCTCATACGCCGCCAGATCCCGCGTGTTCTCCACAACCATGATCATCCTTTTGTCCCGCGCAGGGCTGCTGCAAATCGGACAGACCTCCTGATCCGTCAGCGTACAGCACTCCCTGCAGTACCGGACATTGTTCCTCGCGTCCAGCATTGCCCCGGCAAGCTGCTCCACATTTTCCTTCGGCATCCGGATGATGTGGAAAGCCAGCCTCTGCGCCGTCTTCGCCCCAATGCCGGGCAGAGATGACAGCTGCTCGATCAGCTTCGACATCTGCTTTCCGTAGTAATCCATCAGAATCCAAGTCCTCCCAGACCGCCGCCAAGACCTCCTGTCAGTTTCGACATCACGGCCGCCGCTTCCGCCTCGACCTTGCGGAGCGCCTCATTTGTCGCCGCCACGATCAGATCCTCAAGCATCTCGATATCATCCGGATCCACAACCTCCTCGGAAAGCTTCACCTTCGTAACCTCTTTCTTTCCGGAAATTGTAACCTCCACTGCTCCGCCGCCCGCCGACGCGGTAAATTCCTTCTCCTCAAGCGCTTTCTGATTCTCCTCCATCTGTTTCTGCATCTTCTGCGCCTGTTTCATCAGGTTATTCATATTCCCGGGCATACCGCCCGGAAAACCGCCTCTTCTTGCCATCTGTATGCCTCCTTCGCCATTATTTAACTGCAGATTTAAGCCTGCTGTCAGCTTAC
>CANQUH010000081.1 GCA_947626965.1 uncultured Lachnospiraceae bacterium
CGGGTTATCAGGTAACCGCTGTCGACTATACGGAAGAGATGCTGAACGAGGCCCGGAAAAATGCAGGCAGCTGGCGGGACAAGATCGTCTGGATGCAGATGGACGCACAGAATCTGGGGTTTGCGGATGACACGTTTGATATGATCGTCACCAGAAACCTGACCTGGAATCTGAAATATCCTAAAAGAGCATACAGGGAATGGTATCGTGTGCTGAAAAAAGGCGGGATTCTGCTCAATTTTGACGCAAACTGGTATGCGTATCTCTATGACGAAGAGCTTCGGAAGGCCTATATTGCGGACCGCAAGAGCGCTGCGGAACATCAGGTGCAGGACTATTACGAGGGGACGGACATTGCGGAGATGGAACGTCTGGCGTATGAAATGCCGCTGAGCAGGATCTGCAGGCCGGACTGGGATCTCAAGGTGATGAAAGAAATCGGATTTGCCTGGGTGGAAGCGGACGAGACAGCCGGAGAGAGGGTGCTCAGCGAGGCGGAAAAGATTAACTATAAATCGACGCCGGTTTTTATGGTGAAGGGAAGGAAATAGAAGATTCCGGTCAGAAAATTCAGAAAATGCCGAACCTCTGTGTAGATGATATTTTATGATCATTTTCCCCAAAATTTTTTTACGTCTGTAGCTACTTCAATTAATATTTTTGTTACAGATGATTGTGGAGATTCCAAAATGTCGGCAGTTTTTCCCTGTTCTACGATCTTCCCTTCGCTCATTACTAATAAGTTTTCACAGACCCTGGCGGACATGGAAATATCATGAGTTACCATCAGGAAACCAAATTTTCCAGATTTTGCAATTCCTCGGATTAAATCAGTAATACTTTCTTTAACTTCCTGATCAAGCATGGAGGTAGGTTCATCGAGAATCAGTAGATCTGGTTCAAGGATCAGAGCACGCGCGATGCTTACCCGCTGTCGTTCTCCTCCGCTCAGTTGCGAAGGCAGACGCGCTCCGTATTTGGAAACATCCAGATGTACATAGGCCATCACCCGAGATACCTCCGCCTCACAGTTTTTATAAGAATGTCTTTTTCCGGAAAAAATAAGCGGTTCCGCGATAATCTGGTAAATTGGCATGGAAGGATCCAGAGAAGCGTAGGGATCCTGGGCGACAAAACCGAGTCTTCCACAGACAGTTATGCTTCCTTTATCTTGCTTCTCAAGCCCCATAATCATTTTTAGAATCGTTGTTTTTCCACAGCCGCTTGTCCCTATAATCCCCAGAGAATCTCCCTTTTCCATGCGAAAGGAAATATCATTCACTGCTTTTACAGTTTTAATTTTTCGGCTGTTTCGTGCAAAGAAGCTTTTCTCTACGTGAGAAAGTTCAATATAACTACTCATATATAGTTCCTTTCATATTACAGGACAATCTGCCGATCACAAAAACTGGATGAAATTTGTTTGTCATGACTGATAAATAATATACTGGTATTTTCTCTCTTTTTAAGTTCCAGAATCATTCCAAGTACTTCCGCCTGTATCAGCAGATCGAGTCCTGTAGTTGCTTCATCCAGAATCAGAACCTCCGGATGAAACATGATCGCCATAGCAATTGCAGCCCTTTGCTTCATGCCGCCGCTGAGTTCATGGGGATAACAATTATAGATATTTTTTTCCAGATATACCATGGACAACAACTCATAGATTCGTTCCTTTTTCCTTTCTTTCTGTCCGGGACCTTCATATACATTCAGCATCTCCATCAGAGTTTCTCCAATTGTAAAAAGAGGGTTAAAACCAGACATGGATGCTTGAGGTACAAGAGAAATTTCCCTCCAGTCCCATGTTTTCTCTTTAAGATCAGACCCATGATAATGCAGTACTTTTCCTTTAAAACTGATACTTCCTGTGGCAGCCGCATTATATTCTGACAGCATTTCCATCAGGGCCCATACGATAGTACTCTTCCCGATTCCCGATCTTCCACTGATACTTAATATTTCTCCCCTTTTCAACTCAAAGGAAAGATTCTTTACTACAGGTACAAGGGCATTTTTATAACAAATCGTCAGATTATTCACTTTTAAGATAATTTCATTCACTTTTCACTCCAGTCTGCGGTCGGTTTTGCTTTCCGCACCGTAAGTTATCATTGTTAAGGAACAGGAGATCAAAATAATGCAAAACCCTGGCGGGAGGATCCACCAGATCCATGCATTTGTAAGCAGAGCATTTTTAGCCTGGGCATAATAAATGATTGTGCCCCAGCTTTTTACTACTGTACTTCCAAGACCAAGAAAGCTCAGAGAAGACTCGGAAAGAATTCCTGAACGCACCCTGGCTGACGAGCGGTACATTAGAAAGGGAAGCAGTTCCTTCAGGATATGTCTGGTTAGAATGTAGAAATTACTGGCTCCCATGGCTTTGATCGTCTGAATGTATTCTTTGCTTTTTAGATTCAGGATTTGTGATCTTACAATTCTTGCAGTGCCTGACCAGGACATGATCCCCAGAATAATGGAAGTGGTGCAGGGAGTCGGCCTGGTAAAAGCGCTTAGGATGATTACCGTTGGCAAAAAGGGAATCGTCATGAAAAAAGCAGTTATTTTCATGAGAAACCGGTCAATATTTCCTCCGTACCATCCGGAAATTATTCCGATCATGCTTCCAATACCGATAGAAAGAAAAGCGGAAAGAAAACCGATTTCAAGGGAGGTTCTGGCGCCATAAAGGAGCTCGCTGAAAATATCCTGTCCAATATCGTTTGTTCCCAGTAAATGTTCCGGGGAGGGCTTGAGATATGTGGCGAACATATCTGAATAAGGATTATATGGAGCAAGCCAGGGCGCCAGAACCGCAGCCGCGATCATGCAAATCAGAATTATCCATCCGGCCGCAGCCGTTTTTTTATGTATCATTCAGTACCTCCAGTCTGGGATCTATCTTACTGTACAGAATATCCGCCAGAAAAAGCGCTGTAACTGTCATAACGGAGGCGATAAGGAATGTATACTGAATCAACGGATAATCCCTCGCCTTTACTGCTTCCTGCATCAGGGTTCCCAGACCGGGGTAGGAAAAAACTGTTTCGATCAAAACAGAACCGCTCAGAAGATACCCCGCTTCCATCATAAACATTGTAAATACAGGAACCAGAGTATTTCTCATGATATACCAGATGAGAACACGATTTCCAGGGATTCCCCGCATTTTGGCCATCTTGACATAATCCTCATTCAGAATCTGTAAAACGCTGTATCTTGATGTGGTAAAAAAACCCATGAGAGAAGTAACAAGCATTGTCAGAAGAGGAAGGGCCAGATGATGAAGAATATCCAGTATTCTTTTGACTCCTGTGTAGTTTTCCCACATGGAATATGCCCCGTATATTGGGAACCATCCAAGTTTCACGCCAAAAACCGCCAGAAGAATAACTGCCATCCAGAAAGAAGGGATAGAGTCCAGAATTGTCGTTGAAATGATCAGCGGAAGATCCTTTTTTTCTTTTCTCCGAAGCGCCGACCAAGCTCCGAGGGCTGTTCCGATCAATGTGGACAATATCATGTTGGACCCTGCAAGCAACAGGGTCCAACCCATTCTTGATGCAATCAACGTCGTGACAGGCTGACGTTTTGAATATGAATTTCCCCAGTGGAAAGAAAAAAGATCTCTAAGATAGTACAAAAACTGTTTCCAGAGCGGGTCATTCAGATGATAGGCCTCCAGAATTCCCATTTTCTGTGCGGCAGTCATATCTCCGGGATTTTCTCCCACCAGAGATTTTAAAGGTGAACCGGGCAGCAGATGAGGCAAAAGAAAATTCACCACAATGACTGCCACAAGAATTACAAGATAATGATAAATTCTTTTTTTCATTGTACGTTAATAAAAGAGAAGATATTCACAACGTTCATTCCTTTTCCTGATACCCATCCGTTATACATGGAAGTATTGCATACCTGCATGGTATCCGGATAAGCTATTGTAATAAGCGGAACTTCCTCCGCAATGACAGTCTGAAGTTCTTTCAGCATAGAATTCATTTCTTCCATGGACGACACGGAAGATAACTTTTCATTCACTATGGAATCGAACTTTTCGCTGGCATATCCGCAGACATTATACGTTCCGACAGAAAAATCACTGGAACATAGTGAAATCAAATATGTGAGAGAATTGCTGCTGGACCATCCCCATGTAGAAAGATCATAGTCTCTTCCGTTGGATACCTCAAAATCAGGCCAGATGTATGCGTCAGCCGTATCCATATCCAGAGAGAGAATCTGAATATCGATACCGATTTCCCTTAGCTGCGCCTGAACAAGTTCGCAGATGCGGCTGCGAGTATCATTTCCTGAATAGGTGATAATTTCAAAAGAAAGAGGATTTCCTTCAGAGTCAAGCCGTATACCATCTTTTATTTCCGTATATCCAAGACCTTCCAGAAGTTCTGACGCTTTGTCTTTATCGCAGACATATTCCAGTCCCTCCAAGGCATAGTCCAGATCGCTCCGTACAGCGCCTCTTGTACCTGGAAGAGCATGATCACCATAGAGAGTCTCGCAGATTGCATTTACATCAATTCCATAGGCAAGAGCATTGCGGAAATCTACATTATCAAATGGCGCACGTCCATTATTAATATTTATGATTGTTGGAGCAAAGCCCGGATTGGAATAAACCTGCATATCTTCTGCTGCTTCAAAAGTATCCAGCATTTCCATACCGATACTGCCTGTACTTGCGGCCAGATCGCCGGAAAGAAGAGCCTGCTGAATAGCGGTGCTGTCTCTCATCACAGGCATGTTAATCTTTTTTACTTTGGGTGTTCCGCGAAAATAATCTTCTACAGCTTCAAGTTTGTAATATTCTCCTGTTTTATACTCCTCAAGCCTGTACATACCGCTTCCGACGGTATCCGTAACGGTAGTTCCATCCTCAATTCCTTCGTACACGGAATCGTCGAGAATACGAATATAACAGAAGCCATCTCTCATGTAATTGATATCCGCTTCCTTTAATATAAACTTTACCGTATCTTCGCCGATGACCTCTATGGAATCAATTTTATCACATACTTTTCTCTGCCCGGAAACATTCTGGCTGGATGGGTACTCAAAAGAAAATTTTACATCTTCTGCAGTGACAGGATTTCCATTATGAAATTTCTGACCTTCTCTCAGAGTAAAAGTATATTCCTTGAAGTCCACAACTTCATAATCATCTTCCACCATCCATGGAATAATATTATCATTTGTGTCTGTTGTCATCAGAGTATCATAGATCAGACGGTTGGCCGTTAAGCCGGTTCCGGATACATAAGTGAACGGTGAAAGAGTGTTTTCATCATTCGTAATGGAAATATTCAGCATTTCCGCTGTTGAAGCACTTTCAGAAGCTGAAACTGGTATACTTTCCGCCAGTATGCATCCTGCTGCAATAATTGCTAAAAGTTTTTTATGTCTCATTTTTCCTCCTTTGTCATGTTGGCTGATCAAAGACAAACAATCCGACACGCAGGATTCTCCCGGTAAATTGCAGGCTTTGTTCAGGTGTATAGTTTTCAGTTCTCCCAATTTTTATTATGATATATATATCAGATATATATGATACATATATCTGATATACTCTGCAAGCCCCCCGGGGGGTGGAAACTTTATCTTTTTCCCATTGTTCTTTTTCCTTGTAAATTCAAAATTCTTTTCCTCATACAGTATGTCTTTCTGCTTGCTGACCCCTATCCGGGGTTAAAAAACTTCTGCCGGATCGCATAGAATTAATGTGACCGGTATTATGATCTTTTTGTAAAACAGCTTCAGAGAATTGAGGGAGGTGAGATAGAGATTTTATCCCCCAGGGGGGCTTGTTTCGGCCTTGTTTCGGTATTATACTGAGCATCGTTTGTCGTGTTGCGGGACATGGATGTCTGTGCAGGGAGATGGAAAAACATGAGAATAATAAATATGTAGTTATGTCCTGCAGGATAAAAACTTCAGTGAAAATTTTACGAAGGAGCAGATTATGAAAAAACAGAGAGATCTCACATGCGGCAGTATTCTTGCCGCTTTTGTTATGTTTGCGCTTCCACTGTTTTTTGGAAGCCTTTTCCAGCAGCTGTATGGAACAGTAGATATGATGTTTGTCGGAAATTTTCTGGGAAAAAGCAGTGCTGCCGCGGTTGGTTCCAGCAGTATTCTGGTCACCTGTCTGATCGGGCTGTTTACCGGTATTTCTGTCGGCGCCGGAGTTGTCACAGCGCAGTTCTGGGGAGCACGGGAGAGCGAAAATGTGACAGTATGTATTGAAAATGCATTTGCCCTTGGGGCCTGCGGCGGGCTTCTTCTTACGATAATAGGTCTGTTGTTCTCCAGGCAGGCACTCCGGCTGCTGAATGTGCCTGATACGATCCTGGATATGGCGCTTGTGTACATACGGATTTACCTTCTGTCGATTCTGCCCATGATTTTCTATAATCTTTCCGCAGGTATCCTGCGTGCGCGGAGAGACTCGAGAACGCCTTTTCTGGTACTGGCGTGCGGGGGTTTTCTGAATGTCGGCATGGACGCGCTGCTTATTGTTGTGCTTGGGCTTGGAGTGGCCGGCGCGGCGCTTGCCACGATGATTTCCCAGACATTTACGGCTGTTGTGTGTACTGCGTATGTTTTTAGACTGGAACAACTTCTGAAAAAGCGATGGAAGATTAATTTCAGTATGAGCTGGAAAATTTTGAGTGTCGGTTTTCCGCTTGGCATACAGTCCATGGTGCTGACACTCTCCAATGTAATTGTACAGTATTTTATAAATGGTTTTGGAGAAGATGCGGTGGCGGCATTTGCCGTATATTTTAAAGCGGAGAATTTCGTGTACCTCCCCATTATGGCCTTTGGGCAGGCGATGGTGACTTTTACGGGACAGAATTACGGCGCGGGAAAATATGGAAGAATAAGGAAAGGCGCCGTCAGCTGCAATTTGCTGTCGGCCGTTGTGACAGCGGTGATTGCCTGGGGTATACTGCTGGCCGGGCGGCAGGTTCTCGGAATCTTCTGCAGGGATGAAGCAGTGATTGCGGAAGGGCTGAAGATCATACATGTATCGTTCCCTTTCTATTTTATTTATGCTCTTCTGGAAGTGACAGGCGGAATTGTGCGCGGAGTTGGAAAGTCACTCCAGTCCATGGTGATTGTAATAGTGAATCTCTGCGCAGTCCGGGTGCTGCTCCTGCTGATTTTTGCAAAACAGTTTCATAGGATTGAAGCGGTGGCAGCGGTCTATCCAATTACATGGACACTGGCAGCGACGTCGTTTATCGGATGTTATATATACCTGAGCCGAAGGATGCTATCTTTATTAACGAAAAAAGAAATTCTCTTTCCTTGGGAGCCTACTTGAGAGTGTGATTTCCCGCAGCAGAACATAATGCCCACGTGTTCTGCTTTTTTCGTTTTGTCCTGTTAATACTTTTCTTTGTCTGATTTTGGATTGTGATCAGCAGCACTTTGCGATACAGCCATTTTCCACCGGAGGAGTTTTTTGCATGCGAAGAAATGCTGCGCTCAACCCCGGATGGGGGTTATCAAACGGAAAAACATACGGTGTAAATTTTAAAAAAGTTGAATTTACAGGAAAAAAAGAAGGATGGGAAAAGGTAAAATTTTCACCCCCCTGGGGGCTTGTAGAACATATCAGATATATATACAATAGCAGAAATATTAATTTATTGAGGTTCGGTATACCAGATAGTCTGGGAAGTTTGAGTAAAAAATAATACAATAAAACTGGAATAACAGAAAAAGTGGAACGGGGAAGTAAAGATCATGAAAAAATACATATTAAAAAGATTAGGACAACTTGTTATTGTTATTTTGGGGGTAACACTGCTGACTTTTTTTGTGACTACACTTACTCCCAGCGATGCTGCAGAAATGCATTACTTTTCTATGGGAATTCTCCCATCCGCAGAGCAGCTGGAACAGACACGTGAAGAATTTGGACTTAATGATCCTTTTATGATCCGATATTTTAACTGGCTGAAGGGTGTGTTACGGGGAGATTTCGGGGAATCTCTGATTGATTCCCAGTCTATCATGACTTTGTTTTTGCGCCGTTTACCGAAAACGATTGAATTAACTGCAGCTACTTTGTTGTTTATAATTGTATTGTCCATTCCTCTTGGTATTGTATCTGCTGTATATGATAACAGACTTCCGGATAATGTGATTCGTTTTATTACGTTTTGTGGAGTGGCGATGCCAGGTTTTTGGATGGCGATGCTTGTCATGTACTTTCTGGGAGTTCAGCTGAAGATTCTGCCAGTGATCGGAAAAGGTGATATAAAAAGCCTGATTATGCCAGTACTGTCTTTGGGGATTCCTATGGCATGTTCTTACACAAGGCAAGTTCGAGCTGCAGTGCTGGAGGAACTATCCGGTGATTATATAACAGGAATTCGATCCAGAGGTGTTGCTGAAAAGAGAATACTTTTCTGTCACGTTTTACCGAATGCTATGATTCCCATCGTAAATATGCTGGGACTTTCTTTAGGAGGACTGTTGGGAGGAGCGACTGTTGTGGAATCGATATATAACTGGCGTGGTATTGGGAGTATGGTAGTAACTGCCATTACAAACCGGGATTACCCGATTATCCAGTGTTATGTATTATGGATGGCAATAATCTATGTGTGTTCGAACCTGTTGGTTGATATATCTCATTATTTTATGGATCCAAAACTTCGAATAAAAGAAATAGTGGGGTGATGATAATGCTGAATAATTTTAGATACTTGAAATTGAAACATGACAGTGGTTCAGCAATAGAAGAAGGAATCGCGGCAGGAAAGAAAATGTCTAATCGGGTAAAAGTTCGATTGAGATTCAGTATTATAGCACTCATTACTATTTTGTATGTTTTGTTTGCTTTTAATGCGTCAAAATTTGCTCCGTATGATCCGATAGCCGCGACCCCGTCTTTATCTCTTAGAAGTCCTGATAGAAATTATTTATTTGGTACGGATAAACTGGGGCGTGATGTACTTTCCAGAATCCTTTGCGGTGCAGGTCCGTCATTTTTTATGGCATTTGTCATGGTAACTTTTGTAAGTTTTCTGGGCACGGCGATTGGTATGATATGTGGGTATTTTGGAGGAACGCTGGATACAGTCATTATGCGCTTTGTGGATATCCTGCTGGCGTTTCCTGACACAGTGTTTGCCATTGCTGTGGCAGGCATGCTGGGACCAGGAGTGATTAATGCAGTCATAGCCTTAGGAATGTTGAGCTGGACGGGCTTTGCGAGAATGGCACGGAGTCTTACTGCCTCTGTCAGAGAAAGCGGATATGTGGTTCAGGCACGCTTCAATGGAGCGTCTACATTTAAAATTATATTTAAGTATATTCTTCCCAATGTGGCTCCTCAAATTGTAGTGATGGCAACCATGAGGATTGGCAGTACTATGCTGTCACTGGCCAGTCTGTCTTTCCTTGGACTTGCTTCTCAGCCTCCAAATCCTGAATGGGGAGTTATGGTATCAGAGAGCAAGGCGTATATGCAGACCGCTCCCTGGATGATGATCTATCCAGGGCTGGCATTGTTAATAACAGTGATTATATTTAACCTTTTAGGCGATTGCCTGAGGGATGTTATGGATATCAAGAAATAATAAAAAGAAAGGAGATTATAAAAATGAAAAACAAAGGAACTTTACTGACTGCACTGCATTTTACGGTGGCTCTGCTCCTGGGATTATCAGTATGCGGCCCCATCTTTACAATGGGAACGGCTGCTGCTGCGGAAAGTGAGGGATCCAGACACCTGAATGCAACTTCTCACATGGTTGGTTCAAGTCTTGATGCGGCGAAAAGCTATCAGGGATGGACTGTTGTAAGGAGTGGTATTGGAGAAACTCTGGTTAAGCTGAATGATAATGTGGAACTGGAACCGTGGGTGGCTGATAGTTGGGAATGGTTAGATGATTTCTCATTAAAATTGCATATTCGTGATGGTGTCACTTTTCATAATGGGAAAAAAGTTGATGCAGAGGCGGTAAAGATATGCTTTGAACGTGTTGCGGAGGAAAACACGAGATTTCCTGATTATATTGATCTGAAAGAAATCATTGCAGACGGACAGGATATCACTATTGTTTCCAATACGAAGAATCCGGCTATGCTGTGGAATCTTGCAGAACCGGTATTTTCTGTGATGGATGTCACCGTAGAAGATATTGACATGATGCCTGCCGGAACAGGACCGTATAAAGTGTCAGAATTTGTGGAAAATAGAATTGAACTGGTGGCAAATGAAGATTATTGGGGTGGCAAGCCAGGACTTGATTCTATTACCTTTACATTGATTTCTGATGCTGATGCCCGTGTAATGGCACTTCAATCAGGAGAAATTGATATGACAGTTACCATAGACAATACCAGCCTCAATTTGTTCAAAAATGATGACTATAATATTTCCCTTGTCACAGGTGTCAGAACGAATGTGGTTAAAATGAATATAGCGAGAGAATTTTTGTCCGATATCAATGTACGTAAGGCTATCAGTTACGGTATTGACAGGGAGACTTATTCTGAAACTATCACAGGTGGTGAGGCGTCTGTATGCATTTTCCCATCCAGTGTACCTTTTGGAATTGATAAAATTCAGGGATATACATATGATCAGGTTCAGGCAAATCAGATTCTGGATGATGCAGGATATGTTGATACAGATGGAGATAACATTAGAGAAATGAATGGTAAAAATATTTCTCTGGAGTATTATCAGTCAGCTGCTCATGGTTCCAGTGAGGCAGGACTGATCGCTCAGTCTATTCAGTCAGATTTAAAGAATATTGGCATTGATGTACAGATTATGTCTGCTGAGAATTTATCGGATATTAAGAAAGCCGGACTCTATGATTTCTGTTCTGACAATTCCAATACAGTACCTACAGGAGATGGACAATATTTCCTCACCAATATGTACTCCAGTACATCCGGGTCTAATCAGTCTGGATACAGTAATCCGGAATTTGATAAACTGTTGGCTAAATTTAATGATGCGTTCACTACGGAAGAACGCTATCAGATTGCTCATGACTGTGCACAGTTGCTGGTGGACGATGCAGCAGACTTGTATGTAACGGCAGTTCCCATGAATACGGTTTCCAGATCATATGTTAAAAATGCTGTGCAACCAACAATAGATTATTATATGATTACAAAAGACATTACCATTGAAAATAATAACTGATGTTCTGAAAGAACTGTTTAGCATGGTGCGAATGTGTATAGCACATTCGTACCGTCCTTTTTATGTGGAGTTAGTAAAAATGGAGAATATTTTAGAAATAAAAAACTTAACAATTATCTATAATGAATCAAAGACTGCTGTCAGGAATGTAAGTATGAATATTCCAAAAAGCAGCATTGTGGCCATTGTAGGAGAAAGCGGGAGCGGAAAATCTACTATAATAAAAGCTGTCATCAGACTTTTGTCAAACAATGGACGGATTGCAAACGGGGAGATTCTTTATCATGATAAAAATATTGTCAAGTATTCACAGGAACAATTGAGAAAAATCCGGGGCATAGGGATCTCAATGATTTTTCAGGATGCCCTGTCGGCTTTGGATCCAAGAAAAAAAATTGGTTATCAATATGAAGAAGCACTGAGGGCGCATTTCGATATATCTGGAGCCGAAGCCTGCAGGGTGGCAGTTAATATGCTGAGGCAGTTTTCGCTTCCCGATCCTGAAAAGATTATGAATTTTTATCCTTTTGAGCTTTCAGGCGGAATGGTACAGAGGGTTGCCATAGCTATGTCGGTATCGTTGAAATCAGAGATACTTTTGGCAGACGAACCTACAAGCGCTCTTGATGTAACCGTTCAGGCTCAGGTTATAAATACCTTGATGAATCTGCGTAATGAACATGGAACGACCATAGTGCTTGTGACCCATAATCTTGGAGTAGCAGCTTATATGGCTGATTATATTGCAGTGATGCATCAGGGAAAATTAGTGGAAATGGGGACAAGAGATAAAATCATCTCACACCCGGAAGAGGCTTACACGAAAATGCTGATCGCCTCGGTTCCCAATATGGAGGTGGCAAAATTTGACTGAAACAGATATTGTTCTGGAGACAAAAGGTCTGAAAAAAGATTTTGTGCTGTCTGAGAAAGAAATACTTTCAGCTGTAGATAATGTAAGTTTTACAATTCGGAAAAAGGAATGTCTGGGTGTAATTGGAGAAAGCGGGTGTGGGAAAAGTACGGTGGCAAAGATTATATCTGGAGTGGAAGTACCGACCAAAGGCAGCATTAGATTTTTAGGGGAAGAAATTACTGGATTGAGAAACAGGGAAATGAAGACAGTTAGAAGGAAGATGCAAATAATTTTTCAAAATGCTTCGGAAGTTGTCAGTCCACGGATGAAGATTAAAAGTTTTTTACTTGATTCTTATGTCAATTACAGACTTATGTCTAAAAAGGATGCTCTTTTACATATATCTGAAATGCTGAAAAGAGTAAGGCTTACAGATGAAGTCCTGAAAAAATATCCCCATCAGGTATCTGGGGGAGAACTGCAGAGAATTTGTATTGCGAGAGCTTTTGCGCTAAATCCGGATTTTCTTATCTGTGATGAGATTACCAGCGCACTGGATGTTTCCGTACAGGATGAAGTGATGAGACTGTTTAGAAAAATGCAGAAAGAGTATGGCACGGCATGTCTGTTTATTTGCCATGATCTGGCTTTGGTAAATAATTACACAGATAGGGTTATGGTGATGTATTTAGGACAGGTTGTTGAAATTATAGACAGCAGTAAGCTTGGAAAAGAGGCTAAGCATCCATATACCCAGGCACTTTTGCAGTCTGTTCTGTTTGTCAGTTCTGATCGTGAAAGTGAGCTTAAAGTACTGCCGGGAGAACCAATAAGTTCAATCAATGCAAGGCCAGGGTGTCGTTTTTGTGCCAGATGTCCGAAAGCAAAGCCCGACTGTTTAAAGAAAACCCCAGAGTTGAAGAAATTAGGTGAAAATCATTTTGTGGCCTGTTTTCGGGTTTGAAAGCGGGAAAGTAAAATATATTTATCTCTTAGGGAGGCTTGCAGAAAGAAGAAAGCAGAATATATTATTATACGTATTGCTTTTTGGTATTGTATACATTTTTTAAAAATGTGTTTATAAACGTTGTTCTTTGCAGAAAATTGTACAGAACTGTGTCCCCCCGGGGGGCTTTCGAATATAAAGCAGTTCCTCTATACTGTTATTGCTGCTGTAAAATAAACAGATTGAACAGATGGAGGAACAGGAAAATGAAAATATTGATATGTGGAAAAGGCGGCTGTGGTAAAAGTACAATCACGACTCTTCTGGCAAAAGAATATGCACGGCAGGGAAAGCGCGTGCTGGTAGCTGACTGTGATGAATCCAACTTTGGGCTTCATCAGCAGCTGGGACTGGGTCTGCCTCAGGACTTTACCGATTATGTTGGAGGCAAGCAGAAAGTCATGCAGCTCTCGGCGGGCGGGCCCATGAACATGGATCCTCTCTTCACGAAACCGATGACGATCGATCAGATTCCCGAACAGTATATCTCCCGAAAGGATAACATCCTGCTGATGGCTCCGGGAAAGATTAAAAATGCCAATGAGGGCTGTGCGTGCGCTTTCTCTATTGTGATGTGCATGTTCCTTCCCATGCTTCAGATGGGAGAAAACGATGTGCTTCTCATGGACATGGAAGCAGGTATCGAGCATTTTGGCCGCGGCACAGCGAACAATGGCGATAAGGTGCTGATGGTCATAGATCCTTCCCTTGAGTCCGTCAAGCTTGCGGAGAAGGTGAGTGAATTCTGTCAGGGAATCAGCCATCCTGTTTACTATGTACTTAATAAGGTGACGGAAAGAAATGAGGAAGCCCTCGTTTCCAAGATTGCGGCGCCGGAGAAAATCATATGCAGACTGCCTTTGAAAGAAGAATTGACGGATGCCGGGCTTAGCGGGGATCCTCTGGAAGGTTCTTATGATGAAATCCGGAAACTGATTGACGCAATTGCATAAACTGACTGGTACGT
>CANQUH010000082.1 GCA_947626965.1 uncultured Lachnospiraceae bacterium
CAGGGCGGTATGTGGAATTTGTGATTTATCCTTTTTCCTTCGCGGAGTTTATTGAGCTGTACCGAACGGTCTGTCCGGATGCAGATATTCGCCAGTGTTTCAGCAGGTATCTGACTGCGGGAGGTATGCCTTATCTCAGCAATCTTCGTTATGATGAAACGGCCAGCCGTCAGTATTTGCGGGATCTGTTCAATTCTGTGGAACTGAAGGATATCGTTAAGCGGAACAATATCCGGGATGTGGATATGCTGGAGAGGATCATTGCCTATATCACATCAAATATCGGCACCACCTTTTCTTCTACCGCTGTTTCCAGATATCTGAAAAGTGAAGGACGCTCCGTGTCCCCGGATACCGTTCTGAATTATATCAAAGCCTGCACGGATGCTTTTTTGTTCTATCGGGTAAAGCGCCAGGATCTGCAGGGCAAGAAGATACTCACAGTCAATGAAAAATACTACGTGGCTGATCATGGTATCCGGGAAGCAGTGTTCGGCGGCAACAGGAAGGATATCAATCTGGTTTTGGAGAATATTGTTTTTATGGAGCTGCTGCGCCGCGGCTATTCTGTCACCGTTGGCAAGGCGGGAGACAGGGAAATTGATTTTGTATGTGAGGATCGGGGGGAGAAGCTGTATATTCAGGTTTCTTATCTGCTGGCATCCGATGATACCGTTTCGCGGGAGTTTGGAGTTTATGACCGTGTCCGCGATAATTTCCCGAAGTATGTTGTTACACTGGATGAGTTTGACATGAGCCGGGACGGGATCAAACACTGGAATATCCGGGACTTCCTGCTGGCGAAAGAGTGGAATTGAAAACACAGGATAAAAGCAGAGCGGTTTAGATACGCTCTGCTTTTTACAGGAATCATTGATTATGTCTGTGTTTTAAAAGCATTCATTATCTCCTCCGCAGATTTAAGTCCCTGCCGGAACGCAAGACTGGAAACCCGCACCGGCGAAGGAATAATGAGGATCTCTCTGCTGAGACCGTTTGTCAGATGAAGCTGCACGGCCAGTTTCCGTATAACGGTTTTTCGTGTGTCACAGGAAATTTCGTTCTGTGACACACAAAACGCTCCGCGGGATCGCACTGCGGCGGAGTGGAAGATGTCGCTGATGCGATCCGCCGCAGGCGGAGAATCCTGCAAAGCAGAATTCTCTTTTACATTTTTACTGGCAGGGAGAGCAGCAAGCTGATCGAATGTCAGAGCCGGTTCAGAGAGCAGTTCGTATCGTTCAAGCTGTTCGAAACGGAAAATTTCCGGACGGGTATATGTTCCCGTGATCTGCTGGTTGCTCAGAAGACAGAATTTATGATTTTTCTGGTCAAGGAGAAGGAACGTTCCGATTTTCTTGGTGATGCAGAAACCGTCTTCTCCAAGTTCAATCGGTCTGGAATTTCTGGCGTGGATTTTTTTCAGTTCGGTCAGAGAAGAACCGGCGATGGTAGAAGAATAATGATTGCTGACAATCTTGTAGCAGTCTTTGCAGAGTATGCCGTCCTGACAGCGGAACTGATTGAGAAAGCCTGTTTTGTTTCCGCAAATATCACAAGTGCCTGCCATAATGAGATGCTCCTTTCCTGCCTGGTTACTATAAAAGCCCAGTCTCCATGCATAACCGGGGCAAGTTTACTTGCCAATCGGTTTACGTGGGCTTTTATTTATGGTGCTGCCAGGCATGCCCGACATGAAAATTTAGTCAAAGATTGTTTTTAGTGCTCAGTTTTGAAAATTATCGGCAATTGTTTCCTTGAGCAAACTGATAAAGTGCTCATAGCCGGGGTCGGGCAGCAGCCTTTCCACAAAAGTCTGATCTGCAAAAACTTTGGACAGATAGTTCCACAGCTGAAATGCCTTGGTATTGTTTTTGCCGATACAGACCATCAGCACCAGTCTGACCATATTCTTTTCTTCATCCCATTCCACTGCCTGCGGCAGCTCGGTAACTGCGACGAAAGAATCGGAAGATACCGCGGCAATGGGATGTGGTGCGGCAATGCCGTTTCCGAAGAATGTACTGCCAAGCTGTTCGCGCTGCAGCACGGCATCCTCCAGCGCGTTTTCCTTGATCTGGAAGTAGGCGGCTGCATGTTTTGTCATTTTGCGGAGAATTGTTTCCCTTGATTCTCCATTTTGGATGAAAAACAGTTCTTCAGGGAAAATGGATGTAATATCATCAATACTTCGAAAACCGTCAATTGCCAGCTTCAGATTCATATGATCCTGACGGTTCGGAAACGGATTGATGTAAAAGGCAAGTCCCATGTCATAATAGCTTCCTTTTTCAGTTGTCAGAAAAATATCATACAGATCCATATGCTCTTCTTTAATCTGATCCGGCGTTACAAAAGCAAGTTCGGCAATTTCATTGGACAGCCAGTTCAACAATGTCTGACGGAGCAGGATATTTTCGCTCTGCCGCATGGAGGAGATCACAAGAATGCGTTTGGTACCCTGTGCGCGCTGTTGTTCAACCAGTGCATTGTATAAATGGATGGCAAGAAATGCCGTTTCATCGTCATGGACCCGTTTATTAAACACTTTTTGCAGATACGCCGCGAAATAAATACCAAGATCGAACCCATGCGGGAAATTCTGACGGATATATCCGACCAGATGGTTGTCCAGCTGCATATCATATTTTAACCGGATGATCAGCGGCGCAGTGTGAAGGGCGAGAGCGATCCGCAGCTTGAGGTTATCCGTAAGATCAATACCGTGCAGGTCGCGGATTTCTGTCAGCGCTGCCAGAACCAGATCATCTACTTCATGAGAGATCAGGTCGCCGGAAGCGAAATTACCCTGGCCGCGCATATATAACGCAAGGTAAAGCAGTTCCGTGTCAGGGATACGAATCAGAAATTCTCTGCTGATCCGTTTGAAGACCGCCTGCGCGATTTTCCATTCCGGTTCAAATTGTTCTGTTACCTGAAGATCGTCCGGAGAAATAAAGAACCAGTCCTGCATGCGTTTCAGGGCAACATAAACCTGAACGATGAGATTTTTGAGGGCAGCTTCTGTAACCGGACGCTGAAATTCAACCAGTGTGTCAACGAGGATGTTCTTGACTTTTTCGAGAGTATTATCATTTGAGGCAGTCGGGGCAAAGATAATATCTGCTGACAGGATAAGATTCTGCTCCAGCATGCACAGCCGTTTATTGATTTCGCTTCCGTCAATCACAACCTTGTTGGAGCTTCGGAGCAGCTCCAGATTATATTTTTTCAGGACGTCGGAGACACGCTTCAGGTCATTGGCCAATGTGGAATGGGAAACGAAGATGCTGGTTTCTATATCATATAAGGAGATTGCGCGGTGCTGCCTGAGCAGAAGCAGAAGAATCTGATCAATCCGCTCATTCTGATAGTTTACTGAAACAGAACTGAACTGGCGGTAATAGTATTCCTTTATCATTGGCATCTGATCCATATCGGAAACCAGGATGCGGCAGCCTTTACGGGCAGTGGATTCGAATGAGATATATTCCGCATGGTCCAGTTCCAGCTTGATCTGCCTGATGTCATTTTGTACAGTACGCAGGCTGACCTGTTGCTTTCTGGCAAAATATGCTGCCGTCATATAAACATTCGGTTTTTCGCAGAGTTCAAGGACAATTTCAAGTTGTCTTTGGTTTAACACGACAATTCCTCCTTCACATTTCCGTACAGCAAGTATAGCACTAAATAAACAGGGCGTTCAATGAAATCATTTCGTAATTTGGCGAAATTTCCCGAAATAAAACCTTCGGCGGAAACAGAAGAATTACGCAGTTGAAATTTTGCACAATTGCGCAATTATATTCCATGCCGTATATGTAAGAATCACGAAACTGCGGTATTTAAACGAAAACAGTTTATACATGCAGACAAAGAAAGCATGCTATGATAAAGCCATCGTAAGCCAACTTGAAAACGGCCATGAAACACTGGTCACAGAGATAAATTTATAATTTTACTGTTCTCTCATTATAAATGCTGTCTGACTGCGGCTTATGAAATCAAAAATGAAAGGATGATCTGCGAATGGACAACCAAAAGTACCGTGTTGTTCTCGTCTCACATGGCGAGCAGTCCAAGGGGATGCTGAATACCGTTCAGATGCTTCTTGGGCCACAGGAAAATGTCGCTGCGTACTCCCTGTATCCGCAGCAGACAGTAAATGATCTCAGCGCAATGCTTGAGAAAGAAATAGCTGAGTATGGCGCTGAAAATATCATTTTTATGACTGAGCTTATGCATGGCTCTCCGTTTAATGTTGTTGTTTCCCTTACCAAAGAACATGATATTTATCATGTTACCGGTACGAATCTGGCAATGCTGATGTCAGCACTGCTGGAGCGTGATGATGAAACGGCGACTGCGGAAAGCATATGTGAAGCGGCAATTGAGGCAGCGCCTGAAAGCTTTGCCGATGTAAGAAAATTATTAGCAGCATCCGATGCAGAAGAGGAGGAAGACGTATGAGAAATGTCGTACTGGCACGAGTTGATGACCGTTTGATTCATGGCGAAGTTGTGACGGCGTGGACCCCGAATTCCAGGGCAAACAAAATCATGATCATTGACGATGAGGTTGCAAAAGATACTTTTAATGTCCGTGTTGTAAAGGCTCTGGCTCCGGCTGGAACCAAAGTTATCGTATATGATGTCGATAAGGCGGCGGAGAAGCTCATGGTAAAGGGAGTGGAAGGCGAACGTATCATGCTTCTTGCAAAAACTCCGACAACCTTTTACCGTCTGATTCAGGCAGGCGTGCCGATCAAGGAAGTCAATCTTGGAGGCGCAGGAATCCGCGGCGAGCGCCAGCCGTTTATCAATAATGTAGCGCTTAATCCGGAAGAAGTTCTGGCCTGCGAATCCATGCAGAAGAGCGGGTGCCGCGTGTATTATCAGCTGGTTCCGGAACAAAGCGTCATCGAAATTGACGACGCGGTACAGAAGGCAAAAGCGAATTTCGGTTTATAATTCAGGCCGATCTGTGTTTTACAATCAAATAATAATGAAAGAAAGGGAGCTAAGCTATGTCAATCATAACTGCAATTATCCTTGGCATTATCTACTGGCTGGGCGAGGCAAATCTGCCTTTCGTCGGCCTGTGGACACTGCAGAGACCTCTGGTCTGCGGATTTCTCACGGGCATTGTTCTGGGTGATCCGGTTACGGGAGCGGTCGTAGGCGGCACTATCAACCTTGTATATCTGGGATTCATCTCTGCTGGCGGTTCCATGCCGGCTGACATGGCCCTGGCTGGTGTTCTGGGAACAGCATATGCGATTACCGGCAATCTGGATGCCGACACTGCACTGGCGATCGCGGTTCCGATCGGTCTGCTGGGAACTATCGTCTGGTATCTGCGTATGACCATTGATTCTGTATTTGTACATATGGGAGACAAGTGGGTGGCAGAAGGAAAATTCAACCGACTGTATTTAGCCAATGTTATCCTGCCGCAGATTTTTTCCGCAATTATCTGTGTCATTCCATGTATGCTTGCCGCAAAGTTCGGCGCGGCGTACATTCAGACCTTCATCGATTTCTGTGCGGGCAAGCCGCTGCAGATCTTTCAGGTTATCGGCGGCCTGATGCCTGCCCTTGGTATCGCGATTACCCTGCAGTATATCTTCAAGGGAGAGGCACGCATTTTCCTGTTCCTTGGCTTTATCATTGCGACTGTTTCCGGTCTGACTCTGATTGAGCAGGGCATTGTGGGCCTGATCATGGCGATCATTTACATTCAGGTGTCTGACCGTGGTCCGGCAAAAGTGGTCGCTGCAGGCGGCGCATCTGCGGACGTAGAAGATCCGGATTATGATCCGGATGAAGATTAAGCAAAGGAGGTTCAATACAAATGGGTATTTTTTCTGGAAAACCTTGGAAGCAGAAGCTGATTCCCAAAAGAGCGCTGTTCCGTGCCTCCATGATCTGGGAGACCTGGGTGCAGACTTGTTATAACTATGAGCGTATGATGGGTATGGCCTGTGCTCATACGTTCCTTCCGGTTGTCAAATATCTGTATCCGAATGATAAACAAAAACAGATTGATCTGATGACCCGTGAAATGGAATTCTTCAATGTACATCCTGAATTTGGTTCCTGTATTCTTGGCCTTGCAATCTCCCTGGAAGAAGATAAGGCAATGGGAGAGAATATCCCGAACGAATTTATCACGAATATTAAAACCTCTCTGATGGGACCGCTTGCAGGCGTAGGCGATACTATCTGGCAGGGGGTACTGATTCCGATTCTTCTTGCACTGTGTATTGATATTACCCGCTCTGGCGAGGGAAATATCTGGGGCGCTGTAATCTATGCAGTGGCAATGTTCCTTATTACTTATGTTTTCTCCTATGTCAACTTTATGTTTGGCTATCGGGCCGGCGGCGACGCGATCATGGACTTTCTGGAGAAGGGCATCATCAACAAACTGCTCAAGGGAGCGTCCATCATGGGATGTATGGTAATGGGCGGTCTGATCGTAAATTATGTAAAGGTGAAATGCGGTATTGTTATTGCTACCTCTGGTACGGATTTCTCGCTGCAGGAAAGTCTGTTCGATGCAATCCTGCCGAATATCCTGCCGCTGGGCGCTACTCTTGGAGTATATGGCCTGATGCAGAAAAAATGGACTTCTATCAAGATTATTCTTCTGATGGTTTTGGTGGGTGTGATATGTGGTTTCTTTAACATTCTGGTATAATCCGTTTGTCATAAGAAATGAGCGAGCGGCAGCGGCCTTCGTTTTATACGGAGCCGCTGCCTTTTGCGCAGGCCCGCATATGGAGATTAGCTGCTGGCGCAGCATGCGGGCCGCGCGGCGGGCAGGAGGAAAAAATCGTTTCCTGCTTGATTTGCGGGAGAAAGGAAGAATTCATATGAAAGTATTGCTGATGAACAAACCGGGCGATGTTGTTCTGACTGAACTTCCAACACCGGAACCGGAGTCGGATGAAGTTTTGCTGCGTATTCACGCGGCAGGCATCTGCGTCAATGATGTGCGGGATTATAAAGGAGAATGCAGTTTCAGCTATCCGCGTATCGGCGGACATGAATTTGCGGGAGAAATTGTCCGGATGGGAAGTAAGGTTAATACAGACCGTTTTCATATGGGACAGAAAGCAGTTACTTATGTCATTGATAACTGCGGCGAATGTTACTATTGTAAAAACGGTTATGAAAATGTCTGTCCTGATTTTGCGCACACAATCTGTTATCAGAATCCAGGCGGCATTTCCGGGTTTATGGGGTTTGCTCAGTATATTACAGCAAAGGCGTCTGATGTATATCTGTGCGATGAATGCGTACCGTATGAAAAACTTGCAATGGTGGAACCGATTGCCTGTGTGCTGAATTCTGTCAACAAATGTGATATTGAATTTGGCGATGATGTATTGGTGATCGGCGGCGGTACAATGGGTATGCTGCATGTCATGCTGGCGCACATGCGCGGCGCGCGAGTCATCCTGTCTGAGCCGATGAAAAAACGCCGCGAAAAAGCGCTGGAACTCGGCGCATCCATTGTTATTGATCCGATGTCCTGTGATGTCGTGAAAAAAATAAGAGAGATTACCGGGGGAATTGGCGCCAGGATTGTGTTTGATACGACGGCAGTTCCGGAACTGGCCCTGCAGGCAATTGACAGTACAGCGGTCTGCGGCACAGTCGTCATGTTCTCATCTCTGCACCCGAACAAGCCGATAGGAGTTGATCTGGGAGCAATTCATTCCACACAGAAAAATATCACCGGCGCTCAAAATGGATCTGTAAAAACCTTCTGGCAGGCGGTACAGCTTCTGAACAAGGGACTGCTTGATCCTGCGCCGATAATCGAGGCAGTCTATGATTATCATGATTTTGAGAAAGCGATGGCATGTGCCATGCAGCCGGATACCTATAAAGTTATTCTGAATATTACAGATTGACAGGAAGCTTTTCAAAAGCGGACAGGATCTGTAAAAATCTGCGAAAGGAGTATTGTATGTTAGCAACATTGAAGAATGTTCTTTCCTTTGCCGAAAAAAAGCAGACTGCAGTCGGCGCGTTCAATACGCCGAATCTGGAAAGCCTGTGCGCGGTTATTGAGGCCGCGGAGGAATTACAGCTTCCGGTCATTGTGCAGATGGCGCAGTGCCATGAAACGCTGATTCCGCTTTCTGTTATCGGTCCGATCATGGTTCTTCAGGCAGAAAAAGCGTCCGTTCCGGTGTGCGTACATCTTGATCATGGAGAAACTTTTGATTATCTGAAGCAGGCTCTGGATATGGGATTTACCTCTGTTATGTTCGACGGATCCGGGATGCCTTATGAAGAAAATATCGAAGCGACTAAAAAAGCAGTGCAGATTGCGGCTCCCTTTGGAGCGGAAGTGGAGGCGGAACTCGGCTGCATGGGGCAGCGTGAATTTGGTTCCGGTATTTCGCAGGATGATGCGTCCAAAATCTATACTGATCCGATGCAGGCAAAAGATTTTGTGGAACGTACGGGGATTTACGCGCTGGCCTGTTCTTTTGGTACAACGCATGGCCTTTATCTGACTGAGCCGAAACTTGATTTTAATATTGTCCGTCAGGTACGGGAAAAGACCGGAAATATTCCGATTGTCATGCATGGAGGATCCGGCGTCAGTAAAGAGGATTTCCATGCCGCAATTCTGGCGGGAGTCCGCAAGATCAATTATTTTACTTATATGGATAAGGCGGGCGGTACGGCAAGTGAACGTTATCTGAAAAATTTGCCGGAAAGCGAGCCGAGGTTTTATTCTTCTGTTCGTCTGGAGGCGATGCAGGCCATGAAGGAGAATGTCGCAGAGGCGATGAAGATTTTTGCGCGGATGTGATTCGTGGCCTCATGGAATAATGTACGTAAATGGACAGACCAGTAATTGCCGGTTTGATTAAATTGCGAAATCCCGCTGTCGAAAGCAGCGGGATTTTCGTAATATATGCGAAACGGAGAGTTTTGGGATTATGTGAAGCGGAATGCAGATCGCGCAGATAATCTGAAGGAGGAAAAGAGAATTTTTGCCTGACTGTGGCAGAAAAGAAATGGCGGAAGCTTCCAAAACTGCTTGTTTTCACGAAGGCTGTCTGTGTTTTGCACCTGATTTTGTCTGATATACTGAGTTCAGTCAAAGGGAAAACAGTTCCCGTATACAGCATTTCAAGAGAGAACAGACAAAAGAAAGGCTGGTATATATAATGGAAAATGCTCCGAAACTTGCTGATTATCTCGGCAAACCGTTCAAATGCTCGTGTGGAAGAACACATTCAACTGTCCTTGAGGGAGTTACCGTTGGCGCTGGCGCAATGAATTCCCTGCCAGATTACGTGACAAAGTATGGTTTTAAGAATCTCTATGTTGCCTGCGATGAAATCACTTATGGCATTGCAGGGGAGAAGGTCATGAAGATTCTTGAAGATGCGGGAATCAAGGCGAAAGTGCATGTCTTTACCGGAAAACGTTTTATTCCCGATGAAAAGGCACTGGGAGATCTGATGATTGATGCGGATCGAGGCTGTGATCTGGTGATTGCGGTCGGAACGGGATCGATCAATGATATGTGCCGTTTCTTCAGTTATCAGATGGGAGTTCCGTATGCAATTGTTGCCACTGCAGCCCCGATGGACGGCTTTGCTTCCTCCGGCGCAGCATTGATTGTGAACAGCATGAAGGTAACGATTCCGGCACAGACACCGCTGTTTATCATCGGCGATACTGACGTACTGTGCGGTGCGCCTCCAAGAATGGTGGCCGCCGGTCTGGGTGACCTGCTGGGAAAATTTACCTGTCTGAATGACTGGCGTATATCCAGGATTGTCAATCAGGAATATTACTGCGATACGATTGTGGACCTGGTTACCAGCTGTATCGAAAACGTCATGAAGAACGCGGATAATGTAGCATCCCGCGATCCGCAGGTCATCGGTGATATCATGGAAGGTCTTGTACTGACCGGAGTCGCGATGAGTTTTGTCGGAAATTCCCGCCCGGTAGCAGGCTGCGAGCATCATATGTGTCATTTCTGGGAGACATTGGAGCTTCAGGAAGGAAAGATTCCGGTGCTGCATGGCACAAAGGTTGCTGTCGGCACGGTCGTAATCCTTATGATGACAGAATTTCTGCGCAAATCCCGCCCGGATTTTGAAGCGGCGCGCGCAAAAGCAAGAGACTACGATCAGGCAGCATGGGAAAACAGGATTAAGGAAGTCTATGGAGCTTCCGCAAGTTCCATTATCGCGCTGGAGAGAGAATCTGGTAAAAATGCAGTGGAGGGAAGGCTGGCCCGCATTGATGCAATCGAAGCGAACTGGGATGCAATCGTCAGAACCATGGATGATAATATGCCTGCGTCTTCCCGTATGATTGAAATTCTGAAAAGTCTGGATGCACCATATTATCCGGAACAAATCGGCGTCGATAAGGAACGTCTGTACAATGCGATGCTGTACGCAAAGGAAACCCGCGCACGTTATACCATGCTGTCCCTGATGGCTGATCTGGGGATGCTGGAGGAACTGGCGCAGAAAGTAGTGGATTTCGTCTATGCTGACGAAAGACCGTAAAATCAGACAGGCAGGTGTTATATTTATGCAGAAAGCAGAAAAAATACAGGATCTTCGCGAATTTGCAGCAGAAATTCGAGTTGAAACATTAAAAACGATAGGTTCTCTCGGGTTCGGTCATGTCGGAGGATCCATGTCGATTGCAGATGCGATGGCAGTTCTGTACGGCGGCATCATGAGGATTGATCCGAAGAATCCGCGCTGGGAAGGCCGTGACTGGTGCGTATTGTCCAAGGGACATGCGGGTCCGTGCGCTTATGCGACGCTGGCGCTCAAAGGTTTTTATGATCTTGAACTGACTCGCACTCTAAACAGGCCGAACACGAATTTTCCGTCTCATACAGACCGTACCAAAACGCCGGATGTTGACCTGACAACCGGTTCTCTTGGACAGGGAATTTCTTCGGCGGCCGGTGCCGCACTGGGGCATAAGCTCAGCGGCAGGGATAACCGTGTGTTCGTATTTATTGGCGACGGGGAAGCAGATGAAGGTCAGGTATGGGAAGCCGCGCAGTTTGCGGCACATTATAAGCTGGATAATCTGATCTGTCTTGTCGATGACAATAAGAATCAGCTGGATGGTCCGGTTGATGAAATCATGTCCCATGGCAAAGGTCTGGGTGCGAAATTTGATGCATTTGGCTGGCGAGTGATCGAACTGGCCGACGGCAATGATGTGGAGGCAGTCTATGACGCACTTCAGGAAGCCTGCATTGTTAAGGGACAGCCGACTGCAATTATCCTGAATACAGTCAAAGGTAAAGGAGCAGTCTTTGCGGAAGGAACCGGCGCGCACAGCTCGCAGCCGTCCGCAGAGCAGTGGGAAGAAGCAATTGCTGCTGCCGAAGCAGAACTGGCAGCGATCAGAGCGGCAAAGCGAGGTGCAGGAGAATGAGTATTACATTAATTGGAAAACATGAGAAGGATAAACGCGCCTGTCGGGACGCCTATGTACAGGCAATGGCCGAACTGATGGAGAAAGATCAGACAGTTGTGCATGTTGATACAGACCTGAAATCTTGCATCAATACAAAAAAGCTTGATAAATATGGCCGCTGCATCAATGCAGGCATTGCGGAAGCAAACGCGATGGGAGTGGCTGCCGGACTGACTGCGGCAGGGAAAAAGACATGGATTCATTCTTTTGGCTGTTTTGCTTCGCGCCGTGCGTTTGATCAGGCGTTTATGTCTGCCGCTTATGCGAAGCTGGGAGTAAAAGTACTCGGTTCTGATCCGGGAGTATGCGCCGCGTATAACGGCGGTACGCATATGCCGTTTGAAGACTGCGCGCTGTATCTGTCCGTACCAGACGCGATTGTGATTGATCCGGCAGACTATGCGATGGTTTATGATCTTACAAAAAAACTGACGGCAGTGGAAGAGAGGCTGTCCTACATGCGGCTTATCCGTAAAGGGGTCGTGCAGGTTTACGCCGACGGCTCTGAATTTGAAATTGGCAAAGGAGTAACCCTGAAAGAATCTGATCATGATGCGGCTGCCGTAATTGCTTCGGGAATCATGGTAGATGAAGCATTGAAAGCATATGAAAAGCTTTTGGAGGATGGCATTACGGTGCGGGTCATTGATATGTTTACCTGGAAACCGGCTGATGAGGAACTGATCGTGAAAGCTGCAAAAGAGACGGGGGCAGTCGTAACGGCGGAGAATCATAACTGTACCTGCGGCCTTGGTTCTGTCGTTGCCCGAGTATTGTCCGAGCAGTATCCGGTTCCGGTTGAAATGACAGGTGTGCATGACCAGTTCGGTCAAGTCGGCGCGCAGGATTTCCTGCAGGAAGCATATAAGCTGACAGCAGAGGAAATCATCCGCAATGTGAAAAAAGTGATTGAGAGAAAGTGAAAACAGAAAGACCGTAAAAATGGAGCTGTTTATAGCTCCATTTTTTTACCAGTATGTCCTGCAGTTTTTCCCATTTGATAAGTCAGATAGTCGAGCGTGCTGATCTGCCGCTCCTGCTCGTGGATGCTGTCCAGAAGCTGATCTCTGTGGTGCTGCAGGAAGCGGAGCTTCTCCGCCGTGCATCTGCAGTTTCCGAACTGCTCGATCTGTTCCAGAGTACAGCCGGAGGCTTTCAGATCCTCAGGTTTAGGTTTGAATTCATTTTCCATCAGGCGATCTCCTTCTGCTTGCGGAGAATCACTTCCCCGGTACACTCCATCACCGGATCTTCCGTAACAATTTCCCCGACGCTGTCCGCGACGATTCGGCCGGACTTCGGATTCTTCACGGAATCGATGTGACCCTGCACATCGGCGTCGACGTCAGAATATTCAAAGGACAGGTCGCAGCCTTCCATCTCACAATTGATCAGCGTAAGGTTTTTGCAGTAGCACAGGGGCTGTGTGCCGCTGATCTTGCAGTTAATCAAAGTCAGTCCGTCGGAGAACCAGCCCAGATATTCGCCTTTTACGATGGAATTGCGCACGGTCACGTTTTTGCTGTGCCAGAAGGCGTCCTTTGTGTCCAATTCGGAATCATCAATCTCAAGTCCGTCCACATACTGGAAGGAATATTTGCCGGTCATATGAACGTGATCCAGACGGATATCTCTGCTGTCAAGGAACAGATAAGCGCTGGTGATCTTCGTATTTTTCAGGCTGATCCCGGAGGATTTCCAGCCGAATTCTTCTGAAACGATATCGGAATCCGTGACCGCGATATCGGAGCACTCGCGCACGGCTTTAATTCCATGAAGACTGCTGTCAGTGATCTTTCCGTGATGGCTGTACCAGATGGCGGCGCGGGTCAGCTCATCCATTTTTGAGTCGGTAAGAGAAAAACCTTCCACATGCCACAGAGGGTAACGAAGAGAAAAATCACAGCGGGAGACAGTAATGTCCCGCGATTCTTTCAAAACAGATTCTCCATCCGCCGGTCCTGCGAAGATACAGTCGGTCACATCTGCGTGCTGTGAATGGTAGAGTGCGCGCTCCTCGTCAAACTGCTGTCCGATAATTTTTGTTCTCATGAAAAAACCCCTCCTTTAATGTTCGACAATATTATATGACGGCCGCGCAGAAAAGACAAATGCTTATAATAAATGGATTATTATGCTTGTCATGTATGATATAGGCTGTTATACTAAATTAAGTTGAAAAGGGAAGGTGATGAAAATGGAACTTCGCGTGCTGGAATATTTTCTTGCCGTTGCCCGTGAGCAGAACATCTCCAGGGCGGCGGAATACCTGCACCTGACGCAACCGACGCTCTCAAGGCAGATGAGGGATCTGGAGGATGAGTTTGGGAAGATTCTTTTTATCCGCGGGAAGCGGAAGATAACGCTGACCGAGGACGGACTTTATTTCCGAAAGAGGGCGGAGGAGATCGTCAGTCTTGCCCGCCGGACGGAGGCGGAGATGAAAAACCCGGACGATATGATTGCCGGAGATAT
>CANQUH010000083.1 GCA_947626965.1 uncultured Lachnospiraceae bacterium
TATAGGGAACGACAAAACGATTTTCGTTTTGCTCGTTCCCTGCGCCGAATTTGTGCCGCTCAGGCGGCAGTTTTCCGCTTCAAATTCGTGCGCATCCCCCGGAGGGTTTCTAGCAAACGGCAAATATTTTTGTCGTTTGCTATAGAACAGGAGAAGGCAATGTCAGGTTTGGTGAATATCGGTTTTGGGAATATGATATACTCGGACAAAGTGATCGCAGTGGTGAATCCGGACGCGGCTCCGATTAAACGCATGATCCAGAATGCGAGAGAGTCACAGCGCGTCATTGATGCGACGCAGGGCAGGCGCACAAAGTCAGTCATTATGATGGAGAATACGCAGATCGTGCTGTCTGCGATGCAGCCTGATACGATAGCCAGGAGATTCGCCGCGGTCCATATGCCGGGTCAGGAGACGAAGGGAGAAGATTCATGAGCAGGAAAGGGATTCTTGTGGTAGTATCTGGTTTTTCCGGAGTTGGAAAAGGGACTCTGATGAAGAGGCTGACGGAGAAATACAGTCAGTATGCGCTGTCCGTCTCGGCGACGACGAGGGAGCCGCGTGACGGGGAAGTGGATGGAAGAGAGTATTTTTTCAGGTCAAAAGAAGAGTTTGAGAAACTGATCAGAGAGGGCCTGCTGATTGAGCATGCCGTGTTCTGTGACAATTACTATGGGACGCCCAGGGAATACGTTGAGGATCAGATGAGTCAGGGAAGGGACGTCATACTGGAGATCGAGACGCAGGGAGCGCGGCAGGTGCGGGAACAGTATCCGGACGCGCTGACGCTGTTTGTGATGCCGCCGGACGCGCAGACGCTGGTCGAGCGGCTGAAGAAGCGTGATTCCGAGACGAAGGAAGGGATGGAATCGCGTCTTGCCTGCGCGGTCAGGGAGGCCGACTGTGTGGATCAGTATGACTATATGATTGTCAATGACGATCTTGAGGAGAGTGTGGATCAGATGCATGAACTGATTGTGAGTCAGCATAATCTGGTCAGCAGGAATAAAGATTTTGCGGAGCAGATCCGCTCTGAACTGAAGGTATTTGCGAAAGGAGAATGAACAACATGTTGCACCCATCTTACACAGACCTGATGAAGGTTGTGAACAGCCAGGCAGAGGAAGGAGAGGAGCCGATCGTCACCAGCCGTTATTCGATTGTGCTGGCGACGGCGAAGAGAGCACGTCAGATCATTGCGAGGCAGTCAGGCGAGAACGCTCCCGGCCTGCAGGTTTCCAAGCCGCTCTCGAAGGCGGTGAAGGAGCTGAACGAGGGAAAGATCAGGATTCTTCCGGAGAATGAGGAAACGGAAGAGGAAAGCTGAGAGCATGGCGGAAGTGTAATTGGAGGAAACAGATGAAAGAAGTAAAAGAATTCAGTAAAAGTTATGTGTTGGTTTCCACCCTGTATGTGGTACTTGGAGGTGTGCTTCTTGCATGGCCTGATATATCAATGAAAATGATCGGGTATGTGCTTGGCTTTTCTCTGCTGATCATCGGGTTCACCTATGGGATTGTTTATTTTACGCGCGATAATCTTGCGGGAGTTCTGCAGCTTGATCTTGTGATCGGGATTGTGGCGGCCGCGTTCGGCATATTTATCCTGCTGAATCAGGATTTTCTGCCGACGGTTTTTCCTATTGCAATGGGGATTATTCTGCTGCTCGGCTCCGTGCTCAAGATCCAGAATGCAGTCAGCATGAAGCGGCTGCAGTTCAGAAGGTGGTATATCTGCCTGATTTTTGCGCTGATTCTTGCTGCGCTTGGCGGGGTGCTGCTGGTGAATCCTTTTACCTCTGACCGGTGGCTGGCTCTCTATATCGGTGCCTGCCTGATTCTGGACGGAGTGGTGAATCTCGTGGCGATGAGCCTGATCGTCGCCCGCATGAAGAAGCTTGAGAAGGAGCAGAAAAATGCTCCGACTCCGGTGAAGGACTTTACCGGGGAGACGGTCGAGCCGTCCGAGGTGATCATAGACCAGGTGATCGAGGATCATGGAGAGGAAGAGGAGACGAAAAAAAAGACGGGCCTCATCAAATGGGGCAGAAAATAACGGGAGCGGCGGATGAAAATATTGTTTGTTTCGCTTGGATGCGACAAGAATCTTGTCGATTCCGAGGAGATGATCGGGCTGCTTGGCAGCAGGGGATATACATTCACGGATGATGAGACGGAGGCGGAGGTCATTGTGATCAATACCTGCTGTTTTATCAACGACGCGAAGGAAGAAAGCGTCCAGACGATCCTGGAGATGGCGGAGTATAAAAAGGCGGGCAGCTGCAAGGCGCTGATTGTGACCGGCTGCCTGGCCCAGCGCTACCGGCAGGAGATTCTGGATGAAATAGAAGAGGTTGACGTGGTGCTCGGGACGACAGCCTGGGAGAAAATTGCGGACGCGATTGAGGAGGCTCTGCGGGGAGAACGCTCCGTCAGTCTGGAGGATCTGTCCGGGCTGCCGGCGCCTGCTGCGGACCGCGTGCTCACGACGGGAGGCCATTTCGCGTATCTGAAGATCGCGGAGGGCTGCAATAAATGCTGTACCTACTGTGTCATCCCGAAGGTGAGGGGAAAATACCGCAGCGTTCCGATGGAGCGTCTGCTGGCCCAGGCGGAAAAACTTGCGGATCAGGGTGTGCGCGAGCTGATTCTTGTCGCGCAGGAGACGACGCTTTACGGCGTGGATCTCTACGGGACCAAATCGCTCCATCTTCTGCTGGAAGGACTCTGCAGGATACCGGGCTTTTACTGGATCCGCATTCTGTACTGTTATCCGGAGGAAATTTATCCGGAGCTGGTCCGGACGATCCGGGAACAGCCGAAGATCTGCCATTATCTGGATCTGCCGATTCAGCATGCCTCGGACCGTATCCTGAAAAGGATGGGCAGGAGGACGTCGAAAGCGGATCTGGTTCGGATCGTGGAGGGACTGCGAAGGGAAATTCCAGACATCGTTCTGCGGACGACTCTGATTACGGGCTTTCCGGGGGAGACGCCGGAAGATCATGAGGAACTGATGGAGTTTGTCGATCAGATGGAGTTTGACCGGCTCGGGGTGTTTACCTACTCGCAGGAGGAGGATACGCCGGCGGCCGTTATGCCGGATCAGATCGATGAGGAGACGAAGCTTGACCGCCAGGAGGAGCTGATGGAGCTCCAGCAGGAGATTGCGTTCGACAGGGCGGAAAAGATGACAGGCCGTATTGTCGAGGCGATGATTGAAGGTGAGGTTTCCGGGGAGAATGTCTATGTGGCGCGCACATACGGGGACGCGCCGAATGTGGATGGTCTGTTATTCCTGCACACGGATGAAACGCTGATGTCGGGGGATTTTGTACGGGTCAGGATCACCGGTGCTGCGGAATATGATTTGATAGGAGAGATTGCAGATGAATTTACCGAATAAACTGACATTGATGCGTGTGGTGATGGTTCCTTTTTTTGTATTTTTCATGCTCTGGGACGGGATGGGAGACAAGGGCAAATATGTGGCGCTGGTTCTCTTTATTCTTGCGAGCGCGACGGACTGGCTTGACGGATATCTGGCCCGGAGGGATCATCTTGTGACTGATTTTGGAAAATTCATGGATCCCATCGCGGATAAACTGCTGGTCTGCTCAGCAATTATCTGCCTTGTGGATAAGCAGCAGCTGGCGGGCTGGATCGCTATTGTGATCATCGGACGTGAGTTTATCATCAGCGGCTTCCGCCTGGTTGCCTCTGACAAGGGGGTTGTGATTGCGGCAAGCTACTGGGGCAAATTCAAGACGGTGTCCCAGATGTTTATGGTGATTCTGCTGATCCTCGATCTGGGCGGAGCTTTCAATACAGCGGCCCAGGTGCTTGTGTGGATCGCGCTTGCACTTACTGTGATTTCTCTCGTGGATTATCTGGCGAAGAACTGGAAAGTGATGGAAGGCGGGATGTAAATGCGTACTCTGAAGAGAAAGATACCGGAGATGCTTTCCCGTGCATCGCAGAACAACGCTTCTGGTCAGCGCGTGAGAAAGCTGTCCGGACGGCGAAAAGCGGCGGGCGGCGGATCTCAGGAGAAGAAAACGGATTCATCCGAAGAATGTTCTGCTCAGGAGATTGAGGCTTGCTGTGAGTATCTTGTAAAGACGCTCACAGCCAGAGGGCTCACCATGACGGCGGTGGAGTCCTGCACCGGCGGGATGGTTGCCGCGGCGGTCACTTCCGTACCCGGGAGTTCTGTGATTCTCAGACAGAGCTATGTGACGTACTGCGATGACGCAAAGCACAGCATGGTTGGCGTGCGCCGAAGGACTCTGCGCAGATATACGGCAGTCAGCCGGCAGACGGCCGGCGAGATGGCCGCCGGGGGAGCAGAGAAAGCGGCGGCGGATCTCTGCCTTTCCGTTACGGGATACGCAGGCCCAGCCTCCGGGGATGAGGAGGTTGGCCTTGTCTATGTCGGATGCTGTTACCGCGGAAAAATCAGGGTGAAGGAATGTCACTTTGCGGGAGACAGGGCGGCAGTGCGGCAAAGCGCCTGCGCACAGGCGCTTCGCATGGCTGTAAAAGCGGTCAGTCAGGATTCTCCCTGACGAATGGTGAAGCTGGCCGGCACTGAAGTTGACTGGCGAGCGCTGTTTCAGTGAAGGGTGCCAAACTGCCGCATGAGGGAACAGATCCGGTCAATCTGGCGGATTTCCTGCGGAGATTTCCCAATTTTCATGACATTGATGATTGTTTCAATTTCATCCGGCCGAAATGACATATTTCCAGTGTTTTTTTGTGAAGCTGCTGCCATCAGAAAAGGCAGCAGCTCATTTTGATTTTTGTTCTGCGCCTGCGCGGCCAGGGAGGAAAGCATCTGAAGCCTGGAAGGGTCAATGCCCGCCAGAGCGGGGTTATCCATCCAGTTCTGTCCGGAGGAATTCTGCGGACCTGGGCTGTCCGGCTGTGGGCTGCCGCAGTTGCTTGTGCTGTCCTGACAGGGATTGTTCTGTGTGTCTGCACCGCCGTACGGACTGTCCTGGGTGTTCACGCCGTGCCGGCGGGGATTGTTCTGTATGTCTGCGCCATCCGGATGGGAAGTATTCCGGGACTGCTGCCCCCGCCATGTATTCGAGTTTGAATTCTGAAATAAATTCATGAGTCACCTCTTTGATTAAAATTGATCATGTTTTTCTGGATTCTGCGGTCTGGGAGTTTCAGACAGAAGCAGAATTTCCCATGAGTTCCTGCAGCTGTTCCGGGGACTGTGCCGCTGCCGAGTACAGCTCCAGTGCGGAGAATATCATAAGGAAGCGGTCGATTGTCTCCTGCTCGGACGGATCACAGTAGTTTCGGATGTCGCTGAGAATGTCTGCTATGCCTGTATTTTCCTGGTCCATGCTGCAGGCTGTGATGTTTGTTTCGCTGTCGGAGAAAAACGCCATGATATTCTGCAGTTCAAGAAGCTTGGTGCAGACAGCGATCAATTTCTGTTCCTGCGGTCTGAGATAGGGGACAGCAGCTTTGATCATCTGGAGATGATTGTGGTTGGCGACCTGATCGATTGCAGTCAGCATAATGTCTCCCTGTGTACTTTTTTGTCTATATTTATATGAGATAAGGAACGAAGATATGCCGGAAGAATATGATAAAAAAAGAGTATAAATCAAGAAAGGATCGTCCTATGAGAACGCATACGGTAATCGACGGAAATGCTTTTTATGAGGTGGATGACGAGTGTATGGAACGTCTGAAACTAAGGAAAAGGGATAAAACTGGAGATGCGGATATCCGGGAGGTCAGCCAGAGCGGATATGAATTCTGGCCTGAGAGTAATAGAAGAAAATGTAAGAAGTGCAGGTAAAGTTCCTGATCCATAAAATAACCGGCGGTTCCCCGGAGAAATTCCGGGGGACTGCTTTTTGCCGTCACTTTTCCCCCAAATAGAAACAGGCGGGGCCAGGCCCCGCCGGAGTAAGGAAATGAATCAGCATCCGCATCCGCAATTGCTGCTGTTCGCCAGGCTGCTGCCGCCGCATCCGCCGCAGAGAAGAAGCAGGATGATGATCCAGCAGCAGTTGTCACCGCCGAAATTACACATACTGTTTGAACCGCAGTTGTTATTGCCGCATCCACAGCAGGACAGAAGGAGAATCAGCCAGATCAGAGAGCTGCATCCGCCGCCGTTGCCGTTATCACACCCACATCCACAGTTTGTTGCTGCTAAATCGCTCATTTTGTAGCCTCCAGATTGTTCTTACACTGTATACTATGTGAAAGGATGGAAAGTGTTACAGAATGTGCGGAAATTTTTTTCACAGGACTGCATATCCAGTAGGAAGAGAATTTCCTGCGGGTGCAGAGAAACGGCGGCTGCCTGATTCTGTGCGGTCTATGGCCGGATCATGGTCTCAAACACTCCGAAAAGATTCATTTCCCCGTATCCCCATTCCGGGTTTGGATAATAGAGAGCAGGGCTGCGCATGATTCCGTAAAGGAACAGGCTTTTTATTTCTCTGGAAGTGAAGATTCTCGGGCTGCTCCGGCGCAGTCCCCACTCGGCGAGCAGGCATACCGCTCCGGAGGCAAGGGCTGAAGCGGCGCTGGATCCCGTGAAGGGACGCAGTCCTCCGCCGGGGACGGGAGCCGTCACTCTGACGCCCGGGGAGGTAAAATCCGGTTTGATGGCTCCGCTGCTTGTGTATCCCCGGCTGGAATTGATAAAGAGAGTTCCATTATAGGCGTCACTGGTGCTCACAGTGATCGGTCCTTCCGCACAGGAGGGAATAACGAGAGTGGTATCCGGCAGAGGATTGAAGAAACGTATACCGGAGGGTATAAATCCGCTGATCGGGAGCCACAGGTGGAATCCCCCGTTGATGAAGGTTCTGCTGACGACGATGATTCGCCAGAGGCCGGAAGTGGGAGCGGAAAACCGCAGCATCGCAAGCTGCATGCCGGTGGTGATTTCCACCAGTTCATAATCGAGTGTGATCCGGGTATTATCCAGAAGCAGTGTGAATTCCTGACTGGTCTTGGAACGGGGCTGAACAGGCTCGATCACCTCACCTCCCGGCGATATCAGTCCGATGCTGAATATTTCAGGGGCGGCAGACCAGAATTCGACAGTGAAACCTCTGGTTTCGGAATCCACGAGCAGCTCAATATCTGTGCGTTCTCCCTGCGCGCTCAGTTTTCCGTAATAATGATGTCCCATGCCTGCTTCGTTTCCTGCCGCGGTCACGACATAGATGCCGGACAGAGACTGAATACTGGACAGGGTTTCTTCGAGGGGTGTCTGTCCGGAATGGCTGCCCTGGTTGGAACCAAGCGCGATGCAGATGACGAGAGGCTTCTGCAGCTGCCGCGCTTTTTCCGCGAGATAACGGACGCCGAGCATCAGGTCATTTTCCTGAAAAGCGTCTGCTTCCGGCGGAATCAGAAAATAGTCGCGCAGATACTGTTTGGCCGGTTTCAGGCGCACAAACAGTATCCCGGCCTCGGGAGCCGCGCCAAAGAAATCTGATTCTTCCTGTGGAGTTCCGCAGGCGATTCCGGCTACGGCTGTTCCGTGCCCGTTCCCATCGCTGACCGGAACAATTTCCAGAGGGTTGGCGCTGAATAATGCCTGGTCGATCTGCTCCTTTGTGTATTCGGTTCCGTACTGCAGACCTGCGGGAGGCGGTCCGGTCTGAACGCTCTGGTCCCACAGGCCGAGGATGCGGGTTGTGCCGTCTGTATTCCGAAAAGCAGGATGCGTGTAGTCGATGCCGGAATCAAGAAATCCGATGAGTATGCCCGATCCCTTCAGACTGAGGACAGGCTGGGACTGAGTGGAGAGGATACCGGACTGCTCAAGACTCACCGTGCTCAGATAGGTGAAAAGCTTGGGGACCAGAGAGTATCCTGTGGCAGCGACGGTAGCGCGATTCTCATTTTCCGGGATGTGCAGAATGGCATACCGGTTGTTTACGATCTGCGGGGAATACCGGGCGAGGCGCGTCAGAAGTTCTCTGGCAGAGTCCGGATACTGATAGATCAGGTCGGAGTAATTTTCCGATACGGATGGTATTGCTGACATAAGGTTCTCCGGAAAAAATTTTCATAACAGCATATGGAACTGCCGGAAGATGTATTACAAATATTGTATTGACAAAATTGTAGGTAGAGAGTATAAAAAATTTATGTCAGAAAGAAAATTAAAAAGCTATAATGGAGGAATTGCATGAAAAAGAAATCAGAACTGATAATTGGAATGACGGCAGTGCTGTGCGCGGGGATCATGAGTGTGTCCATGGCCGCGGAGACGGAAGCACTCACAGAGGCGGCTCCTGTGGAAACAGAAGCGCTCACGGAAACGGTTTCTGCGGAGACGGAGGCGCTCACGGAGGCGGCTGTATCTGCAGAGGCGGATATTCCTGAGGTGATTAAACTGAATATTGAGGGACTGGAAGAGCCCATGGAAATCCAGAATACGGCAGAACTGAATATTGCGGCCGTATCGGTGGAAACGCTGGATGAAGAGCACATTGATATTACGATGAAATCTTCAGACGGTCTGACGTATGAATTTAAAAATGTGAGATATGTTGAGGTCGTAAGACCGGAGCTGGTTGTGCAGGGTTCTTTTGCCTACATCAAGTATACCAGCCTTGTCTCCGGGGAAGAAAAGAATGTTGGTCAGACGGGAGAACTGACTTATGAGGAGCCGGCGGAGCTTTTCGCGGTAGATGATGTCTATATCCGGGAAGAGCCGGACAGCGACTCGGAAATCCTCGGTGTGATCAGCAGAGGAGACTCCATTGAAGTTCTGGGAGAGACAGCGGATTATTTTAATGTAAAAAAAGATGACGTGGTCGGCTACAGTGTGCGCAAATGCGTGAGCGAGGACGAGCAGGAGGCAATTGCCGCGGTGAAAGCTGAGGAGGCTGCGCGTGAGGCAATCCGGATTGCCCAGGAAGAGGCCGCGAGACAGGCGGCGGCACAGCAGGCCGCGGCGGCGCGCTCCAGCAGGGGATCATCCTCCAAAGGCGGGTCTTCTGTGTATGAGACAGGCCGTCAGAAATTTGACGACTGCGACGGAAGCGGTCATGGATACTATGAGATTACGTATTCGGATGGAAGTACAAGGTACGAGGAATACTAAGATAGAAAGCCTGCTGTCCATAATTTCTTGAAGGGAAAAATTCCGGATGTCATGCATTGGACATGCGGTACCCGCAATATACTGATACGGGAAATAAGCCGTAGATATTTATAACCTGAATAACTGATACAAAAGCCGGGCGGTTAACCGAAAGGAACTTCCCGGCTCTTTTTCTCGCGAAGGCAGAGTGAAGGAGAGCCATGCTTGCATGGACCGACGGAACCGTACCCGCGGGAACGGGGGAGATTCACGCAGAGAATTTCGGATCGTTTGTGTGAAGGCAGGGTGAAAACCGCGGGAACGGGAGAGAGCCACGCAGAGAATTCTGGGTTACAGTCCGTTTGCGTGAAAGCAGGGGGAAAGGTGCAGGAAACAGGAACGGCAATTTCGGAGGTAGTATATGGAGCGGGTAAGAGCGAAGCTGCGGGCGAATGAAGCCCACAGAGCAGGAATTACGGGAAGAGGAATCACGGCGGCAGTGCTTGACACGGGTATCTGCGATCATCCGGATTTTGGAGACAGGATCATATATTTTCAGGATTTTACAGGTCAGTCCTCCCTGCGGATCTATGACGATGCGTCGCACGGTACGCATGTGTCCGGGATTCTGGGAGGAGACGGGAAGGCTTCAAGGGGAAGATACCGTGGAATCGCTCCGGAATGTATGCTGGTTCATCTGAAAGTGCTGGACCGCTTCGGACAGGGACGGATGAAACATCTTCAGGAAGGAATCGAGTGGGTGATCCGAAACAGGGAGCAGTACCGGATCCGGATCATGAATATATCGGCAGGGTCGTCGAGGGAGGATGACGAATCAGAGCAGCTGCTGAAAACGGTGGAACGTGCCTGGGATGCGGGAATTGTCGTGGTCGTGGCGGCGGGAAACATGGGTCCGGAACCGATGACAGTCACAATTCCGGGAAACAGCCGCAAAGTAATCACGGTGGGATCGTCGGATGAATTCCGGATACGTCCGGTGCGGGGAAGCGCCAGTTATTCCGGCAGGGGTCCCACACATGAATGTATCTGCAAACCGGAACTGGCAGCCCCCGGAACCGGAATCATCTCCTGCAGTGCGAACTGGCGGAAAGGGGGGTATTACCAGATCAAAAGCGGAACGTCGATGGCCGCGCCCGTGATTTCCGGCTGTGTGGCTCTGCTGCTTTCAAGTGAGCCTGATCTGACAAATCTGGAGGTAAAGATGCGGCTGAAAAATGCGGCCGAGGACGCGGGGCTTCCGTTTAACAGGCAGGGATGGGGGGTTCCGAATCTGAAAAAGCTGCTGGGCCTGCCTGAGGCGTGAAGACAGGAACTGCGGGGCAAAAGCCGGAAAAAGCGGCAGTTCTGTATTGTGAAGAGCGGATTCAGGATACGGCTTGAGAAACAGGAATAAAAAAGAAAATAACAGTACAATATTTCAAATATAAACCTTGTAAATTTGGGGAAATTATAGTAAGATATTACTGAAATTGCTTTTTTGAAGAGCACATTGACCGGAGAAGATAAAAATCGATGTGCCGGATGTGGCAAAATACACAAAACGGAGGATGAAAGATGGCAAAATATATTATGGCGCTTGATGCGGGCACGACAAGCAACCGCTGTATTCTGTTTGATAAAGAGGGGCATATCTGCAGCGTAGCGCAGAAAGAATTTACACAGTATTTTCCGAAACCTGGCTGGGTAGAACACGATGCGGATGAAATCTGGTCCACACAGCTTGGCGTCGCTGTGGAGGCAATGTCCAAGATCGGCGCCTCGGCATCTGATATTGCGGCGATCGGTATTACAAATCAGAGAGAGACGGCAATTGTCTGGGATAAGGAGACGGGAGTGCCGGTGTACCATGCGATTGTCTGGCAGTGCCGCAGGACTTCGGAGTACTGTGATGCGCTGAAGGAGAAGGGCCTGACTGAGAAATTCAGGAAAAAGACAGGACTTGTGATCGACGCCTATTTTTCCGCGACGAAGATCCGCTGGATTCTGGAGCATGTCGAGGGAGCCAGGGAGAAGGCGGAGCAGGGCAGGCTGCTTTTCGGAACGGTGGAGACGTGGCTGATCTGGAAGCTGACAAAGGGAAAGGTTCATGTGACGGACTATTCAAACGCGTCCAGGACAATGCTTTTCAATATCAACACGCTCACCTGGGATGAAGAAATTCTGAAGGAGCTTGAGATACCGGTTTCGATGCTTCCGAAGGTTGTGGATTCGAGCTGCATTTACGGTGTGACGGATCCAGGTTTCCTCGGGGGCGAGATTCCGATTGCCGGGGCGGCCGGGGACCAGCAGGCGGCGCTCTTTGGTCAGACCTGCTTTAAAGAGGGGGAAGTGAAAAATACGTACGGCACAGGCGGATTCCTTCTGATGAATACCGGGGAGAAGCCGGTGTACTCGGACAATGGTCTTGTGACGACGATTGCATGGGGAATGAACGACAAAGTTACCTACGCGCTGGAAGGATCCATTTTTGTCGCGGGAGCCGCGATCCAGTGGCTGCGGGATGAGATGCACCTGATCGATTCCGCTCCGGATACTGAGTGGATTGCCGGCCGCGTTCCCGATACGAACGGCTGCTACGTTGTTCCGGCATTTACAGGGCTTGGAGCCCCGTACTGGGATCAGTATGCCCGCGGTTGTATTGTCGGCATTACGCGCGGCGTCAACAAATACCACATGGTACGTGCCACGCTCGAATCACTTGCGTACCAGACCTACGATGTGATCAGGGCGATGGAGGCGGATGCCGGAATCACGCTTGCCGGACTGAAAGTGGACGGCGGCGCGAGCGCAAATAATTTCCTGATGCAGTATCAGTCCGATGTGATCCAGGAAAAGGTGCTCCGCCCGGCGTGTATCGAGACGACGGCGATGGGCGCGGCGTATCTGGCAGGACTCGCGGTTGGATACTGGAGTTCTCTTGATGAGGTCTGCAGCAACTGGAAAGTAGACAGGGTATTCTCACCGCAGCTTTCCCGCGAGGTCCGTGATGAGAGAATCAAAGGCTGGGCAAAGGCCGTCCGCTATTCCTTTGGATGGGCGCGCGAGGAATAAAACAGATAATTAGTTTGACGAATTTCGAATGTGATGGTAAAATAGTCAGAACTGCACGGTACAGCGTGTTTCTCTCCGTGGTTTTGGGCGCGGAGGAAGCACTGTTCTGCTGGCCGCGGTTTTTATGGGAATGAGCAGCGGCTGATATTTTACCGTGACGGATGGAAGGAGTACAGGCTATTATGGAAAAAATCAAAATGATGACACCGATCGTTGAGATGGATGGAGACGAGATGGCTCGGATCCTCTGGAAAATGGTCAAGGATGAACTGATTCATCCTTATGTTGAGCTGAAGAGTGAGTATTTTGATCTGGGACTTGAGAACAGAAACGAAACTGCTGATCAGGTGACGGTGGACGCCGCAAATGCGACAAAGAAATATGGAGTGGCCGTGAAATGTGCCACGATTACACCGAATGCCGCTCGCATGAAGGAGTATAACCTGAAGGAAATGTGGAAGAGTCCGAACGGGACGATCCGTGCAATTCTTGACGGTACCGTATTCCGTACCCCGATAATCGTAAAGGGGATCGAGCCATATGTCAGAAGCTGGAAGAAGCCGATCACGATCGCGCGTCACGCTTACGGAGATGTCTACAAAAGCGTGGAGATGGATATCCAGGGTCCGGGAAAGGCAAAACTGATCTTTACAGGAGAGGACGGCACCGAGATTCAGGAGACAGTTTTTGAGTTTAAGGGCCCCGGTGTACTGCAGGGCATGCATAATCTGGATAAATCCATCGCCAGCTTTGCGAGGAGCTGCTTCAATTACGCACTGGATATCAGACAGGATCTCTGGTTTGCAGCGAAGGATACGATTTCCAAGAAATATGATCATACCTTCAAGGACATTTTCGATGAAATTTTTAACGCACAGTACAAAGAGAAATTTGAGCAGGCGGGAATTACCTATTTTTATACTCTGATCGACGATGCGATTGCGCGTGTCATGAAATCAGAGGGCGGTTTTATCTGGGCCTGCAAGAATTATGACGGCGATGTGATGAGCGATATGGTTTCTTCTGCGTTTGGCTCTCTCGCCATGATGACCTCCGTGCTTGTTTCTCCGGATGGAAATTATGAGTATGAGGCGGCGCATGGGACAGTGCAGCGCCATTATTATAAGTATCTGAAGGGAGAGAAGACTTCGACAAATTCTGTGGCTATCTTGTTTGCGTGGACGGGCGCTCTCAGAAAGAGGGGAGAGCTCGACGGAATTGAAGCTCTGAAGCAGTTTGCAGACCGTATGGAGCAGGCGGCGATCAGGACAATTGAGTCCGGCAAGATGACGAACGATCTTGCGGTGATCACCTCCCTTGAGAATGTCCAGACGCTTGACAGTGCGGAATTTATCAAAGCGGTCCGTGCTTCCTATGAGAGTCTTCTTTAAAAAATAAGGAAATTCAGAAAATTTTATATTAACGATGAAAACTGGTTGCGAAAACGGATATACTAGGGTATAATGAAAAATGTTCCTGGGGTGTACGATACCCCCATAATTTTGAACCTACATTTTTGTTTTGGGATTCCTAATATCGCGCAGCGTATGTCAGGCCTCCGTTTGCAGTGGAAGACAAAAGTTGTGGCTGCGGATTCCCACCTAGCTCTGCTAGGACTCAAAATATGGGGAACGGCACTCTGGGAATTTTTGT
>CANQUH010000084.1 GCA_947626965.1 uncultured Lachnospiraceae bacterium
CCGTATCAAACTGCAGGCCCTGGGCGCCGCCTTCCGTAAATTCCAGATGGATCTTGTAATCTTCCCCTACATAAAGAATACCGCCTTCTTTAGGTATTTCGTTTCCATCCTTGTCCTTGATGGTGACTCCTGTCAAAAGTTCTTGCATGTCACTTCTCTCATTTTCAGCGGAAATTGTTGACGGTTCATCCGACAGGATGATAACCGTCGTCCCCCCTTCCAGCCCGGACGTCCAGTCATTTCCTTTCTCTGTTTCTGTCCCGTTCTCCTTCCCGGAGGTACTGGGAAAGGTAACGAGCTCCCCGTCTTCTTCTATGCCAGGCGGGTCCAGGTTCCACGCATACGTCCGCGTCCCCATTCCTCCTGCCGCCAGGACCACGCCGAGCGCCAGCGCAAGGCCCGGGATCCCCCGCAAAGAACCTTTTCTCTTTCCCCTTTCCGGCATACGCCCTGCGGCATCCTTCTGTCTTATGAATTTCATCATGCCACCTCCCTTAAACCTTTTCCAGGATCTTTCCGGTTTCTCTCAGGTCTTCCTTTTCTGCAGCCTGCCCGGTTTTATCTTCTCTCCTGTCTCCGCCGGCTGGCTGCTTCCGGCTTCCGGCTTTCTTGTCTCTTATTCCGTGTCACGAATCAAATGTTCTCTCTGGTTCCTTTTCCATGCAGACGACCTGCCGCCGGCAGCCCGCCCTGCATACTAAAGCATTTAATAACGCCGCTGGGAACTGGGTGTCCTCCGGGACAGGCCTGCCCCTCGCGGCGTCCGTTTTTTCTGTTCTTACATTTACAGGGAACGGCAGAACGGTTTTCGTTTTGCCCGTCCCCCGCGCCTGGTCTGCGCCGCGCAGGCGGCATTTTCCCGCTTCCGATCCGCGCGCGTTTCCACTCCGTTCCGGTCGGCGCTGGACGAATGTCTGCTGGACATTCAGCGCCCCCGGAGGGTTTACAGCAGACGGCGATATTTTTGTCGCTTGCTGTAGTTTGTTTCCGCGTTCCGTATCAGATGCTGACTTCCTCCGGCTCTGCCATTCCAGATATCCGGCTCCCGCTGGATCACATCCTTCCGGCTCTTCTCTGTTCCTGCATGGGATGTATCTGGATTCCACTTCCTCAGCTTCCTCCAGATTACATCCGTCCTGTTTTCCTCCTCCGGTTCTGCTTCAGCTTCCAGTCTTTTCACATCAGATGCTGACTTTCTCCGGCTCAGCCGGCTCAGATATCCAGCTTCCAACGGATCGGATCATATCTCGTCAGGTCTTCTCCTTTTCCTCACGGATGAATTCGGTTTTCACTTCCTCAGCTCCCGCCGGATCACATCCTCCCGGCTCTTCTCTGTTTCTGCATGGGATGTATCCGGTTTCTGCTTCTGCTACTTCCGCCGAATTACATCCCTTTATCTATCTGTCATGGTCCCGGCTTACCGTGTCTTCTTCCGTCTTCTTATAAAGAACACCAGCAGCCCCACAATCACCACAGCCGATCCCGCAAAGATTCCAAGGTACAGGCCCACCGGCGTCTCGTCTCCGGTCTTCACGCTGTTCTGTGTCGGCGGCGTATCCGGATTCTCCGGGCTCTCTGGATTGTCCGGGGTCTCCGGGATCACCGGCTCTCCGGGCGGCTCCGTCCGTGCGTTCGTGATTACCACGGCTTCCTCGGAGTGGTCTCCGCTCAGCGTTACGCTCGTCTTGTCTACCGATACCGTGTACGCGAAGCTCGCGCTTCCCGCCACCGGCACGCCGTCCGCGTCTGTCTCGGTTACGTAGTAGGTTTTGCTGTCGTCCGGGTTCTGCCCGATGTAGACCGGCACGGTCACAGACAGCTCGCTGTTCCCGTCCATCACCAGTTCAATTACATCGCCGTACTGTGTCTTGTATTCCGGATCCTCGAAGATGCCTGCGTAGAAGGTTTCGCCCGTTCCGGAAAGGGCCCCGTTGCGGAACACCCGCTTCGTGATGGTCAGCTCGCCTTCCACGTAGTATTCCGGCGGCGTGTCGCGGAACACGTTCTCAAAGGTTACTGCCTTCTCCGGCGCCTTCACGGTCAGCTTCTTCCTGTTTCCATCCGGGAAGACTGCGGAGAATTCGCCCTCTTCTCCGATGGTTCCGCTGTCGATCGGGTTGCCCTTCTCGTCTGTCTCGCTTACGTAGTACTCGGTTCCGAGCGGCAGGCCCTCGAAGGTCACCGTCTGGCTTGAAGCGTTCACGAACCGCATCGGCATCACATCCGACACCCGTCTCGTCCGCGCCTCGTCCGCGAACAGCGCCACGTAGAACGTTCCGTCCGGCGTCTTCAGGGCTTCTCCGGAGAACCTTCTCAGGTTCTTCGTCACGGAGAGTTCGCCCTCGTCCGGCTCCGTCGTCTTCTCGTTCGTGATCACGACCGTTTCTTCATCGTGCTCACCCGACATGGTTACGCTTGTTTTGTCTACGGATACCTCATATTTGAAGCCTGCGGCGCCCGCCACCGGCACGCCGTCCGCGTCTGTCTCGGTTACGTAGTAGGTCTTGCTGTCGCCCACGTTCTGGCCCAGCGTTACCGGGATCTCCACGGAGAGCTCGCTGCTTCCGTCCATCTTCAGCTCGATTACATCCCCGTACAGGGTCTTGTAGTCCGGGTCCTCGAAGATGCCCGCGTAGAAGGTCTCATTGGAATTTACCATCCTGCCGTTCCGGAGGACTCTCTTCGTGACCGTCAGGGTTCCTTCATAGTAGAACTCTTCCGGCACTTCCGAGAACACGTTCTCAAATTCAATGGCTCCCTCCGGCACTTCCGCCGTCAGCTCCGCCTGGCTCCCGTCCGCGAACAGCGCCGCGAAGATTCCGCCTTCCCCGTAGGTTCCGTCGTCGATCGGATTGCCCAGCGCGTCCGTCTCGCTCACGTAGTAGACCGTGTCGAGCGGCAGGCCCGTGAACGTCACCGTCTGGCTGGATGATCCGGAGAACTCCACCGGGATCACGTTCGATACCCGCTCCGTCCGGGCCGCATCCGCAAACAGCGCCACGTAGAACGTTCCTTCCACCGCCGTCAGATCCTCTCCCGCCAGCGTCCTTAAGTACTTCGTCACGGAAAGCTCGCCTTCCTCCGGCTCCTCCCGTTCATCTACCATCGTTACCGTAATCAGTTCATCTGTATCGCCTGTCACTGTGAACGGCACATCCGCCGCCAGCTCATAGCCTTCCGGCGCGGTCAGCTCACGCAGGATGTAGCTTCCTGCCGGGATCCCGCGCACTTCCTGCGGCTGGCCGTCCGTGAGGAACAGCCACCTCGGGTTCCCGTCCTCATCCAGGATCACGTTTCCTTCGCTGTCGCAGATTACAAGCACTGCGCCCGCGACTCCGTTTCCTTCCTCATCCACTTTGTCGACTTCCACGCGCGTTCTGCGGTTCACTGCCGTCAGTACAGGCACCGTTCCGCTTCCCGGCACGTACCGGCCGTTCTCCACAGCCAGCGTACCCGGTCCTGCGATCGTGAACTCCAGCGGTTCCGTCGAAAGGATGTATCCCTCCGGCGCCGACTGCTCCACAAACCGGTAGTCTCCCAGTTCCAGGTGCTCCACCGCGATCTGGCCGTTCGCGTCTGTCGTGTAGGTGCCAACTGTCTCCCAGTAGAACGATCCTTCACTGTCGCTTCCCGACTCTGCTCCGTCCGGGGCCGCCCCGTAGGTCTTTTTCTGCAGCTCATACACTGCGCCCGGCACCGGGTTTCCGTTCTCATCCACCTTGTTCAGGATGACCGCGCCTTCCACTTCATCCACCATCGTCACCACGACGGCCTCATCCGTGTCGCCTGTCACGGTAAACGGCACATCCGCCGCCAGCCTGTAGCCTTCCGGCGCTTCCAGCTCTCTTAAAATGTAGTTCCCTGCCGGCATCCCGAGGATCTCATACGGCTCCCCATTGGTTACAAACTGCCATCTCGGATTTCCGTTCTCATCCAGGATGATATTTCCTTCGCTGTCGCAGATTACAAGTGTTGCTCCCGCAACTCCGTTTCCTTCTTCATCAACCTTCTCGATTATCACGCGTGTCCGCAGGTTCACTGCCGTCAGTTCCGGCACCGTCCCGCTTCCCGGCACGTACCGGCCGTTCTCTACAGCCACCGTTCCAGGTCCTGCGATTGTGAAGTTCAGCGGTTCCGTCGAGAGGATGTAGCCCTCCGGCGCCGACTGCTCCACAAACCGGTAGTCCCCAAGCTCCAGGTGCTCCACCGCGATCTGGCCGTTCACGTCTGTCGTGTAGGTGCCAACCGTCTCCCAGTAGAACGATCCTTCACTGTCGCTTCCCGTTTCCGCTCCGTCAGGAGCTTCCCCGGCCGTTCCGTAGACCTTCCTCTGCAGCTCGTATACTGCTCCCGGTACCGGATTGCCGTCTTCATCCACCTTGTTCAGGATAACCGCGCCTTCCGCTTCATCTACCATCGTTACCACGACAGCTTCATCCGTGTCGCCTGTCACCACAAACGGCACATCTTCTGCCAGGATGTAGCCCTCCGGCGCCTCCAGCTCTCGTAAAATGTAGTTCCCTGCCGGCATTCCGAGGATCTCGTACGGCTCTCCGTCCGTCACAAACTGCCATCTCGGATTTCCGTTCTCATCGACAATTACATTTCCTTCGCTGTCGCAGATCACAAGCGTCGCGCCCGCGACTCCGTTTCCATTTTCATCAACTTTATTTATCTGCACGCGCGTCCGGCGGTTCACCGCGGATACCTGCGGCACCGTACCGCTTCCCGGCACGTACCGGCCGTTCTCCACAGCCAGCGTACCCGGGCCTGCGATCGTAAATTCCAGCGGCTCTGTCGAGAGGATGTAGCCCTCCGGCGCCGACTGCTCCACAAACCGGTAGTCTCCCAGTTCCAGGTGCTCCACCGCGATCTGCCCGTTCACATCCGTCGTGTAGGTGCCAAGCGTCTCCCAGTAGAACGTTCCTTCACTGTCGTTTCCCGTCTCCGCTCCGTCCGGTGCTTCCCCGGCCGCCCCGTAGACCTTCCTCTGCAGCTCGTATACTGCTCCCGGTACCGGATTGCCGTCTTCATCCACCTTGTTCAGGATGACGGCTCCTTCCGCTTCATCCACCATCGTCACCACGACAGCTTCATCCGTGTCGCCGGTTACCGTGAACGGCACATCCTCCGCCAGGATGTAGCCCTCTGGGGCCTCCAGCTCTCTTAAGATGTAGTTCCCTGCCGGCATCCCGAGGATCTCATACGGCTCCCCGTCCGTCACAAACTGCCATCTCGGATTTCCGTTCTCATCGACAATTACATTTCCTTCGCTGTCGCAGATCACGAGCGTTGCACTCGCGACTCCGTTTCCGTTTTCGTCTACCTTATTTATCTGTACGCGCGTCCTGCGGTTCACCGCGGATACCTGCGGCACTGTCCCGCTTCCCGGCACGTATCTTCCGTCTTCCACAGCCACGGTTCCCTGGCCGCTGATCGTGAACTCCAGCGGGACTGTCGAAAGAATATATCCTTCCGGCGCCGACTGCTCCACAAACCGGTAGTCCCCGACCACCAGGTGTTCCACCGCAATCTGGCCGTTCGCATCTGTCGCGTAGGTTCCCAGCGTCTCCCAGTAGAAGTCTCCGCCGCCGTCGCTTCCCGTTTCCGCTCCGGCCGGGCCTGTTCCGTAGGTCTTCTTCTGAAGGGCATATTCCACGCCTTCCAGCGGGTTCCTGTCCTCGTCCGTCTTGTTCAGGATGACCGCTCCTTCCAGCTCATCCTCCATCGTCACCACAACAGTCTCATCTGTATCCCCGGTTACCACAAACGGCACATCTTCCGCCAGGTGGTAGCCTTCCGGCGCTTCCAGCTCCCTTAACAGGTAGCTCCCCGCCGGGATCCCGTAGATCTCATACGGCTCCCCGTCGGTCACGAACTGCCATCTCGGGTTCCCATTCTCATCCAAGATGATGTTTCCTTCGCTGTCACAGATCACGAGCGTCGCTCCCGCAAGCCCGTTTCCTTCTTCATCTACCTTATTAATCTCTACGTGGGTCCTCGGGTTCACCACCGACACCACCGGGACATTTCTGTCCCCCGGCACGTACCGGCCGTTTTCCTCAGCCAGCGTGCCCGGGGCCTCAAGCGAAAAGTAGAACGGAAGCGTTGTCCCGACATACCCCTCCGGCACCGACTGCTCCATGAACCGGTACAGCCCCAGCCGCAGGTGCTCCACCGCGATCTGGCCGTTCTCATCCGTCGTGTAGGTTCCCAGCGTCTGCCAGTAGTACCGGCCCCCGCTGTCGCTTCCCGTCTCCATCCCGTCCGGAAGCGTGCCGTCCTCCGTCACATATGTTTTCATCTGCAGGAGGAATTCCGCTCCCGGCACCGGGTTCTCCGCGTCGTCCGTCTTGTTCAGGATGACCGCCCCCTCCGGGATCGTGTACTTCGCCTCCACCTGCACGTTGTAGACCACTTCATCATTTATAACGCTCGGCACGGAGACCAGCGTCTTCTGGATGTCGATCTGGTCCTGCCCGCCCGTCTGCACGATCAGGTACGCGCCCGGCGCCAGGTCCCCCCAGTACACCTCAAAAGCCTCACCCGATCTCTGCGGCCTCTGCGGAATCCCCGTGATCCCCTGCTGCGCCGCGTACGCCGCCAGCTGCTCCGCCGCCTGCACCACCTTCTCCGCCGTGTCCAGCCCCGAGAGTGAGACCCCGCTGCCCGCGAACGGGCTCCCGGGCTCATAGAAATACTCCGTCCCGTTGATATCCGCCACCCGGTAGAGCGTCAGCTCCGCGCCCGCGCCTTCCGCCGGGAGCGTGACCTGAATCGAACCCAGTTCCTGTCCCGCCCACACACAAAAGTGCGGCAGGATCACCAGCGCGGCAAGCAGCAGCCATACCACGCCCGTTTTCCTTAATTTTCCCATTCGCACGGCAACACCAGTCCTTTCCCTCTAATCTATGCGTTGTTTCCCTGCAGTTTCTCTTCCGGCCGCCCGGCATCCGGATCCCCGTGGCCCTCCGGCCCGCGGCCTCTCCCTCCGGGGTTCCTCCCCGGCTTTCGTCTGCTCCGTCCCCGGCCCTTACCGGCTCCGGACAGCGGAACATTCCGCCGTTTCCTCTCCGGCCCGGACCGCCTCCGCGCAGATGCCGGACATCACCGGACACTCCGCGGCTTGCTCTCCCGTCCCGGCTCAGCGCCCTCTCCTGCGCGTCAGCACCAGCAGCAGCAGTACCAGCAGAATCGGCCCCGCGATCATCGGCGCCACCAGCACCGGCTCGATCTGCTGCGCGTCCGCCGTCACACGGATGTCAGATGCCGTCTCCATGTTCGCGATCCGGTGCCCCCTTACCAGCAGTCGGTGCGAGTTTACCCCGTACGGCGTGCATGTCACCAGCGTGCACAGGTCTTCCCCCGGTATCATCTCCAGGTCCGACATCTCGTTCGGCAGCACAATCAGGATCTGGTCCACCTCGTACGTCAGCGTCTCGTCCAGCACCCGCACCAGGAAGGTGTCACCAACCTCCATCTGGTCCAGGTCCGTGAACAGCTTTGCCGAAGGCAGGCCCCGGTGCCCCGACAGCACACAGTGCGTACCCTTGCCGCCTACCGGCAACGACGACCCCGGGATATGGCCGACCGCCACCTGCAGGATCGCCTCGTCCGTCCCGTGGTAAATCGGGAGCGACACCTTGATCTTCGGGATCTCCACGTACCCCATGATCCCCGTGCCGCTGATGTTCAGAATCTCGTTGTAATTCTTTTCCTGTTTCTTCGTCATGAACCAGTGGTTCGAACGTTTCTTAATCTTCCTGTTGTATTTTACCGCCTGGTCCCACATCTTCTCATACGTGTCGTCGTCGATCTGCGCCACGCTCTCCGCATAGGAAGCGATTGCCCTCGACTGGTGGAACGAGTTCCAGTAGTCGCTGACCGTGGGGTACAGCAGCAGGGAGAGTCCTGCGAGCAGAACGACCATCAGAAGGACCGTTGTTAAATTTTTTCTAATCCACCTCATAAGCCTCTCCCTGCCGTCGTACAGGGGACGGCAGAGGCGCATCGCGCCCCCGCCGCCGGCTCCGGGTTCAAAGCCCCGTCCGGCTTTCGTCCCGTATACAACATGTTACTGTATAAGTCCAGTCTCCGTGCAGAGACGGAAGGCAGGTTTACCTGCCAGACCGACTATGCACAGGAGACGACAACAGGTATGAGCAATACAGCAGCGTGAACAAAGTGAACGATGCGAATTGCGAATACCTGTAGGGTGCTGAACGTCCAGTGGACGTTCGTTTAGCACCGACCGGAGCGAAGCGTAGACCGCGTGAGTGCGCAGGCACGGAGCAATCCGTGGACTTATATTCATGGTAGTGTTTATTGTGAAAGCCCGGCAGAGGAGCGCCAAAGTGCCAGAGGCACGGAGCAGTCAGTCCGCGGACTTTCATGTTTATAAGTTACATAAAACTTCTGTTACTGAACGTTATTGAATATGGTAACGCTCCATCAGCCTTTCATTCTTCTCTTCGTCACGAGAAGGATCACAGCGCCAAGAACAAGCACGGAACCGACTACGTAGAAGATCGTGGTACCGATGCCTCCAGTCTCAGGAAGGGTTGCTCCCTCATTATTTTCAATTTGACCCTCCACTATACCTGCATTACTTGCGTTCGCAGTAAATGTCGCAGGAGTTACAGTTAACTTCGTCAACGTTTCTCCATCATCACCGCCATAAGTAGCTGCAACAGTAATATCTACCGGATCAATCGTATTATAACCAGCCGGAGTTTTGGTCTCAACAAGTTTATAATATCCAGCATCCATTTCCTTAAAATCGAAATCTGATCCGCCGTCCGTACTGTGATCAATTTCCTCGAAAGACACCCACTTGCCTGGGGTTACTGCATCTCCGGCAGGAGCAGGATAAGGCTCTTTAGTCTTTGGATCTGTCACTGCCTCACCATCAGCCCCTTCTGCAACCCACTTCAGAAGATTAAATGCTGCGCCCGCCAACTTTTGGCGATCTTTTCTATCAACCTTATCTACGTCAAGCTCAAAGGTGAATACGGTAACTTTCTCCTCAGGAGTCGTACCTGTTTCTCCTTCCCCACCTGCGTTCGGGTTATTGGAATATTCCAGCGTAACCTTATTCGGGTTGCCTGTACCTCCAATTACCGCATTCTCATTTAATGTTGCAGTATATCTAACTACAATCACACTGCCGGCAGTGATCTCAGGGGCAGTAATACTTTTCAAACCCTTATCATCATTCGCACTTATCATCACAGTCGTTTCACCATCTACATTCTTAGAGGTAGAAATACCGAAATGACTAGTAACCTTTGTTATGCCAGTTACATCCATTGGTTCCCCAGGGGCAGGAATCCCAATATCCTTAGAAACCACATAAACTTCTACATCATTATTAAATGTTAATCCCTTCGTTAAAGTATCTGTAAACACATATGAATACTTCTCATAGTCCGCATAATTTGATGGCAATGTACCTGTCAGCTGATATTGAATTTTGTCGTTTTTATCATAATCCGCTACATCCTGCCAACCTTCAGACTTTCCTGTTGAATCATTTATTTCCTCAACCATTTTATCTACTTTCGGAACATCTGACTTAACTTTCACTGTCTCATTATGTGCAACTTCCAGCATGAATCGTGTATAAACATCTAATTCTCCGTCAACCGGGTCTTCGTCTTTCACCAGATAATATCCAGAAGGCAGACCTGAAATGGTATATATTGTACCAGTCACATCAGGAGTGCTTGTAGCAATAGCGGACCCACTCAGGCATCCATTAATTGCATCTGCAAATTTTTTCGCCTTATCATCAAAGTTTCCGGTTGAGGCAAGAGCCTTTGCAACTGCCTGAGCACATTCAGGACTCGTGGGATCCTTACTATCCTCATCGTACAACTCGCCAAGCACTGCTTCAATGGCCTCTATCCCAGCTACAGTCATCGCTACATTTGAACCCCATTCAATATCGCCTAGGGCAATGTCTGTCGTTGACGCCATCGTTCCTTTAAAGATCTGATACGCTCCATACGTATGGCCCTTTGTTGCATTGGTAATCGTAATTGAATACGTTGTACCTGGTGCATCTGTCTCCGGTGTCGTCGCCATCGCCGGCACCGCCATCGCGAATACCATGACCGCCGCCAGTACCAGGCTGGCGATTCTCTTGAACTTTCTCTTCATAATATTCTTTTCCTTTCTTTTTTTGTTCCTGCGTCTGTCCTGGGTGACAGCCGCTTTTCCTTTCCCGCCGGAGGTTTCTCCCCAGCCTCTCCGGCGGATGTTCCTCCCCTTTCCGGTCTGAATCTTTCGGCTCCTCCCGGTCCGGGCTGCTCCCGCGCCTCGGGTTTCCGTTTCTTTTCCCCCTGCGCGCTGCCTGCTTTCTTGTCCTCGTGTTTCCTTATTTCCCGGGTCCGGCTTCTGCGCGCCCTTTTCCGGGCGTCCGGCCTGACCACGCCGCCGCACGGCTTCGGCTATCCGCCCCGCCCGGCCGCTCCTGTATGTGCTTCCCGGCCTGTGGGGGACCGTCCATGTCTGTCCGCGGCTGACAGGATTTTTATGCCTGCCTGCAGGTCCCTGCGCCTGCTGTAATAGATCATTTCCATCTCCCCCTTTCCGGCTGTGCCCCGCCGTCAGAATGTCTTCGTCGAGAACTCGATTTTGTTCAGCTGCTGCCCGGACACTTCCTCTTCCGTGTTCGTCACTTCCAGGGTCTCCGGATCTTTTCCTTCCTCCATGTGGATGACCTTGTTCGCTCCCGCGGCAAAGCCCGGGTCGTCAAGGAACTCGATGCTGATCTTCACTTCCGCCTGCGGCGTGTACTCTGTTTCATCCATGTAGAAGCCGATGTTGTAGACGCGCATGTACAGTTCTTCTTCGGTTTCCGTCTCGGTCTCCTGCTCCGCCGCGTCTTCCAGGGATACTGTCCGGATCCCTTCCTCGCCTTCTGTCTCTTCCTCTTCCTTCTCTTTCCTGATGATCTCCTGCACGGTCTCGTAGTGCTCTTTGTACCGCTCGTCATCCTGCGGGATCTCCGTCGCGACCAGGTGCGCGTTCTCCGGGATACCGGCCTCCGCCGTGTATTCCGCCGTCACCTGGACTTTCCCGTCGTTGAACACCTTGTTGTGGAGCTTCTGCGCCGGTCTCTGCGGCAGCCTGCCGTATGCGAGGACGGCCGCGTCTCCTTTCGCGTAAGCGGTGCTCTTTACCTCGTCCTCCATATCTCCGGCGATGACGCTGATTCCGCTCTCCGTCACTTCCTCCAGGATTCCCACATGATCCGCGGCTCCGTCCGCGTCCGTGTCAAGGAATACCAGGTCGCCCTTTGCGGCCTCGTAGCCCGCCGGGGTCTCATACAGTCCGTATGCCTGCAGCATTCCGGCCAGGGCCCCGCAGCTTCCCGCTCTCGGCACGGAGCTGTGCGGCACTTCCGCGTAGTTCAGGCAGAAGGAAACGAACATCGCGTCCCAGTCCCCGTACGGCTCTCCGTACCACTGGCCGTATCTTGTGATGCCTTTCTGCTCTCCGCTCTCATCGAGGATAAAGTTCTCCGTGCTTTCCTTTACGCCGAGCTGTGTCCCGGCAACCGCCGCCAGGTCTTCTCCCCAGATGCCGGTCAGCTCCGCGCCTGCCGTGGCCGCGGCCCAGTCCTCATCTGTCTCAAGGTCCGCTTCCGGATTGCTGCCCTCGGCTTCCGTCTCGGTCTCATCCTCCAGGTGGTCCCATTCGTCCCACTCGGTCTCGTTCTCGGAATCTTCCCCTGTCGGATTCCAGACGTCTGTCTCGTTCTCAACTCCGGTATCGTCTTTTACCGCAAAATCTGTCCAGATCCAGCCTCGGTCGTCGATCACGTCTTCGGTGCTGGCCTCGTCTTCCAGGTCTTCCTGTGTCCAGCCCCAGCCGTCGGTATCCGTCTCAGGTTCCCCGGTCCCGGATTCCATGTCGCCGTATGCTGACATTTCTGTGTCAGTTCCTGTTTCCGTGTCCTCGTCTGCTGACATTTCCGTGTCGGCGGCTGTTTCCGGTTCTTCCGTGAAGGTTTCGGTGTCTGTCTCAGATTCTTCTGCAACATTCTCCGTCCCTGTTTCCGGCTCTTCCATGAGATCTTCCGTATCTGCCTCTGTTTCCGGCTCCTGAAGTATGGATTCCGTGTCGCCTTCTGTTGACATTTCCGTGTCAGTTTCCGTTTCTATGTCTTCATCCGCTGATATCTCTGTATCCGTTTCCGTTCCCGGCTCTTCTGTGATGCCTTCAGTCTCTGTCCCGAATGTTTCCGTGATATTCTCTGTTACACTTTCCGTTTCCGCCTCGTCCGTGAGGTCCCCGGTATCTGTCTCCGGCTCCTGGAGTTCAGCTCCCGTGTCACCGTCCGCTGACATTTCCGTGTCAGTCTCCGTCTTCGGCTCCTCTGTGAGGCTCTCGGTTTCTGTTCCGAATGTTTCTGTAACATTCGTGGTTCCGGTTTCCGTTCCTTCCGTGATGCCCTCAGTCTCCGTTCCGGATGTTTCTGTGACATTCGTGGTCCCGGTTTCTGATCCTTCCGTGATGCCCTCGGTCTCCGTCCCGGATGTTTCTGTAACATTCGTGGTCCCGGTTTCCGTCCCGGATGTTTCCGTGAAGTTCTCTGTCTCTGTCAATGCTTCTGTCTCTGTTCCTTCCGGCGTCATGCCCGCGGCTGTCTCCGGCTCATCCCCCGTCACGGCTTCGTTCTGCTGTGCGTCAGTCTGCTCTCCGGTCTGGCCTTCTGTCATGGCCTCCGTCTGCTGTTCCGTCTGGCCTGCTCCGTTCTCAGGTTCCGTTCCCTGCGGAGCCGTCCCCTGTTCCGGCGCGGCCGTCTCGTCTGCCAGGTTTTCCTCATCCGGCTCTTCCGCTTCTCCCTGCGCCGGATTCTTCGGCAGTCTCGCATAGCCTGTGATCCGGTTTATATTCGACGGGTTCTCCATGCTGTAGAAGAAGGATTCGATTCGGCCTTCCGCGTTGTCTGTCAGGACCATGATGTCCTTCAGCGTCTTTACCTTCTCTCCCGTCGCCTCTATGGTTTTCTTCTCCGTCCTCACGCTGATGACAATCCCCGCGTGGTCGATCCTGTCATCCTCATATTCCAGTCTGTCCGGGTTGTCATCCAGGTCCAGGAAGGCGATGTCTCCTTCCTTCGGGATCTTTGAGGAATCTTTATAACGGCCTGCCGCCCGGATCTGAGCCACCCAGTCCGCGTAGCCGGTATATCCGCCTGCCCCGTCCGAGGCCTGCGGGATTCCTTCCACCCCGCTGAACTGAAGGACCGCGTCGATCATGCCGCGCCCGTCTTCCAGGCATCCCGCGTAGGCTTTTGCCGCCTCCGTCACGTCATCTGACCAGGTTCCCGTCAGGGTAACTTCCGCAAGCCGCTGCGCAAGCTGGTTCTGTTCCTCCTGCCGCTGCGCTTCCTGAGCCTGTGCTTCCTGCTCCTGCTGTTCCGGCGTCAGCTGCGTCCCTTCTTCCGGTGTGGCCGCTCCGTCTCCCGACAGGTCAATTTCCAGCTCCCCGTCAGCGGGTTCCGGCGGCACATCCGCCGCGCTGTTCCCCTGCGGGCCCACGATCACTCCTACCGTAATTCCTTTTCCCTGTGCGTAACATTCCTCTGTGTGCGTATGCGCTTCTTTTCCACATATCTGCACCCCGTTCTCAAAGCATTCCTCCGTGTGCTCATGCGCTTCCATCCCGCATATCGTCTGGCGCTCCGCCGTCATGGCAGGCAGGATCAGCGC
>CANQUH010000085.1 GCA_947626965.1 uncultured Lachnospiraceae bacterium
GGCATCATCACACAGATTCTGCCCGATTTCCTGGGAAGACATCTTCCTATCGTTATCGGTATTCTGTCTGTACCGCTGGCTCTGGCTTTCGATACCGACAGCTACTTCTACGGCATGCTGCCCGTTATGATCGGAATCGGCGAGAGCTTTGGAATCGCTGCTCTGCCTATCGCAGTAGCCATGGTTGTCTGCCGTAACTGCGCGACCTTCATCAGCCCCATGGTACCGGCTACACTCCTTGGCGTAGGTCTGGCCGAAGTAGATATCAAGGATCATATCAAGTCCAGCTTCTTCTACGTGTGGGCGTTCTCCATCCTATGTATGATCTTCGCTATCATTCTGGGAATTATGGTTCTGTAAACAAACTGCACTTTTTACATAGCAGGAAGCGGTTTTCCCTCCTGCCCGCCACACGGGTCCTCAGATGCGGCAGCAGCTGATTTTCACAGATGGATCTGATCGGGCAGGATACGGGTTTTTCCTGATCGAGTAGGAGGCGGTTTTTCCTCCTGCTCGCCTGCGCGGCCCGCATGCTGCGGCAGCAGCTGATTTCCATATGCGGGCCTGCACATTATGGAAGACGACGGGCCGAAACTCACTGTATGGGTTTCGGCCCGCCGCCGCAATTCAAGACTCGCTTCCTGCATGTCTGCTTCTTTATCCGCTCTGCTTTCTCGTCTCTCAGAAAACTGCGTCTGCAAGACAAAAGCCTCAAGCCGCGGCCCGCGAAAAGGAAACAGCTGTTTCGCAATCTGCCTGCCGTAAAAATACTTTCTTTCTCCTCTCACTCCGGATCAACCACAAATTTATATCCCAGTCCCCAGACCGTCATCAGATAACAGGGAGATTTTGGTTTATCTTCAATCTTGCTCCGCAGATGATTGATATGCACCGTGACCGTATTCTCATCCACAACCGTGTCGTTCCAGACCGCCTGATAAATCTGCCCTTTTGAGAATACCTGTCCCGGGTGTTCCATAAAAAAAGCCATCAGCTGAGTTTCCTTCGAGGAAAGTAAAATCTCCCGGTCTTTCTTCTTCAGCCGGAGCGTGGACTTATTAAACTGAAACGGCCCCACGGCCAGCAGATTTGAGGAAAATGTCCGCAGATGTTCGCTGCGCCTGATCAGGGCCTTGACTTTTGCCCCCAGAATTACAGGATTGAAGGGTTTCGTCACGTAATCGTCCGCTCCCAGCTCCAGTCCGTACAAAGTATCATAATCCTCATTTTTCCCGCTGACAATAATAATCGGCGTTATATTATGCGCCGCGCGGATCTTCTCCACAGCTTCAAATCCATCCATCCCGTCCATCGTGATATCCATCAGAATCAGAGCATATGTATTCACCGTCAGAAGCTTCAGCGCCTGCTCCGCACTCGCAGCCACATCCGCCGCCAGACGATTGCTGTACATTACCTTTTTCAAAAGCCGCTGAATACTGGGATCGTCGTCCACGATAAGAACTTTGTCTTCCATAAATAAACGCAGCCTCCTTCCAAAACCTGCTTTTGACTTTCATATCATACTGAAAATCTGAGGAAAAGTAAATACAAAAACCGGAAAATCCATGAAATGATCTTAACAGCCGTGAAATAAACCATGCAATTTTAGAAAAACACTATGGAAAAACAGGACTTTTCAGGTATAATGAAATTTACATATACAGACGCAGGAGAAGACGATGAATAAAAATATACCAAAGAAAAGCGCCAGAGACCACAGGTTTGTGATCATACTGGCCATTATACTGGCCGGACTGCTGGTTCTGGTGGCGGTGATTCTGGCCCTGGAGTTTCGCCATCATCAGCAGACCATCCTCGACAGCCAGAAAGACCGGCTCATCAATATCACGGAAAGTGTGGCCAATAATATCGAAGTCTACCTGGAAAGTTTCCAGCGGACAGCGGAAAATCTGACCGCCCTGCAGCAGTTTCAGACGGCGGAAGATGCGGCGTCCAGAGGCAGTTTGGAACCAATGAATGACTTTCTCGCTCAGGCGATCCAGGGAAGGACAGACGAAATATCCTATGCCTGTTTTACTCTTGGAGATACCGTCTGCGAAGCCGGATCCCGCAAAGACTACTCTTTTCACCGAAACATGGGCTCCGACAGCCAGTTTCAAAAGCTTGCCGTCATGACCGACGAAACCGGCAGCTTCTATTTTCGTCTCTCTGCTGCCAGCGCCGCCGGCGGAGAACTCTCGCTGCTGGTTCCCATGCAAAAGGTATACGAGAAAACGGCCTCCTACATTCAGATGGGAGAAAACGGCTACGTGATGATCAAAGATTCCGACGGCATCATTCTGATGCACCAGGTGGAGACCCAGATCGGCATCGATGTGCTGGCAGACCGGAAGAAAAAGTATCCGGATTTTGATTACAGCGAACTGAAAGTTCTGGTCAAACATCAGCTCGCGGAAGAAACCGGCGTGGAAATTTACCGTTCCTACTGGTGGGCGGAAAATCCGCCCAGGCGGGCACAAAAAGTATCCGCTTACCAGCCGGTACATCTGGCGGATGATTTCCTCAGTATCAGCGCGGTAATCGACTACAGTGAAATTACCAGCGCCGTACAGAACTCCGCGATGCGGATCCTTCTGATCACGATCCTGCTCGTGACCATCTTTCTGCTTTTTCTTCTGTTTCTGTGGAATGCCGTGACGAAACGGATTAAATTTGAGAAAGAAAACGCTTATCTGAAACAGGTAAATGAGCAGCTGGAACAGCTGCACCGCCAGGAAGAGACCCTCTCCCACCAGCAGCGCCTGCAGCTTATCGGCACCATGACCGGCGGAATCGCGCACGAATTCAATAATCTGCTGACTCCCATCATGGGGTATTCCACCTTGATCCTGTCAGGTATGTCGAAAGAAGATGAGAATTACGAGGACATGTGTGAAATTCTCGACTCGGCAGAGAAGGCCAAGGAGATCATCGACCAGATTACTCAGTTCAGCCGTAAAAATGCCGAAAAAATGTTTCAGCCCACCCACATCGGAGAAGCAGTGCGCAAGGCACTGATTATCACAGAAGCGGTCAAGCCGAAGAATATCATCATACTCAGCAATCTGGATACGGAAAAGGACGTCTGCATGGGCAATCCGGTACAGATTCACCAGATGATCGTCAATCTGTGCAGCAATGCCATCTACGCCATGGAAGGCGGCGGAACTCTCACCATCGAGGGACAGGCCATAAAGCCAAAACACAAAAAAGACCCCTTCTTCCGGGGAAAAGAGAAAAAATGGTTCTACCGTATTTCTATCCGGGATACCGGATACGGCATGGGCAAAGAAACTCTGGATCAGATTTTCATCCCTTTCTTTACCACAAAAAAACCCGGCGAAGGCACCGGCCTGGGGCTTGCCATCGTCCAGCGGCTGGTGGACGCCCACGACGGTCTGATTCGCGTCACCAGCGAGGAAGGAAAGGGAACCTGTTTCACCATCTACCTGCCTGTCCTGGAAAAATATGAGAAAATCACAGTGGAAAACTATCACTAACCGGAATTTACGTGATCGAGCAGGAGGCGGTTTGCCCTCCTGCTCGCCGCGCGGCCCGGGGCTGCGTCAGCAGCTGGTTTCCCTGCCCGGGCCTGCGCATAAAATACAATTATTCTGTATAATTCACTGCGTCGTCAAACAGCTTCTCGACTTCCTTCGACGGCTCCTCCGTGCAGAGCGTCACGATCACCGCCGCGATCAGGCTGATGATGAACCCAGGCGCAAGCTCATAGATTCCGGTTGAGGAGAGGAACATGTACCAGCCGCCGTCTACCAGAGCACCGACCACGATGCCGGCCACAGCGCCTTTGAAGTTAAACCGTCTCCAGAAGAGGCTGAGCATGATCGTCGGACCGAAGGCGGAACCGAACATTCCCCAGGCATTCGACACCAGATCCATGATGGAGCCTGCATTCGGGTTGGACGCGATCAGCAGAGCCGCGATCGCGATCACAAGAACGACCACACGGCCGATCCAGAGCATTTCCTTGTCGCTGGATTTTCCCTTGCGGAATATCGGCTTGTAGACGTCGCTCGCGAACGCTGACGCCGCCGCGAGGAGCTGGCTGTCTGCCGTACTCATTGATGCTGCAAGGACTGCCGACAGCAGAATACCGGAGATAATGCCCGGGAAGATCCGGCGTACGATCTCGATAAATACAAGAGAGTTCTGATTGATCTGCTCGTCATAGCCGAGGAACATACGGCCGATGATACCGATCAGAGCCGCGAAGATAACGATCAGGATCGTCCAGGTAATTCCAATCTTCGCAGACTTTTTCAGATCTTTCTGTGATTTCAGTGACATAAAGCGGATGATGATGTGCGGCATTCCAAAATATCCGAAGCCCCACGCAAGGCCGGAGATAATCGCTTTCCAGTCTGAGAAAGCGTCCCAGTAACCAGCCTGAATCTCGCTGCCCGCTCCCGCGTCGAGCATAGCCGCCGCAAAGATCGGCGCGATCAGCATGGCGCCAAGGATCAGCAGGCCCTGGAAAAAGTCGGTCCAGCACACAGCGGAAAATCCGCCGAGGAAAGTATAGCCAACGATAATAACCGCCGCAAGATACATGGCTGTCTGCGCATCCATGCCGATAACGGTATTGAACAGTGTACCGCAGGCCTTCACGCTGGAAGCCGCATAGACCGTATACGCGACAAGGAACACGATTGCACAGATCACCTGAAGCGCATGTGACTTCGAGAGGAAGCGGTTTGCCAGATACTGCGGCACCGTGATGGAATCATTCGCAACGATGGAGAAACGGCGAAGTCTCGGAGCTTCCAGAATCCAGCTGACCGTATAGCCGATCGCGAGTCCGACCGGAATCCATACCTGGCCGACGCCGAGCGCATAGATGGAAGTCGGAAGACCCATGAGCACCCATGCGCTCATGTCCGACGCTCCTGCCGAGAGAGCCGTTACCCACGGACCCATCTCACGGTCGCCGAGGAAATACGTTTTCTCACCGCCGTTTTTGTTCTTAATGAAAAAGAACAGGCCGATCCCCAGCATAAATGCGAGGTAAATAATGAATACAACAACTTCTGACATTTTCATAAACAAGACTCCTGACTATTATGTAGTATTGTGAAACTCTGCGCTGCTGTCACTCTCTTCTGTCATGATCAGCAGTCTCACTCCGTGAGACAATGCAGTATGAGCTGCCTGCTTCATATTTCCCGCGGCGTGCTCTCTTTCATCTGTGATGCTGCGGCGCCTCATGCCGCAAAGCATCCGCGCGCATTGCCGGAAACAATGTGCCCGCGCTGCCTCCCTTCAAAATCTCATACAGCGCTTCCGGGTTTTTCCCGTTCATGATGACAACATCCGTTCCGTTTGCTGTGGCCGTTTCAGCCGCATGCAGCTTTGTCTTTACCCCCGCCGCGCCGCGCCGCGAACCGCGCGTCGCCGTGTACGAGTAGACAGTCTCGTCAAACTGTTCAATCCGCTCAATCGGTCTTGCATCCGGAAATTTCCGCGGATCCTTGTCATAAATGCCGTTGATATCGGCCAGAATGACGAGCCTTTTTGCCTTGCAGAGCGTGGCGACAACAGCTGAGAGAAAATCATTGTCTCCGAACGAGTGATCCGCCGCCTCGATCTCCGAGTAATTCACAGAATCATTCTCATTGACAATTGGAATAACCCCCAGCTCCAGAAGAGAATCGAACGTGTTCGTCAGATTATCCTTTTTCTCCTCCTGCTCCATATCCTCCGCATTCAGAAGAATCTGGGCGATCGTCTTGTCGTAATCCCCGAAAAACCGGTCGTAGAGATAAAGCAGGCTGCACTGTCCCACTGCGGAAACCGCCTGTTTCATTCGCAGGCTGTTCGGCCGGGTTTTCAGCTTCAGCTTATTCACACCGGCGGCAATCGCTCCGGAAGATACCAGAATCAGCTCATATCCCATATTATGGATATCCGCGAGCACCCGAATCAGATGCTCCATGCTGCGCAGATCACTTTTCCCGACCTCGTTCATCAAGGTGGACGTTCCGATCTTCACGACAATTCTGTTCTGGTATAATCCCATGACTCTGCTCCTTTGCATCTTTTCTGCGGGGGGAAGTTAATGTCTGAAAACAAAACTACCCTTGCAATTCGCACTGTGGTAGTGTAGCATAAGAAAGTAAATTATAAAAGCGAATGTTTGTCATAAGATCCATGACAAAATCAGATATATCAGATAAAAAAATGTTTGCTGACGCAGACCCGAATCCCGCGCGCAGGATTCGCAGGCGGATTCTGAACAAAAATCAACCCGGAAAGGATGTGACGTTTTATGGACATGAACATTCAGAAATATCTTGCTTTCATCAAAACCGTGGAATACGGAAGCTTCACAAAAGCGGCGGAGGCCCTGAACTACTCCCAGTCGGGAATCAGCCGCATGATTCACGACCTCGAAAAGGAATGGAAGGTTTCTCTTCTTGAGCGGGGCCGGGCTGGCGTAAAGCTGACCTCGGACGGTCTGCAACTTCTCCCTTTTGTAAAAAATGTATGTACGGAATACCAGCGGCTGCAGATCCGGATCGACGACCTGAACGGAATGCAGTCGGGGCTGATCCGCATCGGCACATTCTCAAGCGTGGCGACACACTGGCTTCCCAACATCATCGCGGAATTTCAGAAAGATTACCCGAATATCGACTATGAACTGCTGCTCGGAGATTACACGGAGATCGAACAGTGGATCCTGGACGGACGCGTGGACTGTGGTTTTCTCTGCCTGCCCGCTCACCCGGACCTTGAAACAATTTTCCTCGAGCAGGACCGTCTGCTCGTCATCCTGCCGGAAAACCACGCGCTCGCAGACTGCGTCCGGTTCCCGGTAACCGAACTGTGCAGCGAACCGTTCCTGCTGCTCGAAAAGGGCGGCAAGTCAGAAATCTCCGAAATCTTCGAGCGCTGGGATCTGAGTCCAAAGATTCATTTCACGACATGGGACGACTATGCCATCATGGCGATGGCAGAGAGCGGCCTCGGCATCAGCATTCTTCCTGAACTCAGCCTGCGCCGGATTCCCTACCATATCGCCATAAAGGAGCTCGATGTCCCTGCCTACCGGAACATCGGGATCGCTCTGCGCAGCAAAAAAACCGCCTCGCTCGCAGTCAAACGCTTCCTGGATTACGTGCAGTACCGGCAGCCTCCGGAACTGTCAGTCTGACGCTTACTGTCCCAGTTCCCTCTTCCGGCGTGTCATCATGCCGCCAATCCGGCCTGTCTCCTTTGCCGTCAGCGCTTTCCACCCGTCAGTTTTTACCTTCTCGAGAAGGCCGAGCTCCTCCGCAATTTCATACTTCATCCGGTCATCCGGGCTGAGTTCTTCCCACACAATTTTCCTGTTTTTCTCTGACATAAAAAACCATACTCCTTTCTTCTGCCGCGGGCGGATACCGGAAATCCGGCAGTTATCCGCTGCTGTGCGGATGCCCCGCAGCCTTGTCTCAGACAGGAGTATGGTCTGTTTTCTTTAAATTATACACTGGAAAATTCAGACTCTTCATAAATTTGCAGTGTTTCCGCTCAAAATCTCTTTTGACCTCGGCATCATATTTTTAAATTCTTCCATCTGCAGCGTTTTCGATCACGGTTCCTTCCCATACCGCAGGACATGCATGCAGTCTCAGTATGGCTCCTCCGGTATAATAAGTGCCGCCAGAATATAGAACAGCACGCCTACATGCATCAGTCCCAGAATAACAAATATCAGTCTCACGATCGTGGCGTCAAGATTAAAATACTGCCCCAGGCCGCCGCACACGCCAAACAGTTTTCGGTCATCTTTTGATCTGTACAGTTTCTTCATATTTTCCACCCCTTCTTTTTCTCCTGGTTCTGTAAAAGCTGTTTTGCTCCGAAACTCAAATCCACACATTTTTCCATGAAAAATGGTTTCTTTTCAGGGTTTTTCCGGCCTCAGTATCATGCCTTTCCATTTGAACATGGAGCGCATGCCTTTTCGGCTCCGGCATTCTATCATTCCTCTGTGAAAGTCAGCACCACAGATCCTACTCCGCAGGAAATCCTGACTTCGCGGCCTGCGTCATGATCCACTTTCCTTTTTGCTCCGCTCACCGCATACTCTGTTCCATACGTCGTACTTTCTCCTGAACTTTGAACGTCCGTCCCATAGCCCGCTTCCTGCATCGTACCGTTGTCCCGGTCCTGGTAATCCTCCTCGTCTTCTCCCGGACTCCCCTTCTCGTATGATGGATTGTCATTCTGGCTCTGATGATCTTCCTCCAAATGTTCCGCCTCATGCACGGTACCGTCGCCCCGGTTCTGGTGATCTGCTTCCTTTTCTGCCAGGTGATCCTCTTCATGCGCTGTGAGATCCGCATGCTCCGCGCCGCCTGCAGTCCCGGTATTCTCCGACTGCATCCGGACGCCTTTATTCACCGTAATGTCCCCGACGCCGCAGTCCAGCTTGTAATCAAAATCCGTCTCTATCCCCGCAAGAAGAAGCGAGACATCTCCGACTCCGCACTCGATTTTCAAATTATCTCTCACATCCATACGCAGCGCGCAGTTCCCAATCCCGCAGTCGACATCCGCTTCACCGCAGACAAGGACTCCATCTTCCATCAGAACATCACCGACACCGGAATCAATCTCAAGTCCGTTAAGCACCGCGCTCTCAGGAAATAAAATCTCAAGACAGGCATTTTCTTTCTGAGAATTCCAGGGCAGAAACTGGCTGCCCCCGGATTTGATTTTCAGCACTCCGCCGGATTCCCTGCATTTGAAATCCGAAGGAAGCCGATAGCCTGTAACTTTCCATTCTTCTCTCTCCCAGGGAACCAGCCTGCATTCCATCTCGGAAATATCAAGACTCAGCTCATCAATTTCATTCCCCTGATAACTCTGCTCGAATTCGATGTCATCCTGTGTCAGCTGTGAAAAATTTACGCCGGACGGATGAGCCGTCGCATACGATCTGCCCGACTGAATGACCTGCACGAAATCACTTCCGCTGAAACCAAGGCAAAAGCTGGAGATACAGAATGCGCCGCCGACCACGCCGAAAACAGATGCCGCGCCAAGCAGCAGTTTTGTCATTCTCTTCACAAGCGCTCCCTCCTGTCCCTGAAAATTCTGTCAAACAGTTCGCGCATCCACTCAATACCTGTCCGGATGATATCCCGGATCAGGCGAATCATCCACGGGACCGCCGTACCGCACCCCCATTTGGTCAGTATAAGCAGCAGCATAGCCAGCGACAGCAGAAGAAATCCGCCGCCGATCGACATCAAACTGACCGCGGGAGCTGTCCAGTCGGCTGCTCCGGAAAAAATCAGGGCAATCCCTCCCACGAAAGTTCCCAGCGTTGCCACAAAAGCAGCGGCAGCCAGACCGAATACACTGCCGAAGATTCCGAGAATCCCTCCAAGGATTCCTCCCACGATCGAAAAACCGGCCCCTATCACAGTTCCTGCCGCCGGGAGTCCAAAAAAGAGAAGTAGCAGAAAAAGAATCAGCCCCCTGTTTCCATCGGCATGTCTGTTCCCGGATTTTCCGCTTCCTGCGGCTTCGCCTTCCCAGACATCGTCCGCACTGCCGGACTTCTGTCGTCTGGGACCTTTGTATTCCCACCAGCGTGGTTCCGCATCCCGCCGGGCTTCCTGTTCCCCGGCGCGTTCTGATTTTTGCTCCCATCGTTTTTCACGGCGCTCCCGCTCTTTTCTCCACTTGCTCCATTCTTCACGGCAGCTTTTTCCCTCTTTTTCAAAAGAAGCCCACACACCGTCCTCCGGATCTTTCCCGTTTTCCGTCTCCCCGGTGTTGCCAGCGCCGGAATCCTCATATCCTTCTCCATTCACAGCCACAATTTCTGCATACTGATCCGGCACATGATAAGCTTCCCGAAAACGTTCATCCTGATACCCGCGTTCCGTAAATTCTCCCTGATCGTTTCCCGAAAGTCCGGTTCTGATCTCGGCGGCCACTTTCTCCGGACTTCCCAGCCGGCCGACAAGTTCCTCCTCATCCTGCAGGTCCACCTCGTCAAAATAATTCCGGTAATATCCGACCGCTTCCGTCCTCTCATCGTCCGGCAGATCAGAAAGCAGATATTCCAGTTCCCTCAAAAATGCTTCCTTTTTCATTCCCCGTTCCTCCCTGCAAACAGTATCGAGGAAATCTTCGCAGAATAGCTCTGCCATTCCCCGCGATACATATTCAGCTGCGCCATCCCCTGCTCTGTCACCTGATAATACCGTCTGTTTCTTCCCGCATATTCCCTGTCATAGACTGTCAGGCAATTGTCTTTCTGCAGTCTCCGCAGCACGGGATACAGCGTGGATTCCGATACTTCGAGAACTTTCCGCATCTCCTGCGTGATACGGTAGCCATAAGTCCCTTCCGGTTCCGCAGACACGATCGAAAGGACGATCGCGTCGAGCAGGGATGCTCCTGTATTGAACACCATTTTGTCGTCCCCCTTTTCCCCATACAATACTTTGCACAAAACCTACTATTGTTTTTCATTCAATATTATATGATATATAATATTATCTGCCATTAACTTTGTCAACCTGTTTTCGAAAAAATATTTTATCCGGATGACGACCGGAAACAGATTGTCTTTATTCCTTTTATGGAATATAATATCTTTACCTTTGAATGATGAGCGGAGCTGATAAAAATGTACACAACATCCTCTGATCCAGGCTGCGGGCTGTGCCAGCCTTCCATGCAGGACCTTCCTGCAGGTCCCGGCGTGAAATCCGGATCTGCTTCCTCTGAGCAGGCAGCTGTCCTGTCCGGCCAGATCCTTCGTCTGCTGCAGGAGGAATTCATGATCCGCTTTCCGGCATTTCCGGAAATTTTCGGACAGCTCATTCTCGTTTCCGTTTCTCAGATAAAAACGGCTTTAGCGGCAGTTCAGACAAAAAACTCTTCCCTGCCAGAGTACGGTTTGAGCCAAATTCCAGAAGAAACAATTCAGACGGCAGAACATCACAGGAAATTTCCTCCCATGGAGGCAGCACTTGGAACAGACGGCAGTCATCTGTACTACGAACCGACTCTGCTCTGCACAGAATTTCTGCAGTTTCCGAACCGGCTGAAACGTGCTTACCTGCACGTCCATGTCCATTGTCTCTGCCTGCATATGTTTCAGGCACAAAGCTGTCAGAAACACCTGGAAAAAAATCATTTCCATTCTGACATGCCCCCGATTCTGGAATATAAAGAAAAACAGGATGGACAGGAATCCATGAAACAGCAGCAGACTTTTGAACACAGGAAACTCCAAAACGAAATTCCCAGCTCCGGCTGCCGGAAAAATCTGTGGGATCAGGCGTGTGATTTGTCAGCGGAACTGATGACTTGTCTGCTTCTGGGAGAAAACCAGGATCTTTTTGCGGAACAACTATCGTCAGCGATCTTTGAACTTTCTTCTTCTGAAGCTGAAACCATCCTGCCGGAAACAGGAAATTCCAACTTCGGGCTTGAGAAAAACGCTCATCCTGTCCCCGATTCGTTAAAAGCCAGCGGTTTCGAATTCCGTCTTCCAAAAACCAGATATTCCGGATTTGATCTGCACCGGTCTTCTGACTCGAACTCAAATCTTAGACGCAGACCTGACTGTTTTAAATCAAATTACCTGGACGCCTCCTTCCTCCTTCCCCTCCTGGAGGCTTCCCCGTCTCTGCAGGAACTCGCCGTACAGTGTTCCTGCGACACGCACCGGTTCTGGTACGAGGAAGCGCCGAATGCGGATGACAGCTTTCCGGAACAGGCCCGCGCTTCAGCAGACGACAATTCCGGCAGAAAATCCGCGGCAGCCGGACATCGCTCTTCCTTTCTCCGGTTGCAGGAGACACTCGCAGACAAATGGATGGATCAGCGCCGCAGACTGAACACGTTTCTGTCGAACGGAGGCGGTCATAAGAATAAAGAGGCAGGACGAAATACCGAGGACGCCGCTCTGCAGAAGCGGGATGCGATGGATTACCGGAAGTTTCTTCACCAGTTCGCAGTTCCCCGGGAGGAACCTATTCTGGATACGGATTCTTTCGACTACATTCCATACTGCTATGGACTGACTTACTATGAAAACATGCCTTTTCTGGAACCACTCGAATACAGCGAGGTAAACCGGCTCGACGAACTCGCAATCGCGATCGATACCTCCGGTTCCTGTTCCGGTCAGATTGTCCGGCGTTTCCTCGAGGAAACCTGGAACATCCTGCGGCAGAAAGAAAACTTCTTCTCGCGGATGCGGCTGCATCTGATCCAGTGTGACTCCATGATACAGGATCACCAGATCTTCACGAGCGTTGAACAATGGGAGGAGGCGCTTCCCAGCCTGAAAATCCAGGGACTGGGCAACACGGATTTCCGCCCCGTATTCGACTACCTGAATACTCTGATCCAAAAGAAAGAAATCCGGCGGCTGCGCGGACTGCTCTATTTTACTGACGGGGACGGTATTTACCCACGGTCCCGGCCGCCTTTCGATACAGCTTTCGTATTTTTGAACCGGCGGCTGGAAAAACAGAAAATCCCCGACTGGGGAATCCGGCTGAATCTGGATCTGCCGGAGACATTCGACAGATAATTATGATTTCCAAAGGAGATTCCATGAATATAAGAGAAGCGAAAGAAGAAATCAAACATACTCTGCTGGCCTACACGGCCAAAAATTCTCTGGGAGGCTACGCGATTCCGCCCCGCCATCAGCGGCCGGTCCTTTTGATCGGGCCTCCCGGAATCGGCAAAACGGCAGTCATGGAGCAGGCCGCCCAGGAATGCGGCGTCGGATTCGTCTCCTACACAATGACACATCACACACGCCAGAGTGCTGTAGGACTTCCGTTTATCAAAAGCCGCACCTTCGACGGACAGGAATATTCCATCACAGAATATACGATGAGCGAGATCATCGCCTCCGTCTACCGGTGCATGGAAGAAAGCGGCAAAAAGGAAGGACTGCTGTTCCTCGACGAGATCAACTGCGTCTCCGAGACACTGGCCCCGACCATGCTGCAGTTTCTGCAGAACAAGACCTTCGGCAGCCACCGCCTCCCGGACGGCTGGGTGCTTGCCGCCGCCGGAAACCCGCAGGAATACAACAAATCGGTTCGTGAGTTTGACATCGCCACGCTCGACCGCCTGAAATATATCACAGTGGAGGCGGATTATGACGCATGGCGCGCCTATGCCCTTGAAGCCGGCGTTCATGGTTCCATTCTCGCTTACCTGGATACGCACCGCGACCGATTTTATATGCTGGAGCAGACTTACGCGAGCAAAACTTTCGCGACTGCCCGCGGCTGGGAAGATCTGTCGTATCTTCTTCTCCAGTATGAGGCTCTGCATCTTCCTGTGACCCCTGCTTTGATCGGACAATACCTGCACATGGAAGAACTCGCGCGCGATTTCTCCGGCTACTATCAGTTTTTTATTTCCAGAAAAGAAGACCTGCCCGTGGCTGCCATGCTCTCCGGGAATGAGGAAGCCGCGAAGACCTGCCTCCGGCTGCTGCAAAAGGCGCCGTTCGACGAAAAGCTGCTGTTCGTACATCTCTCCCTCTCCTTTCTCGGAGAAAAACTGCAGTCCTGGGAGCATAAGCAAAAACAGCT
>CANQUH010000086.1 GCA_947626965.1 uncultured Lachnospiraceae bacterium
CCAGTACTCGTCGTCCGCGATCAGGACCTTATATTTTCTGCTTTCCATAGCGCCTCCTCCATCTTTCTGCGCGGAATTGTAAGAAACACCCTCGTTCCTTTCCCTTCTTCGCTCTCCACTTTCACCCCATAATCCGCACCGTACAGCATCTGCATGCGCGAGTGAATATTCGCCAGCCCGATCGATTTTCCCTGTCCGGAAGGATTCCGCAGCAGTTCCTCCAGCCTGTCTTTGCTGATTCCTACCCCGTTGTCTTCCACCGCAATTTTCAGATTATCCTGCTCCTTGTACGCCAGAATACGTACTTTCTTATCGCCGCGCGCATTTTTCAGTCCGTGACTGAGCGCATTTTCCACCAGAGGCTGGATCGAGATGCGCGGCAGCGTATCCTGCAGGATGTCGTCCTCAATCTCAAATTCATAAGACACTTCGCCCTGCATGCGGACATTCATGACGTAGATATAGTTTTTCAGATGCGCAATCTCCTTTGCCACCGTGGAAAACGGATTCTTCATGTCAAGACTGTAGCGGAAAATACCGGACAGCGACTGACAGAGCGCACTGATCCCCATGCAGTCCTGCAGCTCGGCGATGCTGCTCATCGTATCAAGCGTATTGTACAGAAAATGCGGATTGATCTGCGCCTGCAGCGCCATGTACTCCGCCCGGTTGATCATCAGTTTCGCCTCATATTCGCTGGCGATCAGTCCCTCAATCTGATCCAGCAGCTCATTGAACGCCCGTCCCAGCTCCCCGATCTCATCGTCCGGCAGCGGAGTCATGCGCAGCTTCGTCTCTCCACCTTCAATCCGTTTCATCGTGACGGTCATACGCTCCAGCTTCCTCGTCAGGCTGTGGGAAAGCGGAAATGACAAAATAACGGCCGCCGCGCTGACCACGATCCCGATCAGCAGCAGACAGCGGTTCAGCGTGCGCTGATTTTTCTCCAGCAGATCCCGCGACATCAGCGCGTAGCTGCCCAGATTATACCGGTCCTGATCCACCCGGAAAAAGACACGGTCTCCCGCACCGATCATCGAGTCTTCACTCACGGCTTCCGGCGCACTTTCTTCCTCTGTCTGCGCGCCAGAGACTTCCCCTCTTTCCTCTGTCTCATCCGGACTGCGGCTCTGAATTCCCTCGCTGACCCGCTCATAATACGACAGATCCGCTTCCGTCAGCTCACCGGTCGAGGTGATTGGGATATCCCCGTCCGGCTGAACCCAGACGTAATTTTTGCCGCCTGCCGTATATTTTTTCATAATACGCTGCAGGACCTTTTCATCCGCGTCGCAGACCGCATAACCGACCAGCCGTCTGTTCTGATAGAGCTTCACGACAAAGCGGACAATCTGCCGCTGCCGGTACTTATTGTAATAGCTGCTGATGAGCATGACCGAATCATCCGAAGCCACGTAGTCCTTCACGATCTGTGCGTTCGTATCCTGCGTTCCGTCGTAAATATCCGCGGGGTAGGTATGCCGCGGCGTCATCGCCTTGCGGTAGGTACTGATGATCTCATGATCTTTTGTGTACAGATAAAGGGCAAGCACACCGAGGGACGTGTCAAAATTCTCACTCCCGGTACGAAAAGCCAGGCGGTTCCATGCCTCCCGCATCCCGTCAATCGGCGCCTCTCTCCGAAGATCCGCGATAAAGTCACTCTCATTGTACAGACGCAGCAGTCCCGTCTCCACCGACCTCGCGTAGCTTTCGATCTCATTCTGCATATTCTGCATCAGGCGCAGACTCTCCTCCTTCGCCTCCTGATAAATAAGCTTTGAGGATGTGCGCAGATAAAGCGCCGTCTGCAGAATCAAGGCCGAGAGCGCAAGAGCGAGACAAAGCGCCAGTACTTTCCAGCGCATGCGCGCGTTTTTTCTCTGAATTTTCATATCCATGTCCGTTTCCTTTTTTTATTTCTTCCCCATCATACTACACTTTACAATAAAAGCCCAGTCTCTATGCAGAGGCAGGAGGCAAATTTCTTTGCCTCTCTGACTATGCATAAGAGACGCTAACATGTATGAGCAAAACAGTGACGCGAACGAATGTGAGCGGCACGATTTGCGAATACATGCAGGATTGCGAGAGCTGTGAAACAGCGAAGCAATCCGTGGGCTTTTATTATGAAGCCCAGTCTCTATGCAGAGGCAGGAGGCAAATTTCTTTGCCTTCCAATCTTTTATCCAGAGCTTGCCAGCCCACCCGTTTTCTGCTAAACTTATACCTCAGTTTTATGCGGCAAACAAGCAAAACGAAACCGGTTCTGCCGTTTCCCATAATTGAATGAGGTGATATTTCATGTTTACAACTATCCGGAAGAAAACCGGAGCAGCGGCCGGTCTTTTACACAAGAACAGACTAAAAAGCCTGTCTTTCAGAAGCACGCTCGCGGTCCTGCTCCTGTCGCCGGCCGTCAGTCTGATCATTCTTGAACTGCTGACCGGAAATCTCACGCAGCTTCCCCGCATCGCGATTCTGCTCAACCTGCTCCTTTTGTATTTCCTTCTTGCCCTGTTTCTGCTGTTCTTCGGCAGGATACACACGGCGCTGATCCTGTACAACGTGCTGATTCTGCTGCTGGGACTCATCCAGTACTATGTCGGCAGGTTCCGCGGAAGATCTTTCATGCTGTCGGACATCACCTGCGCCTGGACAGCGCTGCAGGTCGCCGGAGGATACTCCTACGCTCTCAGCTTCACGGCAGGCGCCGCCGTACTTGCGGCCGTCGTCTGGATGGGGCTGTCCCTGCTCGTCCCCGACAGGAAGACCAAAAAGTTTCTGATCATTCGGAAGATCGCCGTTATCCTGCTGCTCGCGGCAGGACTCCGGCTTCTGGCTGACCGCTCCTTTACCTCGCAGCACGATATTTTTTCTGTAAACATGTGGGATCCTGACGGTGATTACAGAACCAAAGGTTATCTTCTCGCGCTGCTCTCCCAGATCCAGTATCTTACCGTCGATGTCCCGGAAAATTACTCCGAAGAAGCGGCAAGGGAGATTGCGGAAAAATACAGCCGAATCTATGACGCAAAACATGCCGGAGATTCCCTTGCCGTTCAGCCGGAAAATCTGATTGTCATCATGAACGAAAGCTGGAGCGATTTCCGTCTGCTGGACACATACCAGTACAAAAAAACCGTCACACCGTTTATCGACAGTCTGACGGAGAATGTGACAAAAGGATATGTCAGAGTCCCCGTATACAGCAGCGGAACCGCAAACACGGAGTATGAAGTTCTGACCGGAAACAGTACTTTCCTGCTTGAGGAGAATCCCCCCGCCGCCTACCAGGTACACAGCCAGAAAAATGAGTATGGCATGGCATCCACATTGTCGGCGCAGGGATACCGGACCATCGCCATGCATCCGGAATCCGCATTAAATTACAACCGGAAGCAGGTCTATCCCCGCATGCATTTCGACGAATTTCTTTCAAAGGACAACTGGGATGATCAATATCTCAAAAAAATAAGACGGTACGTTTCCGACAAGTCCTGCTATGATTATATTGCACAAATTTACAGCGAAAAGGAAGCGGGAGAAAAACTGTTTACTTTCCTTGTAACAATGCAGAACCACGCCGGTTACTCCATAAAGAAGTTCAAATCAACCGTGAATCTGGGATACGGAACCGACTGCCCGGAGGCTGAACAGTACCTGTCTCTGCTGAAAAAATCAGACAAAGCCTTTCAGAGTCTGATCGAACATTTTGAAAATATCCAGGAACCGACCATGATCGTCATGTTTGGAGATCACTGGCCCAATCTCCAGGATGCCTTTTTTGATACTTTATTTGAAAATGGAACTTCGGCTGTAAGCGCCGAGGAAAACAGAGCCCGCCTCTCGACCCCTTTTGTCCTGTGGACAAATTATGAGCGGGAATCGCAGACGGGAATCACGATGAGCGCGAATTATTTCGGAAGCTACATTCTTCAGCAGGCAGGAGCGCGCCTGCCCGCCTACACAAAATTTCTCCTTGAAATGAAGGAGGAGCTCCCGGTTTTGTGGGTTAATGAAGTGATGACAGCAGACGGAAACTGGCATTCCACTGAAAACCTGCCTGCACATACCGCAAAATTCCTGGAAGAATACAAGATCCTGCAGTACAATAATGTATTTGCGGGCTCCAGGAAAATTGAAGAGTTGTATAGTTTTGCAAAGTGAATTCTGCATCCCCGGCAAAAATACGGTTACTGTTCACTCCGTGCCTCATATTCTTACGGTCTCAGCAGCAAGTGCTTCGGCCTGGTCTAAACTGTAACAAAATGTGAACTGCAGCTGGAAAATCACCGGAATACCACCTGAAGCAGAACCATATAGCAGATTGTCCCTGCCGGTATGGAAATCAGCGTGTTGTGTTTCCATTTGTGGAGCAGCACGACAAGTACCACGGAGATCAGCTCCGGAATTCCGTGAGGCGACTGCACCAGCGAAACCCCTTTCAAGCAGTAAACGACAAGCATCCCTATGATCGCATAGGGCAGCACCCTGCCAAGGTACAGTATGGACTGCGGCGTATTATGCCGGAAAATCAGAAACGGCAGAAAACGCAGCAGCGCTGTCGTTGCCGCCATGATCCCAATCAATATCAGTGAATATGCTGGACTGATCGTCATTTTGTATCCTCCTAATCTTATTCAAGTGAACCACTCACGGCAGTCTTATTTACAGGGAACGACAAAACAATTTTCATTTTGCTTGTTCCCTGCGCCGAATTTGCGCCGCTCAAGCTTTGGTTCCTTTTTATATTCATACATTTTCCTGCTCCGGCATGCGCTTCTTCAGCAAAAACAGCAGAATTACGATTCCAATCATCGACGGGATCAGAAAGCCGGACGCCCCAAAAATCAGCAGACAGATCACCGACACCCCGACACCCACAAGTGCCGGCAGATGATTTTTCTCTTTTTCCCACTGTTCCGTAAATATGACGACAAAGAGCGCCGTCATCGCGAAATCAAGCCCCGCCGAATTAAAATGAAACGCGGAGCCGAGAAGTGCTCCGACCACGCTGCCCGTAATCCAGTAGCTCTGGTTCAGAATCGACACGAAAAAATAATAGAGATTGATGTCCATATCCTCCCTCTCCTGCTTGCTGCAGACCAGCGAGTACGTCTCATCCGTCAGAGCAAAGATCAGGTAAGGCCTCGTCTTCCCCGCCCGATTATATTTTTCCAGCATGGAGATCCCGTAAAAGAGATGTCTCACATTCACCATGATCGTCATCAGAAACGCCGCCAGCATCGTCGCTCCGCCCGACAGCAGGTCGACCGCCACATACTGCATCGACCCCGCATAGATCGTCAGGCTCATCAGCAGAGCCCACAGCCACGAATATCCCTTATCCTGCAGCAAAATTCCAAATCCCATTCCAAGAACTACATACCCCGCCATGACCGGCAGCGAATCAATAAAAGCATAGCGGAATGTCTGTCTGTGCATTGCGCACTCCTCCTCGTCTTGCAAATTTTTTAACTCTTATTCTCTGCGATACAAAACAAATAAAACACAATCGAATTTCTTCATTATAACCAAATCTTTGGCAACGCGCAACTCCAAAATTACAGGCACGCAAAAAGGCATCCTTTTACAGGATGCCTTTAATCCTCCCTGTCCGGGCAAGCCTGACGGCTCGTCCTTTTCCACAGATCAGATCCGCTCGCTATACTATGACTTAGTTGGAAGTACTTAAATACTTCTCAATCCTTTCCACCGCATCAGTCTCGTCCGCGCCGTCCGCAGAAACCACGACTGTCTCGCCAGCTGAAAGCCCAAGCGTCATCATTCCCATGATGCTCTTCGCATTCACGTTCCTGCCGCCTTTACTCTCCAAATGGATCTCACTAACAAACTGGCTCGCTACCTGTACCAGCATAGCTACGGGTCTTGCCTCCAAACCACTGGCAAGCTGGATTGTAATTTCTTTCTTAGTCATAATAGTTCTCCTCCTAGTTTTGCCTTAGCTCCTCTGCCATTCTGCTCAGCTTGCGCAGGCGGTGGTTCACACCGGATTTCCCGACCGCAGGCGTCAGCATCATGCCAAGCTCTTTCAGCGTCGCATCCGGATTCTCCAGGCGAAGCTGCGCGATATCCGCCAGATTTTCCGGGAGAGAATCAAGCCCCCGAACCCTCTGGAGATATCTTATATCTTCCACTTGCTTTACTGCTGCGCTCACTGTCTTGCTGATATTGGCCGCCTCACAGTTTACCTTGCGGTTCACCGCATTGCGCATCTCACGGACAATCCGGATATTCTCAAGATTCATCAGAGAGACATGCGCTTCCATGATATTCAGCATATCAACAATCTGAGCCCCTTCCTTAATATATACGATATGGTACTTTTTACGCTGTACAATTCTGGCATCCGGGCCAAACGGATGTATCAGCATCTGAAGCTGCTCTGCCCTGGCAAGGGAAGAACACGCAATTTCAAAATGATACGATTTGACCGGATCACTGATCGAGCCGGCCGCCAGAAAAGCGCCGCGGATAAAAGCTCTCCTGCAGCAGGAATTCTGAACCAGAAGCTGATTTGCAGGAGATACCTGCTCCATGATTTCCCCATCATCCTGGAGAAGCTTCAAAGCCTGCAGAACCCTCATCACATCTTCATGCTGCCTGACCAGTATCGTAAATATCTGACTGCCCCGGGCGTCTCTTTTCTGAAGGCGCACGGAAACATCACAACATATATTAAATGTTTTTTGCAATAATGTAAAGCACTTTCTTGCGACAGTCAGATTTTCTGTATAGATTTTTAACGAGTACCGATCGGAAGCCGAAATTCTGACGGATCCGCACATACCGATCAGCGCCGCGAGCTCGGCAATCTGACAGTGGCGCGCGGCGCCCATCTGATGAGACAGTTCTTCTTTTACCTCACTGGAAAACGACATCTTTCCTCACTCCGTTCTCTTACCTGATGCTGGATGAACTATAACGTCTACTTCAGTATGTCCCTGTGCTCGATCTTCAGACCGTATCCCGCATTTTTGTTCAGATAATCATAAAGGCCATTAGCAAGCGTGACTGATCTGTGTCTTCCTCCCGTACAGCCAATGCTGATAACAAGCTGATTTTTCCCTTCCGCCACATAATTCGGAAGCAGAAATTCAACCATGTCCTCCATTTTCTCAAGAAACTGCCGGGCAACGTCAAAACCCATGACAAAGTCGCGGACTTCCTGATCCTGCCCGGTCTTATGTTTCAAAGCGTCAAGATAATAGGGATTCGGCAGGAAACGCACATCAAACACAAGATCCGAATCTCCCGGTATTCCGTATTTAAAACCGAACGACAGGATTGTGATATAGATGTTCCGGTACTCCTGACTGCCGGCAAAAATTTTTTCAAGTTCCGAACGCAGCTCTCTCACCAGCAGCGTGGATGTATCAATAATATAATCCGCCTGTTTTTTTAGAAATTCCAGGGCGGAACGCTCCGCGGCCACCCCATCTTTAATCCGTCCGTCCCTCGCAAGCGGATGGCTGCGCCGCGTCTCCTTGTATCTCCGCAAAAGCGCCGTGTCGCTTGCATCAAGATACAGGATCTCACAGGAGATCCCTTTTATCAGCAGTTCTTCCAGAACCTTCTGCAGCCCCCTGATCTCTTTGCCGCTGCGGACATCGACGCCAAGGGCCACCTTGCTGTACTCCCCGTTCTCGGAAGTCAGCGCAAGCTCCGTAAATTTTTCAACCAGAGGAACCGGAATATTGCCTGCACAGAAGAAGCCGATATCCTCCAGCACCTTCAATGCCGTACTTTTCCCGGCACCTGACATGCCGGTCACAATCACAAATCTCATACATCCTCCCCCATGTTTTCTGGTCCCTTTTTCCTTTTGTGTATGTTTTCTCCGCGGCAGAATCCCCGGGAATCATCTCCGCTCCGTTTACACGGTATCCTCAAATTCCCCGATCATCCGGATTTCCGGTTCCAGCATCACTTTGTACTTCTCGAAAACGATCCTGCGCACGTCGCCAATCAGCCGGCGCACATCGGCGGCCGAAGCATTTCCTCTGTTGACCACAAAACCGCAGTGCTTCTCGGAAACCTGCGCGTCCCCACAGGAATATCCGCGCAGTCCCGCATCCATGATCAGCTTTCCCGCAAAATTCCCCTCCGGACGCTTGAACGTACTGCCCGCGCTGGGAATATCGAGCGGCTGTTTCGAGACTCTCATCTCCTTCAGTTCTTCCATCCTGGCCTGAATCTGCCGCGGATCTTTCTCAGACAGGCGGATACAGGCCTCCAGCACAACAAGCTGCTCTTTTTCCACGATGCTGGTGCGGTACCCCATCGCAAGCTCATCAACACTGAGCCTTTTAACTGTTCCGCTGTGAGTCAGCACACGGGCCCACTGCAGAACATCCTTCATCTCGCCGCCGTACGCCCCTGCGTTCATCATCACAGCCCCTCCGAGCGTCCCGGGTATGCCGGAAGCAAACTCCAGGCCGGACAGTCCATGGGCAAGCGCCTGCTTTGCCAGAGCCGAGAGAAGAATTCCGCTTTCAGCCGTCACCAGATTTCCTTCAAAAGACAGGCTGCTGTGATTTTTGAAAATCTGCAGAATGACTCCGCGGAATCCGTCATCCGAGACAAGCAGATTGCTCCCGTTTCCAATGATATACAGCGGCACTCCGGCTTCACGGCACAGACGCACCGTTTCACAGATTCCCTTCTCCGACTCCGGCGCCGCGAAAATATCCGCCGGTCCTCCGATCCGGAAAGTCGTATGCTTTTTCATCGGCTCATCTTTCCATATATGGCCGGCCCCGACAACACCTTCAAGTGCTTCGTATAAATTCTGCATAGCTCCTCCATCTCCGTTTTAATCAATCCATCGTTCAGGCCATCCGCGGGCCTCAGCCTTGCTGCCCGCCGGAATCATTCGCGTGGTGCAGTCCGAACGCCCCGGCACACAGTTCGTTTGCAAAGTAAACTCCCATGCCAGTCATACCGGCACCACCATGAATGAAAGGGAGTTTACTTTGAGCCTCCGGGTGAAAGTATGCACACCGCAGTCATCCCGCCGTCTCCCGGATCAGCCTGCACTTTCCGTGTCATCCAGAATCCCGCTTTGGCGGATACTCTCGACAACCTCCTTCAGTTTTTCCGGCGGAAGGACAAGCGCCATACGCACATACCCCTCTCCCAGGCTTCCAAAACTGCTTCCCGGAACGCAGATCACGCCGGAGCGTTCCATCAGTTCCAGACAGAACTGCATGGAATCCGTCCATCCCTTCGGAAGCGGGGCCCACACAAACATCGTCCCCTCACTGTCCGGCACATCCCAGCCGATCTCACGCAGTCCCTGGCAGAGCGTATGGTTCCTCTCCTCGTATTCTTTGCACTGGCGGATCACACTGTCGAACGGACCAGTCAGAGCCGCAATCGCCCCGTACTGTACCGGCAGGAAAATTCCATAGTCAAACTGCGTCCTGAGCGCACTGAATTTCTGTATGATCTCCCGGTTCCCGATCGCAAAGGAAAGACGGGCTCCTGTATAATTGAAAGTCTTTGAGAGCGAATAAAATTCAATCCCCACATCCATCGCTCCCTCAAGCGAGAGAAATGAAATCCCCTGTTTCCCGCCGAAAATCAGATCCGCATAAGCATTGTCATGCAGGATGATGATCTCATACTTCTTTGCGAATGCGATCAGCTCGTGGTAGAACGATACCGGCGCCGCCTTGCAGACCGGATTCCCCGGATAATTAATCACCATGAACCTTGCCCTGCGCGCGATATCCTCCGGAATTTCATCAAGCCGCGGCAGATAATTATTCTCCGGAAGCAGCGGATACTCCCACACCTCAGCATCGCAGAGCTGCGGACCAATACGGAAAATCGGATACCCCGGATTCGGCACGAGCACCAATTCGCCGGGATCGCACAGGGCCCAGGCCAGATGCGCCATACCCTCCTGCGAGCCGTAGAGCGCCATGATCTCCGACTGATCCAGCTCCAGGCCGAACCTCCGTCTGAAAAACCCCTGCGCGGCCTCAAGCAGTTCCGGAAGCTCCGCAAGCGCGTACCTGTAATTTTCCGGTTTCTTCGCCGCTTCGCTCACCGCGTCCATGATATGCTGCGCCGGCTCAAAATCCGGTGTTCCGACAGAAAGATTGTAGATTGTCCTCCCTTTTTCCGTCAGTTCTTTTTTCTTTGCGTCCAGAGCCGCAAAAATACTCTCCTCAAGTCTGACTGCTTTCTCTGAGAAATGTAACTGCATCTGTATTTTCCTCCAAACTATATGTTTCTCCCGTTCGATCTATTCATCCGTCTCTCCTGAGGAAACAGGAGCTTTCGGTTCCTCGGCTGATCCTCCGATTTCCTGCTCCTCATCTGCCTCTCTTGAAGAAACAAGAACTTTCATTTCCTCGGACGGTTCCTCAGTTCCCTGAACCTCATTCGTCTCTTCTGAAGAAATGGGAGCTTCTGTCTCCCCTCCGGCATCAGACGGCAAGACCCCTCGCTCCGCTTCAGAATCCGTCGTATCCGCCGCAGGATTTTCATAATCCGTCCTGGGGATCTCTCCGTAAAGTCCCGTGTCCTTCCATGCATCCTCAGATGCTTCATCCTCCAGACGGCGCTCATATCCGTAGCTTTCTCCCTCACCGGCTTCCTGTCCGTCCTCATTCATCTCCGATTCCGCGCGGGGATCTTCCCACACTTTTCCGTATCTTTCGGCGCTTTTACGCTCAAGATTTCCGGTTATGAGATACAGGGCAATGCAGACAAGGCTGAGAAAACTTCCCATCCACAGTCCGGGCGGCGTATATTTCATTTCTACTGTATGCTGTCCTGTGCCAAGCGACAGTCCTGTCAGCGCCTTGCCGATGCTCACATACTCCGTACTCTTCCCGTCGACCAGAATGTCCCAGCCGGTGTCATAGGGGATTGTCAGCAGAAGCGTGCCTGCCTCCTGCACATTGATCTCTCCCTTTACCTTGTTTCCCTTCACACTCAGGTTCTCAAGCTGGCTCTCCGAAAGCCTGCTGACCACCTGCTGATAGGCATCGTTCGCACAGGTATAGACCTCCGCTTCCACCGGAGACTGATTCTCATTCAATGTCACCGTGAAATCAGCCATATCGTCCGTGGCGCTCCGGTTAATCACGTAGAGATGATCCGTGTAAGTGCTGTAGTCCTTCGAATACTCCGGCGTGCGCAGGCTGATATCCGAAACCCTGGTATCTATGCAGAGATACACCTGCTTATTCTCGGGAATCAGTATTCCGTAGTTCTCGCCGTCTTCCATCGTGATATAACGGTCAAGCACGAAGATCGGATCGAGTCCCGTCGCCAGAGTCACAAAATTGTTCTGTATCTGAAGCGGCTCCGACTCCTCGATATCCCACTGCCGGATTGAGTCTTTCACCATAAATCCAAGCGAAAGCGCGTTGCTGTTTTTGTAGAGCGCAAGTTCGCCGTCCTCCCCGATCTTTGCAAACTGGTACATTGTATCCGCCTGCTTCGACGGGGACGCGACGTACTTGATGCCAAACACGTCGTTCATCAGCTTCGTCACGCCGAGATAGCCGTTTTTATTTGTCCTGGCCTCAATGCCCAGCGCGTCGCAGAAATCAATCACCGATTCCTGCATCGTGGAATTGAACATTACGAGCGCATTTCCTCCCACAAACATCGTCACATTTCTCATCCGCTGCCGGTCCACCTCACTGCGGAAAAAAGTATTGTCCTGCTGCCGGTTCATCAGCGCTTTCCATGAAATCTGATCGGCCACATACATGCTTCTCGTCACACCGCCGTTCGCAAGAATCCCGTGAATTCCGTTTGCAGAGACCTCAACCAGGGCGGCCGCCGACAAAAGAGCACAGCAAACCGCAGGCTTCGCCGCCAGGGCATACCGGCCAAGCAGCAGCAGACCAAACCAGAGTATCAGTATTCCAAGCGTAATATAACACAGAGCATCCTGCACTTCCCCGTAACCCGTCACAAGGACGTACCCCACAAAAGCAGTCGGGAGCGCAAAGGATACCAGCAGTTTTAGAAAATGATAACTGCGGATATGTCCCAGCGCATCATATGCCATCACGAGCAGCAGCGCAATGTAAATAAATGCAAAACGGTTCGGAAGTCCGTTCTGAATATGGAATCCGTGCCAGATATAATTCAGGATGTTCATCGCAAAGCTGAGCAGCAGCAGCCCTGTCAGGGCATAGTGCGCCAGCCTCTCACGCAGACGTATCTTTGAGTCAAACAGATACAGTACTGCAAGCAGCACTGTCGCAACGCCGCAGTACGCGTTCAGCCCTACCTGTGTGTTCGCAATGTTGATCGGCTCGAGGAATACAAAATGGTTCAGCATCATCTCCATAAAATTTGTGTAGAACCGGATCGTCGTCGGAAAATTATTTCCCTGCATGGACTCCGACGAGGAAAGCCCCAGGAACGCAGGAACCAGCACAAGTGCCGCCAATCCTCCGGCCAGCAGCGCATACCAGCTGAACGTCAGTCCGCTGTACAGCACGCGGCGCAGCGTGATCCTCCGCGCGCTGATCCAGCGGACGAGGAAATACAGACAGGAAAAGATGCAGAGCATAAAGCCGATGTAATAGTTGCACCACAGCCCGTAGAACAGAGAAAGGCAGAACATCTTTCCGCTCTTTCCATCCACAATACGCTCGACGCCGTACATGATCAGCGGCAGCACCGCAATGCTGTCCAGCCACATCAGGTTAAAATAATATCCGAGCACGTAATTGCTCAGCGCGTACATAACCCCGAACACTGCGGGAAGATATCTGCGTTCCGGATCCCTCTGATGCAGATACCAGGAAAAGAAACCGCCGCAAAGTCCGATCCTCAGCCAGATGACCAGATCCATAAAATCGCAGACATGCTCCATCGGGATCAGCACCATCAGCAGATTGATGGGACTTGCGAGATAATACGCGAAGGTTGACCAGAAGTTGTATCCCAGTCCTCCGGCAAACGAATAGAGCAGCGATTCGCTGTTCACCAGTTTCCGGTGCAGGTCCGTATAAAAAGGAAGATACTGATGCAGAGAATCGACGATCAGAAGCGTCTTGTCCCCGAACGGCCAGACTCCGTGAGCGATAAACCCGATCCCGGCGACAAGAGCCGACAGGAAAAATCCCGCGAAAAAATATCTCCTGGAGATTTTCTTTCTCCTAAGCGCTTCCTCATCTCTGACCTCATCTTCCTCCCGGAACACAAAAAACCTGCTGATCAGATAATTGAGCAGCAGAACAACGATCTGAATCACACATTTCGCGATCAGATCATGCATTCCCCAGATGCAGCTCAGAAGCAGCGTTCCCAGAATTTCAACCAGCATTGTGGAAAGCCTCATGCCGATGAAACTCCCCATCTCTCTCAGAAGCTCTCCCATCGAGCCGGTTCTGTGCTCAAATACAAATAATTTGTTCACAACATAGGCAAAGAGAATCGCACACGGAATCGAGATCAGGCTGGCTGTCATAATGTCCGTGTGCAGAAATCTTGTGAGCGCAAAATATATCACAAGATTGACCATCGTCGTGCATCCGCCGAAAAAGATATAGCGGACCGCCTGATTTTGATATAATTTTTTCATACTATGATC
>CANQUH010000087.1 GCA_947626965.1 uncultured Lachnospiraceae bacterium
CTCCAATCGTCATAATGAAATAAATAGGATTTCGGATGAAATGACCTTCCCCGGTCATTATAGAAGCGCAGATCCACAGAATCTCCCAATTCTTTTTTGATCAGATAAAGCGCCGAGGGCTGCGTGATTCCAAGATAATTTCCTGTCAGGATTCGTATCTGCACGCTGCGGTCGATCGCCGCTTTCAGATCTTTCAGAAGCAGTCTGACTCTGCCATTCTTTTCCCGCTTTCTGTACTCATATTACAGTACGCCTTTTATCTTTAAGTTCCTCTGCCGCAGCATGCCTTATCTTCCCTTTGAACGAAATAAAAGCCAAATTCCCCACAAATAACCTGTCGGATATCTGGCTTTAATCTCACCGTGTTCGATCCAGATTTGTACACCGCAATCCTCAGGGAATGTATCCTCCTATGATTCAACCTCTGCTGTTCCTGACAGTTATTTTCAGAATTTTCATATAAAACAGAATACCCTTATCTGCAAAATTTGTCAAATATATTGTATATTCATTCTTGAGAATCACAGACTACATGATTATTACATATCTTCAACGCTCTGACAGAACTGAAACTATTATAAGGCGATCAAAGACCACCTTATATAACACATTGGCTATCATGGTGTTGCTCTGTTTACGGGCATAAACGTTTTGTTATCCTTCGCCCGGTTCCTGAGCATCTAATATCATTTTAATCCCCTATGGCAAGCCTGCCGCGCAGTATCCGGATTTCTTCACGCAGCCGGGTAAGTTCCTGTTCAGCTGCGTCCGCTCGGTTTTCCGCAGTGTCTGCGCGGCTTTTTTCTGCGTCTGCGCGCTCCTTCTCACGCAGCGTGTTGTTTCTTTCGTTCTGCTCCCCTTCCTGTTTTCCCTGCTCATATGCATCCTGCCTAATCTCCTGAATTGCTTTACACATGTTGACAGTCTCATCTCCTTCCTCATACTCCAGCCCAGAGCCCGTGACGGCTTCGATCACATTTGCCGCCCGTTTCTCCAGATTCTCAAACCTCTCTGCCTGTTTCCATGATCTTCAGCAGCTTTTCCCTGTCTTTTGAATACTTGATGAAGAACATCACTTCCCGCAGGCCGGTCTGATACTGCATGATCTCCTCATCGGCCATCATCCCCGGAGCCGCCAAATTCATCTGATAATTGTTCATGTGCGCCAGGATCTCAGGGGCAGGTTCCTTCATCATATCGAACAGACTCAGCGGCCCGTCCCATTCTCCTTCTCCCCACCAGAGGGTCAGCGTCACCACCGGGATCAGACGGCCTTCTTTGCGGAAACCGCCCAGGAATTCTTCGCTGGTCAGCTTTATCTTTTCTCCTGTCTGTCCGGACTGGACCTGCTCTGTTTTTCCCTCTTTCCGGGCTTTTTTCCTTTCTTTTCGGTAGGACCTGGCTGCTTCTTCCACTTGCCCCGCATAGGCTTTTTACTTTGAATGTAAGCAGGAATTATATTTGAATAATGCTTTTTAGTTCCGCACGCCCTTTTTCGGTCAGCAGATGATAAATGATACTCCACGCATGGCGTCTGTATTCCATATCGATCGCTATTGATTTCTGCAGGGAAGAAAACGGCCCCCAATAAGAAATTGCCATATGTAACGCATCTACCATACAATCATATTCTCCGGTAAAAAGTTCTTTCCGAAACAAACCTTCTTCACAAAAAAGACAAAAGGCCTCTTTCAAAAGATTCCGAATCGTACGATAACTGCGATTTTGTATTTCAGCTATTTTGGGGGACAGCTGTGACAGCTGCGCATGGTATAAAAAGTAATAGGAATGCTGGCTGACAACCTGCTGCATATGAAGGAACAGCGCATCCATGTCCTGCAGTGTTTTTGGCTGACCAAGCTGATCAGAGGGCTGACTCTCGGACAGCAGTTCCTCCATAATTTCCTCTTTTTTGCTGAAATGGTAGGTAAGATTTCCTTTGCTGATGCCGACGGTATCTGCTATATCCTGCAGTGACACGCCATTATAGCCATGTACACTAAAAAGTTCACGCGCCGAATCCAATATCTTTTGTCGGGTATCTCTCCCCATATCATTTCCCCTCCAGCAGTTCTTTCTGCATCCTGTCCAGCCGCCTGACTTCCCGAAGTCCAATGGACAAAGCAACCAACCCCGCAATCCCATCAGAAACGGCCCCGGCAATCAAAATACCATCGATCCCTAAAAACAGAGGCAAAATCAGCAGCAGCGGAATCAGCAGAATCCCCTGGCGAATCACGGCCATCCAGAAACCAAGTTTTGCCTTTCCCATTGCCGTGCAAAATGTCGATGTGACCGGTTGTACTGCATTTAAAAACAGCATCGCCAGACAGATGCGTATGTATCGTACACCAAAATCAAGAAAAAGGGAATCATCTGATCCAAAAATGTTCAGTAACAGCGATGGGAATAACTGAAGAATCAAAAATGCCGCAACAGCCACCATCGTTCCATACCGCAGGGCCAGCAAGTACGTATCTTTTACACGATCATACTTTTTATTGCCCAGATTAAAGCCGAGGATTGGCTGAGAACCAACGGAAATGCCGATAATGCTTGACAGGAAAACAATGCTCAGCTTCCCAACAGCTCCGGCGGCGGCGATGGCCGCCTCGCTTCCATAGACGGATAAAGCCCCGTAATGCTTTAATGAATTTACCTGGATGATCTGGGCAGTAATAGCCAGAATATGTGTTGTAAACATCGCCGAACCCAGCGAAAAGATTGTGCCCACAATCGGAATGCGAAGCATCAGATTTCTGGCTGAAAGAAAAGCAGTTTGAAAGCGTCTGAGCAGATAGTACAGCGCAAGAGCGAAGGACAGAACCTGCCCCAGCACGGTAGCCAGCGCGACACCAGCCACGCCCATATCGAACAGATATAGAAAAATGGGATCAAAGATCATATTAAAGACAGCGCCGGAGAGCAGCACGGCGCTGGAATAGTTTGGATTTCCATCCGCCCGGATAAAGTACGACATTCCCGTCGCGAAAAGGCCAAAAGGAACGCCAAGGCAAATGATGCGCGCATATGGCTGCGCATACGGCATAATCAAATCTGTTGCTCCAAAAAGATGCAGCATGGGTTTGAGGAAAACAGATGCACCGGCAGCAATCGCGACGCCGATCAATATCAAAAGAGCGATGGCATTACCCAAAAGGTCAGCTGCATTGTCTTTTTCGTTCTCGCCCAGCAAAATACTGAATCTCGATACCGCTCCCATTCCAATCAGAGCAGACAGCGCCGTAATAATTGCGGAAAGCGGGAAAACAATATTTGTCGCCGCGATCCCGAGATCCCCCGCAGCACTCCAGCCAAGGAAAACCTGATCTACAATATTATGTACCGAATTGACCAATTGGCTGATGATTCCCGGAATTGCGTAAATCCAGATTAGATTTTTGACAGGTTTGACAGCGAGTGGATTTTCTGTAGGTGAATTTTGCATTCTGTGTTCCCTCCTTATCAAATTAGGACGAATATCCTATTTTTTATGTATAATAGCACGATCGTCCTATTATGTCAATCGTTGTATGAAATGATGTTGGGGATAAAGGGTTTCTGTTCACTCCGTGACCAGCAACAACGCTCCGCGATACAGAAAACCCTCCACTGGAGGCATTTCGCGCCTCAGGCCTCGGGATTTCCGGGCAATCTGCCTGAAAATCACATCGAACTCAGTGGAGGTGTGAACTGTAACGATCAAGAAACTGTAAAAAATGGAACTGTCGACAGCTCCATTTTTCCACAGTCCTATATGAATACGGCACTGGGGGAAAGGAATTTTGCCCCCATAATGCCACGGATTTCTTCGCACTTTGTGGTGTTTCCCTATATGCGTTGTTATTTTCTCCTGCCGCATCCCGCCGCACTGATCACCATCGAAATAAGAAACAGTACTGCCGTCACCGCTCCTGCTGCCGCGGCATAAGAGAGTACGGAATCGGACATGACGAAAAATCCCGGTCCATCTTCAAAATATTTAATGAGATATACCAGAGGGAATACCACAAACAGCCCCATCGTCTGAGCGGTCTGGTAACCGAACCAGTAAGTGAACGGCAGACAGATCCCTGTCCACAACAGAGGGATCAGAACGGAAACGACCAGCGAAACTTCCCAGACAACCGGATCCCATATTCCAAAAGCCACACTGGCAATCAGATTAAGCAAAATACTGCCACCAAGACTGGCTGCCACCGTACAGATAACTGCCAGATACTTGCCTGCCACCACAGAGAATGCGCTTATCGGCATTGCCATCTGATATTTTTTCCAGTCCGCCTTTTCGTCGCTCGCAAAACCATTTATATTCTGCATCCCTGTCGTCATTGCAAGCATAATGGAAGCGAGCAGTCCCGCGTAAACGCCGGTTTTAATCAGAAGCAGCAAAATCGTGCCGCCTGCGATCAGAACAAGCTTTTTGTCCATATCCTTAAAGAAAACCGTAAGATTTTTATAAATCAATCCTTTCATGATGCTCCTCCTTTGATATAAAAAAGCATGATGTCTTCCAGTGTGGCATTGTCAACAACAAGATCCTTATATTTGCTCCTGACTGCTTCTTTGTCCCGGACAAGACACTCCACACTCACATTCGTAACCCTGTGAATCAGATAATCATCCGGCGAAATGGAAGCGAACCTCTCCTGCCCGCATTTCGCTATGCCAAAATTATAGATGAGATCGTCCTTTGACTCCTCGAAAATAATTTTTCCCTGGTGGATCAGAATCACATAGTCCGCGATTTTCTGTACGTCCGATGTGATATGCGAGGAGAAGAAGATGGAACATTCCTCATCCTGTATAAATTCCAGAAACAGATCCAGTATCTCATCGCGCACAACCGGATCGAGTCCTGTGGTCGCCTCATCCAGGATCAGCAGCTTGGGACGGTGCGCCATCGCGCAGATAATGGACAGCTTCATCTTCATCCCTTTGGAAAAGGAGCCGACCGGTTTCTTTTCCGGAATCCTGAATTTTTTCAGATACTGTCTGTAAAGTCCGCCGTCCCACGATTTGTATACGCCCGACAGTATCTTTTCGATATCTGATGTGTTGAGTACGTCATGAAAACAGCACTCGTCAAAAACAACGCCGATCTCTTCCCTGACAGAGGGAGTCATGTTTTCCATGTCAAAAATCTGTATCTGCCCTCCGTCACGTTTCAGTTCGTTAAGGATCAGGTGAATTGTCGTGCTCTTTCCGGCCCCGTTTTCCCCGATAAAACCGACAATCCTACCTTTTGGAACCTGAAAAGAAACATGATCCAGGAAAAACCCGTCAAACCGCTTGCACAAATCCCTCACCAGAATGCTGTTTTCTCCTGCTTTTTCTTTATTTAACATATTTATGTCCATTTTTTCCTCCATTCCTCTCGTTTCTTTCTTTTTTCATTTCCTTTTATTCATCTTCTTCTTTTCATTTTTCTCTTCCCTTTCTTTTTTCACTTCTTTCTGTTTATCCCTGCCTCCCTTTCTTTTCCGCCTTTTCCTGCTTCTTCATTTTTTCATCCAGCTTCTTGCTCAGACACAAAACGCTGCAAAACGGCTTCTCCTTTTCTGTCTTCCACCTTTCCTTACTCTTCATAAAATAATTTCAGAATGCCTGCCAGCTGTTCATAGCTGATGCCGTGCGCCCTGCCGATCTCCGCAACTTTCTGAAGCAGTTCCTCCGCCATGCGCAGCTGTTCTTCCTGAATAAACTCCCGATTCGGGGCAGCGACAAAGCTTCCTTTTCCGGACACTGTCTCGATAAAACCGTCGCGCGTCAGGTCTTCATAAGCCCTCTGGACAGTGATCACACTGATATGAAGGTCCTTTGCCAATGCTCTCATGGACGGCAGCGCTTCCCCGGCGGATAACGTTCCATTCATAATCAGATTTTTGATCTGTATACAGATCTGCTCGTAGATCGGCTTGCCGCTGCTGTTGCTTATGATTATCTCCATCCATTCACTCCTTTCGTACTTTCCGTTATATGCGTACTTGTTTGATAAGTACAGTATATACGGTTATGCCGCTATTGTCAATATCTAATCGAGCAGAATGCATTTTTTCTTTTCTGCTCGTCTGCGCGGCCCGCATGTTGCGCCAGCAGCTGATCTCCATATGCGGGCCTGCGCATAAAAAAATCAGGATAGGCCGTTAAAAACCTTTCTCCTGATTTTCCTTCCAATATCCACATGCATGGACACTCAGCAACACTGAATATCCAGTAATAATTCTGTCCCCTGCTCTGCCGCCACTCCACACCAGTATTATCTGCTTCCCGCATCCTCCAGCAAAACCGCACGCACCCGGCAGCTTTTCCTGTAAAACGAAATTCCATACACCCGCACTTCCGCAAATCCCTCTTCATATAATGCTTCCGCATAGGAATTTTCCATCACTTGTCTCAATGCGTCATCGCAGGCGGACAGAAGCCCGTCCCTGGTCTTCGCGCGCTTCACCTCCACGATCATTCCTCTGACGCCATCCGCGCACTCTATGAGGATATCACTCCTGCCGTTTCCAGATTCCCGGTTGGAAAGAACCATCCAGTCCTGCTTTCCTTTCAGCAGTCCGAGAAGAAATCCATGGTAAAATCCCTCATAACTGTCATAATAGCTGATCGACGCCCACAGCTGTCTGTTCAGAATATTCTCCGCGACTGCTGCGTCCCCATTTTCCAGCGCGTGGTATAACTCCGAAAGTTCTTCTCCTCCCCGCTCTATTTTTTCCGCAAACCAGTCCTGTATTTTTTCAATAAATATTTCTCTGATCTCCCGATTCGGAATAACAAAACGCACTGTACCACGCTGCACCGGCCTGCTCCCGCTCTCCAGCGTCAGATACCCTGTCTGATACAGAACGCTCCAGAGCAGTTCCTTTTTATCCAGATCATCATAGGTCAGATTCATCACCAGTTTCTTTTCCAGAGTATCGCCCGCAATCAGACGCTCAAGATCTTTTCGGTCCGCCGCGTCCGCCAGATCGATCAGATGCCGCACCAGTTGATTTGAACTGCTGTTATCCCAGTATAGTTCCGGTTTAGCCCCCGGTACCTGGAGCAGCCTGTCGCAGTGGCTGATCACATCCCAGGGGCAGTAAACATCCTCGTTTCCAAAATGATAACCGTCATACCACTTTTTTACATCATCAAAAGCTTCCGCCAGGCTATAGTCTGAAAGCAGCTTCTTCACATCCGCGTCCGTAAATCCAAAATACTCATCGTAGCGGACGTCAGAGATCGTATCAATTTTCAGATTATTGATCCCTGTAAAAATGCTTTCCTTCGAAATACGCAGACAGCCGGTCACAACCGCAAAATACAGATCCGGGTTTGTCTTGAACACTTCTCCCAGAAACCCCCGCAGAAACCGGACCATCTCGTCATAATATCCACAGCTGTTCGCCTTATCCAGCGGAACATCATACTCATCAAGGAGCACGATCACCCTGCGTCCGTAATGCTGCCGGAGCATCCTCGCCAGAATTTCCAGACTGGCCGCCAGCTCAATGTCCGTCTCAGTCCTTTTTACATATTTGTCCAAAAGCTCCCTGTCATCTTCCGAGCAGGCGAAATTTCCGTTTCTTTCTTCCAGCCTTTTGCATTCGCGGGAAATCTGAATCCGCATCCATCCAAGAGCTTCCTCAAAATTATTTCCCTCCACCCCTTTCAGGGAGAGAAAGATCACCGGATATTTTCCCTGATATGCTTCGCAGATTTCCCGCTCCTGGCTGATCGCCAGCCCGTCAAAGAGCGAAGGATCCGATCCAATCTCAAAAAACGCTTTCAGCATGCTCATATTCAGCGTTTTTCCGAAGCGGCGGGGGCGCGTAAACAAATTCACATCGCCGCATGTCTCAACCAGCGTTTTTATAAACAATGTTTTGTCCAGATAATAATAGCCTCGCTCAATCAGTTTATCAAAAAGGTCGACACCGACCGGAAGCTTTTTCTTCATAAGTCGCGCACCTCCCCGAATTTTTTATAAATCAGTTTTTAAGTTTACCGCAAATCCCCCGGGAAAAAGATCCCCGCCTCTTTCCTGACCGTCTCCAGCACTTCCATAACGATAAGCATGGTGTCCAGCCTCCGATAAACGGCGTCATAATCGTCACACAGGACAAGCTTCGTCAGATTCTGTACTTCGTAAAACCACCGATCCGGATTCTCCTGCTCATTGAGCGTTTCCGCCGAAATCCTCGTAACAACCTCAATCTGCGCAAGTCCATTGCTCCCATCCTTGACGTAGATATATCCATCTTCTCCTTCAATCTGGAAAAAATTAACGCCCCAGGTGTCCTTCGCTCCGGCGGACTCGCTGACAAATCCGTCGTACTGCATCACCACGATACCGGAAGTATCGAGAAGTCCCGGATAAATATTCGGATAATATACTGCTGACTGTGGCTTCCCAAAAAGTGCTACATTCAGATAGATATTATAAAAGTTAATATCCATCAGGCATCCGCCCGCGTATTCCGGATTAAAAATGTTGGGGACTTCCCCCTTCTTCAGCAGATCATAGCGGCTGGAATACTGGCTGTAGTTCCCCTGCACCAGCCGGATCTTTCCGATTTTCGGAAGTTCTCTCTTTAAAACCTCCAGGTTCGGAAGAAAGGCCGTCGGAACCGCGTCAACCAGGAAAAGCCCTCTCTCCTTTGCGAACGCGACAAGCTCCTCCGCTTGCTGTACCTTTGTACAGAAAGGTTTTTCACAGATCACATTTTTCCCCGCGAGAAGCGCCTTTTTTGTCTGCTCATAGTGGAGCAGATTGGGCGTGGCTATATAAACAAAATTTATTTCCTCATCCTGCAGAAACTCCTCCATATCCGTGTACACCTTTGACGCCCCATATTCCTTCGCGAGAGTTTCCCCTTTTTCCCTGCTTCTGGAATATACCGCCGCAAGCCGTATTCCATCCGTCGCCTTTACACCATCCAGCACGGAATGTACGATCACTCCCGAGCCGATCGTCCCCAGTCTGATTTCTTTCATCTGTTTTTCCTCCTGTTCCTGTATATTTCCCGTCATTTCTTTTTATCATAACACAATTATAGCCTTTGCTGCACAAAAAATTACGCTGAAATAATTTTCGGGCCGGAACCCACACAGGGATTCCGACCCGTTTCACAGGCAGGCAGAACACATTTGATCTGCTTTTGATTATGAACGTGTATACTCCCGCAGCGAGCTAAACTGAACCTCGTTGCTCTCCGCGAACAGCCGGATGCTCTTTCCGCTGGCCCCATAGATTCGAACGGTAAGGGCCGCCACGCCGTCAATGTAGAAGATACCGGCGGATCCTTCCTGAATATAAGTGAATGTGTAATTTTCACCCGGCGTCAGTTCCGCCGCAGTCTCCGTGACAAGTGTTTCTCCATTATTAAACAGAAGCTGAATCTTTCCTTCCTCAGGCGAGATGGAGATCTGTTTTCTTTTTGCGTCATCTCCGTTGTAATCAAAACTGATACCGAAGGAACCGTTGCCGACATACTGAAAACTGCCGCTAAGAAGAAAGCTTTCATGGCAGGTGAACACCTCATCATTATCGGCGACAGGCTCTCCCACCCCGGAGGAAAGCTGCACCTCTTCTTCAGAAAGTTCACACGGAACCGAATAGCTTTCCACGACTGCATCCACCGGCGCCAGGTAAAGCGTTCCGTCCTCTCTCTGGAGCAGTTTCTGAGCAGCCAGGTTGCCCGCCCACGCGGAAACCTGCATGGAAGAAGGCGACTCGGACCGTCTCACCCAGCCGACCATATAAGCGTTTTCTCCGTCCTCCACATGCTTTGCGGCATAAAACAGCTTACCGTCCAGTCTCACCGGCTCCCCATAAGGACCGTAAGGCTCGTCGGACGTCGCGTACCACAGCGTGTCGTCCTGCGCGGAATAGGTCAGATACCAGGTATCGCCAATCTGGAAGGTATCGCTGCATTCCAGGTTCCAGAATCCGCCCACCGGATCGGTAAAAATAATCCCGTCATAGGTGGATGTCTCCAGATTCGCGCCAAGCGTGTATTTCAGAATCCGCGCGGTTCCGTCCTGCGCCGCCGTCACCGTCAGAGTTATGTTCCCCGTTTCTGCGTCATAGTAAGCCTGAGGATCACGGAAATCATTTTTCTGTCCCAGCTCATCGGGCGGCGTAATCTCCCAGCCTTCCTTTTTTTCAAAGGAAGTGGGACTGTCTCCCACAGCTACCATGATCTTCTCTTTAAATTCCAGAGAATCGGAACCTGCATGTCCCGTGTAGAAGAGGTAATACGTATCCTCCACCTTTACCACCGACCCTGTGCCGATCCAGCCGTCCTGCGCACCTTCCTCTTCGGAGGACTCCAGGATCGGATCATCATACTCCGTATAGGTCACAAAATCTGTTGTGGTGGTCAGATAAACCGAGTGCTGGAAGGAATCTCCGGCTTCCTTGAGATAATAGATGTAATAGACGCCATCTTCATAGTAAGGCATGGGATCCCCCACATAGGGCTGGCTGAACCAGTCCAGTTCCGGAAGGAAAAAGGAGCGATACTCATAAGATTTCTCCTGTTCGTCCGGTGTCTGCGCGGAAAAGTCCTTGTCACTTCCGGCATCAGAGATAAGATCTGTCTCACTCTCAGCGTCAGACGCCGCCATGCATTCTGTGCCTTTGCCGCTGCATAACAGGAGTCCAAGTGTCAGACACAGCACCAGATACTTTACAAATGCCCTGTTTTTCATCGTTCGTCCACCTTTCTGTTGTAAATATTGTATTGACCGTTATATAATTCACAGCCTGTCCGATGTCCATAATGTAAAATCTTTATTTTACATTTGAACCATCTTATATTTACATATTAATCTTTCACCCATGCTTTGTCAACTGTGTTTCCTGTTGGAACTCAATTTTTCCGTTATCATACTCCAGTTTAAAGGTTTTGAGATTGAAAAGTGCAGTACTTTCGACAAAAACAGGGCAATTGTTTTATTTTCCTTTTTGTTTACATTTTTATTTACAAATGTAATAATCTGATCTGTCTCAGCGCCGCCTGCGCACAGGCGCTGTCAGAATCGGCCTTCATCACTTCGAAACTCGCTTGTGAGTTTTGCGCGCAGAATTCGGGTCTGTGTCAGCAGACATCTTGTTACTGTTCACTCCGTGACCAGCAACAACACTCCGCGATGCACAGAAATTTCCGCACAAAATGTGTGGAAATCACCTCGAGCTCAGTGGAAGTGAATAATAACGACATCTTCAGCTTCGAATCACTGCGCGCTGATCGTCTCAACGATGGACATTTTGCTGATACGCCGTGCCGGCCCCACAACCGCAAGGATGGCGGAAACTGTCATTACAACGGCGATGATGCAGATTTCGGAAACCGGGAGCTTCCACATATCGCCCCAGTGAGAGGTGATTATCTTCTGATACAGCGCATAGTGGAGCGGAAGCCCCAGCGCAAGTCCCGTGATCAGTCCGCAGATGAGGCAGGTCGCGGTCTCCGCCGCAATCATGATTTTCAGCTGCCGGGCGCTGGTCCCTATGGCGCGCATCGCGCCGTACTGACGCATTCGCGCGGATACGCTCATGCCGATGCTGTTGATGATATTAAAGGCCGCAATCAGAGCGACCACTGCCAGGAATCCATAGACAAACAGGGCAAACGAGAAATAAACGGCCCGCACATTCTGGTTGCTGGCTCTCCGGTCTGAGAAGGTATATCCTTCCCCGACCGTATCGCGTATCTCTTCTACCGCGCGGTCAGACTGGCCTTCCAGCTGGAGATCGAGAATCGTATAGCCCGCTTCCCCCGTAAGCTGGCGGAACAGCCCTTCCGAACAGATCAGAATCCCTGTCCCATTTCCGGTATTAAACGGCACATAGCCCAGAATTCCCGCGATGGTCACCGTCCGGGAACCGAGCTTCGTCTCGACCGCAATCTCGTCATCCGGATGCGCCGCAAAGCCTTCCCGTGAAACCAGGAAAACGCCCTCTCCGTTTTTCACGCGCTCCATGCTTCCTTCCAGCACATTATCCTCAGCCCAGCTAAACTGCCAGTCCTCATAGGAAATCAGAACCACTGTTTTTTGTTCGCCGTGGAGCCGGGCAGGCAGGTCATAGGCAAAACTGCGGCCAAAAATCCGGCTGACCGCGGAATTTTCCTTTAATTGGGCAAGCAGCGAATCGGGGATCGTGCAGCTGTTGTCCGGACTTACGACCGACACGTCCGGCGTCCAGGGCCGCAGCGGCTGGATGGCATGATGCATGAAGTCAACGCCCGTGCCAAAGCTCAGAAACAAGAGAATGCTGAACGCGAAAGAAATGGTCATCAAAAACAGGTTCTTTTTGCTTCCGGCGGCGTGATGGATCCCGAGAGCGGTCTCTACATGGAACAGCCTGGTGTCTGCCGCCCTTTTTGCGGCGAACACAGTGTTCGCGTTGCCGGAAACCGCCATCAGAGGAGAAACTTTCGACGCCTTCCTCGCAGGGGAGTCCGTCGCCGCAAGGACGGTCAGAAGACCGATCACGCAGCCGGCGCCCAGACCGATCCAGCTGACGCCAAACAACGGCATCCCTCCGAAGTAAACCGGGCTGGTCACTTTCAGCATTCCGCACAGAATCCACACAACTGCCATACTGGAAACAAGCCCCAAAGGGATCGCCGTCCGGCACCAGGAGAGAGCTTCCAGGCGCACGAAGCGCCGAATCTGTTTCCCGGTCGCGCCCAGACAGCGCATCATCCCGAAAAATTCTGTCCGCTGCGCCACATTGCTGTTCAGACTGCCAAGGATCATCAGCATGCCCGCAAACGCGACCAGCGCCGCGAGAACGACAGCCACCAGGTACAGCGTCAGAATGTAGCTGTCACTGCTCTGCAGAAGCAGCCCCATCAGTTTGCTGTTCTCGGATACGGAATCCCTGGGAATTTCAAGCTGTTTACAGATATCCTCAACGGCATCCTGAATCCTGCAGTGAGGGACAAACTCCACAAAATAGACGAAATCTTTCTCCAGTGTGGCCTCCTGAAAATATGAGAGATAAGTATCCGTATCCATAAAAACACCAAAGGCCCCTCCCTGGAGCAGGTCCATGGTATCCTCGATATACCCGCTGACCCGGAACACAAGAGGTTCGCCCGGAGTCGTGATTTTTATGCTGTCTCCTGCAGCGAGATCCAGCCGATCCCAGGCGCTCTCTGAGACAAGAACCTCGTCGTCTTCCTGTGGGAAGGTTCCGCCGAGCAGATGAACGGCCGGATACAGTTCAAAAAACGACTCGTCAAATCCGCACAGCGCCGTCTGCGTCCCGTTGATCGCATACCCCATATCCAGCCGGTAATTGGTCACGGCGTAGCGGGAGCCGGTCTTTACCTCCGGCCTCGCGCGGATCATCGCAATCTGTTCCTCATTCAATGCCTTAAATCCGACGTGCCAGACCCCGTCCGACTGAATCGCCTGTTCCATCTGACTTCTGAGAAACATATCGGCCATTCCGAATATGGCGGCAATCAGAAAGACGGAGATCACAATGCACAGCCTTGTCATGCGGGTCTG
>CANQUH010000088.1 GCA_947626965.1 uncultured Lachnospiraceae bacterium
GCTTGTCTCCGGCTCCTTCATAGAGACCGGGCCTGCTGATTTCAAAAGCCCTCACGGATTGTTTCGTGCTTCGCACTCTCACAATCCTTTTGATCATTTTATTGATAATCCGCGGCCGCACCGAGCGTGATCTCAACCTGATCCTCGACATACTCCCCATTCTGAGCCTGCTTGACTGTCATCTTGACCGTCTCGCCTGCCGCATAGTACGCAAGCATGTCACGCAGTCCTTCCATGTCGCTGACTCCGTTTCCATCAAACTTCGTGATAACATCACCTTTGCGGATTCCTGCCTTCTCGGCCGGTGTTCCTTCCCCGACAGATGTAACGCAGATACCCTGTGGGATTCCGTAAAGCGCTGTTGCTTCGCTTGTCACGCCTTCTCCTGTGATTCCGATGTACGCGCTCTCACTGTCATCCACAACTTCCGTTCTCGTCTTCTTGTTCATCAGATCCTCAAGAATCGGTTCTGCATAGGAAATCGGGATTGCATAGCCCATGCCTTCCACGCCGTTTGACGCTGCCTTTGCCGAGTTGATTCCGATGACTCTTCCCTGCATATCGACCAGCGCGCCGCCGCTGTTGCCCGGGTTAATCGCAGCGTCCGTCTGAATCAGAGCTGCCGTATAGCCGTCCAGATCAATCTGACGGTCAAGGGCGCTCACGATACCGGTCGTCACAGACTGTCCATAGCCAAGTGCATTTCCGATTGCTACCACCTGTTCGCCGACAAGCAGATCATCCGAGCTTCCGATCTGAGCGATGCGGATCTGATCAAGCGTATCATCCTTGATGTCCTCGAGGTTCACCGCCACTACAGCCAGGTCGTTGGATTCATCCGTTCCCTTCACAACCGCTTCCGCAACTTCATCGTCCACAAAACCTACTGACAGTTCTGTCGCTCCCTCGACCACGTGATAGTTCGTGCAGATCAGAAGCTCCGTATCGCTCTTGCCGATGATGATGCCGGAACCTGCGCTGACGCTCTCATATTCTCTCGTCCGCGGCTGGGAACCGTATCCATATCCATAAAAGCCGAACATGCTGTAAATATCCATCACTTCTTCCACGGATTTGTTCGTGATCGAGACGGCCGCCGGCATCATGGCCTGTGCCACGGCGGAAACTCCTGTGATCGTGCCATCCTCCGGTACCTCTGTGCTTTCAACATCTGCTGTGGAGAGAAGCGTGAAATCTTCACCGCTCCCATCTTCCGCAAAACCAGTCACTCCCGCGATCGTTCCTGCTGTCACGATACCTGCACACAATAATGAAACCACTGTTCTTTTCTTCATAATTCAGGACCTCCTTTTATTTCTGCGGGACAGTTTATTTTCATCCTTTTCCCGGCAGCCTGTTCCTGCGCTGCCTTTCAAGGTATCATCTGAAATATTTTCTGTCCTTCGTTTCCTTTGTTTTTATAGCTCGTAGTATACCTGCGTCTTTTGACAGATTTGTGATTAATATATGGTTCATTTGTGGTGATTTTGTGTTTATTTTGTGAACAGAATCACGCCGAACCAGGTCACGATATTTGCCCCGTTCATAAACTCAATCCCCGCTTTCTGCGCCAGTTCCGGCACAATAATTCCGTAGCTCTCAATGCAGGGAAGCATTCTCTCCAGATGACGGCATGGAGCGTCAGGATACGCGCATTTGTCACAGATTGCGCAGGAATCAGCGGAGAGCGCCAGCGTCCTGCAGCCTGCCTCTCTGAAAATTTCACGAATCTCTTTTGTGACCTCCTCGTGGGCTCCTCTGGTCGCCAGAGTCTCCTCCATATCGGCCGCGTCCATGACTTCCGCGATCGTTGTGAAGACAAATGCCCCCGGAAAACCGGCACATCTGTCCCTGCATTCTTCTACAGTTCCAACTCCCGGCGGACAGGACCAGCTCGTGCCGTAACGCGGGCACTCACTCTGACAGATCTCTCTGACACGCCCGGAAAAGGGAATCTCTTCCTCATCAAGCCACGCGTACTGAACGACCGGAAGCTCCTGCAGCTTCTCTTCCACCATATTCTGCAAGTCTTTTTTTCTACTTTCAATACTGTTTTCTTTACTGGTTCCCATGCCAGTTCCTCCCATGTGAAAATTCGGAACTCATCCGTGAGTTTCCCTCACTGCCGCAGACGCGGTCCCCTCCATCCCACCTCCACGCTGATTCACGAAACTCACTTTGTTCTCTTTTGCAGGCACAGCCTTTCCCCGCGCTTTTGCACAGACGAACCAGCCCGCGCTTTTACCAGTATAAATGAATTTTTTTAAATCATCAACTGTCAGCGGCAGGAATTATTATGCCCTTCTGGAATTTCATTATTTCCTTTCCAGAAAGAACGTCTTGCTTTTTTCGACAATCCTTGTTATCTTTAAGAGCAACAGGAAATTATAATTCCGGAGGTTATTTATGTATGAATCTGATCATAAAAGGGATACTTGCCGGATTCTGGCTTATCATTGTTCCTGCCGCTTCCGGTGTCCCGTTTTTAAGAAAAAAAGACCGTTATACGCCGGGTGAATGCTTCCTGACAGGCTACCTTTTTTTGTTTGCGCTGGCTGAAGTCATGATCCTGACAACATATTATCTGCGGACTTCCCTGCACATTCTTGTGCAGTGCTATGCCGCTGCCGCCGGACTGGCTGCCCTCTGGGGAATTATCTGCCTCAGGAAACAGGCCGGCAGACTGGCTGCCGACATAAAAGACAGCGTGCGCGGCGCGTCTCCTTATTTCTGGTGCGCCCTGATCCTCATATTTATGCAGATGTGCATTCTCGCAGTATATGCGCATTTCGACGCGGATGACGCTTTTTACGTTGCGACAGCTACCACAGCCGTTCAGACAGACAGTATTTTTACGGTCAATCCGTATACCGGGTTTTCCTATGGAAATTATGTGCCGAGCAGATATATTCTCTCGCCGTTTCCCATTTTTCTGGCAGTTATCAGTCAGCTTTGCGGCGGTCTCCACCCCGCGATAACAGCGCACACAGTTTTTCCGCCCGTTTTTCAGATGCTGGCCTATATGGTTCTGTATCAGATCGGACGCAGATGGTTCCGCAATGACAGTATGAGGCGCGGAATTTTCCTGTTCCTCGCGGCGGCGCTGAACTGTTTTACTTCCTATTCGATTTACAACGCCGGAACTTTCCAGATGGTCCGTATCTGGCAGGGAAAAGCGCTGCTTGCCTCCGCGTTCCTGCCTTTGCTGTTTTTTCTTTCTCTTTCTATAGTGATGGAAGAACAGCCTGAATATCCGTGGCCGCTGCTGTTTCTGGCAAATGCCTCCTGCTGCCTGCTGTCCTCGATGGGAATTATGCTGGCTCCGCTGGTACAGGGTATTTTCCTGCTTTTTGCCCTTTTCAGGTTCAAAAGCCCGAAACGCCTGCTGAAAGGCATCCTGTGCTGCATGCCGTCGCTGATCCTTGGAATCATCTACCTGTTTGTCCTGAAAGCATGATCGGAGGCGAACATTTTATGAAAGAAAGTATCAACTGGATTATTACCAACTGGAAGCTTTACTGGGGTGACGGATCCTTCCAGTACCTGCTCCTGGCCGCGATCATCTATCTCATTGGCTGGAAGCGTAAAAAAAGAAGCGTACAGCAGGTGCTCCTGTATCTTCTTGCCGGCCTGCTTCTGTTTATATGCCCTCTCACCGCGACATTCATCCAGAAATGCATTGGAGAGACCGTTTACTGGAGGGTTCTCTGGATTCTTCCTGTTACGCCGGTCATCGCTCTCGCCGGAGCGGAATTTCCCGAAAACCGGCATACGGATTTTCTGCACTCGGGCCTGATCATCATCTTTATCAGCGCCGCGGTCATCTGTGCAAACAGCCTGCTGCACTCGGGCAATTACACCAGAACGTACAACCACCAGAAAGTCCCGGACGAAGTGGCCAATATCTGCAATCTTGTCCAGGAAAATGCACAGGAAGGCGCTGAAGTCTGTCTTGCCGCGGATGACCACGTCGCTTCCTATGTCCGGGTCTACGATCCTTCCATCATCATGCCGTACGGCCGGCGCACAAAAGGTTCTCTCGACCAGAACAGCCGCTCTCTGTACCAGGCAATCAATGCTGATTCTCCCGACTACGGACGTATCGCGGAGCTTGCGGCCGACAAGGACTGCAGCTTTATTTCGGTCGCCATACCGGAAAATTTTGACGCGGCCGGCATGGAAAGCATGGGATATACTCTGATCGGAACAGTAAATCAATACGGCGTTTTCAAACGAATGACTGCCTGACCTTTGGCGCAGCCCTGGCAGGTTCTTACAGCAGTCAGCAGACTCTCCGCGGCGCATGTTGGACCGCCGACGACGATATAAAGAAAGGAAAATAATTATGGCAAATTTCTGTCTTATGATTCAATATGACGGCTCCAGGTACAACGGCTGGCAGCGTCAGGGAAACACTCCAAACACAATCCAGGAAAAACTGGAAAATATTCTCGAAGATCTCTATGGCGAGCCTGTGGATCTGAACGGCTCCGGGCGCACAGACGCAGGCGTCCACGCGCTGCGCCAGATTGCCAATTACCGGATTCCCCGGCTTCTGAGCCGCTACTCCTGCCAGCAGATCCAGCAGTTCCTGAACTCCGAACTGCCCAAAGATATCCGCGTTCTCGCTGTCGAAAAAGCCAGCGAGCGTTTTCATGCCAGGCTGTCGGCCGTCGGCAAGCTCTACGAATACCGCATTGACTGCGGAGAGGTCGCCAATATATTCGAGCGCCGCTATCTGCTGCGTATGGAAGATCCGCTGAACATCGAGCGCATGCGGGAAGCCGCAAAATACCTGATCGGCACGCATGACTTTAAAAGTTTCTGTGACAATCCGCAGATGAAAAAATCCACCGAGCGTACTATCTTTGATATCTCAATGGATCTGCAGGACGGCATACTCCGCATCCGGTACCATGGAGACGGATTCCTTTATCATATGGTGCGCATCCTGACCGGCACGCTGATCGAAGTCGGCACAGGAGATCTGATGCCTTCCCTGATTCCTTCCATTATCGAAGAAAAAGACCGCTCCTCCGCGGGATTTACTGCCCCGCCGCACGGTCTGTTCCTTGTCGATGTCTATTATGAATAATACATACGATCGGGCAGGAAACGGTTTTTCCCTCCTGCCCGACGCGCGGCCCGCATGCTGCGCCTGCAGCTGATTTCCACACGCATGCCTGCGCTAAAGACTTTTGTCCTCATATGCCGCACGCGGATTGCTTATCCTCCGCTGCTTACCGGTAATTCTTCAGCACCTGCCACAGCGCCGATACCGGCAGGCCCACCACATTATTATAGTCCCCTTCGATTGATTTTACCCAGGCAGCAAAACGCCCCTGGATTCCATAAGCTCCCGCTTTATCCATCGGATCCCCCGTGTCCGCGTATTCCTCAATATCACATTTCTCCATCGGATAAATCTCCACTTTCGTCTCGCAAAAAAACGTGTGGCAGATCATTTCCTGCCCTGGTTTTCTGACCAGCACAGTAACTCCCGTATACACGGAATGTTTCCTTCCCTGAAGGCTTTCCAGCATCCTGACGGCAGATTCCCTGCCGGATGGCTTGCCCATTACCTTGCCGTCCAGACAGACGACCGTGTCCGCACCTATGATGATCTGACCTTCATCGCCGGCGTCTTTTTCTGTATCCCCGCGTACAGACAAGGCTTTCTGATTCCGTATGTCCGGCCCAAGCGTAATCCTGGCCGCAACCTCCTCCGCCTTCTGCCGGGAAAGCTCACATACGATTTCCGACGGAACCGTCTTTGTGATAATCTCCTCACCTTTCGCCGGAATCACCTCAAATTTCAGTCCGATCTGCTCCAGAAGCTCCTTTCGCCTCGGAGAGCCGGATGCCAGTATGATCTTCATTTTTTCGCTCCTTCCATTTTCCGGACTGTCCTCGCACCGCAGAGCCCGAAGTTTTTGGCAGACCGCCCGAAATCACCTCGAGCTTAATGGGAAAGTGGACTGTAACGTAAGTTTCAGATTTTTTCAGTGGACATTTTCCGAAAAGTATGATAAATCTTATAAAAACTTTACCCGAAAAGAGGTTATTTCATCATGGTAATTCTAATCATAAACCAGATCATAAAAATGCTTCTGATCCTGCTTCTTGGCTGTCTCTGCTACCGCCTGAAGCTCGTAAATGAGGACGGAAACAAAATGCTCGCCAACCTGCTTCTTCTGGTCGTCAATCCGCTTGTCGCGCTCACAGCTTTGCAGACCAGCTGCAGACCGGAACTTGTCAGAGGCCTGCTCATCTCCTATCTGCTTGCCGTCGCAACACACCTGCTCGCGATCTTCATTTCACATTTTCTGATACGGAAAACCGGCGGAACCGTTTCCGGCAGCAGCGAAGATTACGCGCTCGAACGTTTCTCCTGTGTATATTCCAACTGCGGCTTTATCGGAATCCCGCTGGTCCAAAGTATTCTCGGAGATGAAGGTGTGCTCTATCTGACCGCCTACATGACAGTCTTCAATATTTTCTCCTGGACACATGGAATCGGCCTTATCACCGGCCAGTTCTCGCTTGCACAGCTGAAAAAAGGACTGCTTTCCCCCATGGTCATTGCCTGCCTCGCAGGACTGATTCTTTTTTTCGGGCAGATAAAAATCCCTCAGGTGCCGTCAGACGCCATTAACTATGTAGCGGGCATGAACACGCCGCTCGCAATGCTGATCGCGGGAATTTCCGTCGCGCAGACAGATCTTTTAAGAATGCTGAAAAATGCGCGGATCTATTTTATATCCGCACTGAAGCTTCTGCTGATCCCGCTGGTCACACTGCTGATACTTGCGGTCCTGCCCATCAGTTTCAATGTAGCTCTGACAATCCTGGTCGCCGCGGCCTGCCCCACAGGCGCAACCGGAACCGCTTTTGCACTGAAATTCCACAAAAACTACCGCTATGCCTCGGAGATCTACGCGTTCACCACACTGCTGTCGCTGATCACAATCCCGTTTTTCGTCTATGCGGCGGAACTTCTTTTCCACTAATGCCGCGCGGATGTATTCAATCGAGCAGAAGGCGGTTTTTCCCTCCTGCCCGCCGCGCAGCCCGCTGCTGCTCCAGCAGCTGATTTCTACATATTGGCCTACAGCAGATTGCTCCGGGAAGACTGCAAAATCCTCCCGGAGCTTTCCTGTAAAGCACAGCTGTTTTTTATAGGGAACGACAAAACGATTTTCGTTTTGCTCGTTCCCTGTGCCGAATTTGTGCCGCTCAGGCGGCATTTTTCCGCTTCAAATTCGTGCGCATCTCCACTCCGCGAATTCTGAATTTTTCTTCGCCCCCCGGCTTTCTCACTGCCTGATATAAATTCCCTGCGATTCAATAAAATCATCAAGATCGGCAATCGTCTCTTCCGCCCAGGTTTCACTCACCTTCCCCTGCTGTCCGTCCGGCCTTACCTCGGCCTCTTCTGCTGTCTTTCCTGTCTGTTCCTTTGTTTCCTTCATATGATCTGCCTCCCTTTCTGATTTCTTTGCGCAGGAAACACTCCATTTCCCACAGCATTTCTAAATCTGACAATTCTGTCTCTGGCCTGTAAAATTTGTCTCTGCAGGCGAGTAAGTTTCCCGTCAGATTTAAAAATTTTCTGATCTATTCATTTCCCCAGAAACCTTCCTGTCCAAGCTCGGCCATCTGTATGCCGCCCTTGAACTGAAGCTCCGGATTTTTTATACTGACGCGCGTCCCCTTGGGAACAGAAGAAGTGATAAACGCATTGGAACCGATAATGGCTCCCTCTCCGATCACTGTCTCGCCTCCCAGAATGGACGCACCGGAGTATACCGTTACATTATCCTCAAGCGTCGGATGACGCTTGGTGTGCCGCAGGGACTGACCGCCGCGCGTCGAAAGCGCGCCGAGCGTAACTCCCTGGTAGATCTTGGCGTGTTTTCCAATCTCCGTCGTCTCGCCGATGACCACACCCGTTCCATGGTCAATAAAAAAGTAACTTCCGATCTGTGCGCCGGGATGTATATCGATTCCCGTCAGGTTGTGCGCATATTCTGTCATAATCCTGGGAATCAACGGCACTCCCATTATATGGAGTTCATGCGCGATCCTGTTTACCGTGATCGCAAAAACTCCCGGATAAGAGAATATGACTTCGTCCGTGTTGAACGCCGCCGGGTCGCCGTCGTAGGCTGCCTGCACATCCGTGGCAAGAATTTCCCGCAGGGCCGGAATCCGTTTAAGAAACGAGGTTACGATCTGGTCCGCCTGTTCCCTGGCTTCTTCATACCCCGCAGGCTTCCCGTCTTCCGTATGCGAGAGCGCCTTCGTGACCTGCTTTCTCAGCCTGTAATGAATATCTTCCAGAAGTTCCCCGACATGATACTCAATCGAATCCTGATTAAGCCCCTTCAGCTCAAAGTATCCCGGAAAAACCACACACCGGATCTCCTCAAGAATATCGATGATCGTATCCTTGTTCAGTCTGTTTTTTGTCCCGATGCTGCAGGTTTCCGGATAAGTTTTGTAGCTCTCCAGAATTTCCTTTACAAGCGTTTCCATAATTGTATTATTTTCGCCTTCCATTTTTGTACCTTTCCAGTGTATGCTGTTTCCGTCTGCACGACAGCAGTTACTGTCCACTTTGTGACCGGCAGCAGCGCTCAGTGACAATATAGACTGTAACAACAGCAAAAAACATATGGCCTCATTTTTCAGGCGCTGTTCCCGCAGCCATACTGCAGATGCGGTACAATACCTCTTCCGTCACCTGGTATGGAACGTTTTTCAGTTTTTCCGGTTTAGCCATCGTTCCATGCACTGCGCGGTCGATCAGCTCATCTTCCGCCTCCATTGTCCCGATCAGTCTCTGAATAAACGACTGGAAATACTGCATATCCGGAAATCCGATCAGACTCAGCACTTTGCGCCTCTCAAGCGGCTGTGCCTGGGCCAGATATCCTGGAAGGAAACAGCCTACCGCCCTGCCATGCGGAACTCCCTTCTCATAGGTCAGATAATAGCTCAGCGCGTGCGGAAGCGTCGTTCCCGTGTGAGCGATCGACATCCCCGCAATCGTTGACGCGCACATCATCCGGTCGAAATCACTGTCGCCGGCAGAAGCGCCGATCAGCACATTCTTGCAGCTGGTCCAGATTCCCATTCCGTATGTGCAGAGCATTCTGCTGTACTCCGTGGCGCTCGTATTGACATAACTCTCGATAAAATGTCCCAGCGCATCCACTGCCGTATTTACAAGCAGACTGCGGGGAGCTTCCCGCAGATACTTTCCATCCACGAGTGCAAACCGGGGAAAAATGTTGTGAGGAATACTGCTCTTCGTGCGTTTTTCGTGAATCGTCAGGATCGCTTTCGGCGTGGCCTCTGAACCTGTTCCGCATGTCGTCGGCACCTCCACGACCGGGAGAGCCTCATCAGAGCCTTTTTGATAAAGATAGTCCGCCCCCTGCTCCTTCTGCGCGATCATCAGCGCGACCGCCTTTGCGGCATCCATCGGCGAACCTCCGCCAATGCCGATAACAAAATCCACCTGCTTCTCCAGACCAAAATCCCGGGCTTTCATGACCGTCTCGATCGATGGATTTTCTTCTATATCGCTGTAAATACAATACGTTATATTTCTCTCTTTGAGAGCACTCGTCACATCCTCCAGAGAACCGTTTTTCATGGAACTCCTTCCAGTCACGATCAGAGCATTCCTGCCCAGCGCGGTCCACTCATCGGCGTGGTTCTTCACGCAGTCTCTCTCACTGTAAATCTTTGTCGGCAGATAAAAATACATTTACCTTTCCCCCATTTCTATCCTGCATATCTGTCGGGGCTGCTGTTATTTTGCCCCGGATTCCGTCACGGTTCACGGCTGTTTCGCATCCTCTGCCGTTTCTGATTCTGCGGCAGCTGCCTCCTCAGGTTCCTCCGTGTCTGCTTCCTCTGGCTCAGGTTCTTCCTCCACAATCTCCGGTTCTTCGAGTTCCTCCGGGGCTGGTTCCTCTGACTCAGGTCCTTCCTCCACAATCTCCGGTTCTTCGGGTTCCTCCGGGGCTGGTTCACCTGGCTCAGGCCCTTCCTCCACGATCTCCGGTTCTTCGGGTTCCTCCGGGGCTGTCTCCCCTGACTCAGGCACTCCCTCCACAACCTCCGGTTCTTCGGGTTCCTCCGGAGCTGTCTCCTCTGGCTCAGGTTCTTCCTTCACGATCTCCGGTTCTTCCGCTTTCACAGCTTTGGCCGCTTCCATTTTGGGATTCTCCTGCTCCGGCAGATCTATGACTTCCGCATTTGGACCCTCGATCACCGTATTTCCGTTCTCATCCGTCTGTATATGAATAATCTCCGGAAGTTTCTGTCCGCACGCAGAACAGTACCGCTCATGTATCGACACTTCCGTATGGCAGTTCGGACACATCCGCACACCTTTGATCTCACGGATCTGGTCATTGTATACCTCAATCGTCGCAAAACGCTCGTCTATTTTCTGGAATTCCGTATCGAACCCCTCCAGCGGGGCTTCTTTGTAAAGCTTGTACAGCTTCTGTCCTATCTGAGAGTAAATCGTTGAAATCTGTTTCTTCTGTTCATTGATTTTGGAATTTATCTGCCGGATGTCATTCATCTTCTGAACCTCAGTAACCGTATCCCTGCCGATTTTCCTGAACTTTCTGCCAATCGTACCCAGATCCATCACAAAACCTCCTGTCAAGTTCCATAGTTATAGGAAATCACAAAACGATTTTCATTCTGCTCGTTCTCTGCACCGAATCTGCGCCGCTCAAGCGGCATTTTTCCGCTTCAGATTTATGCGCGTCTCCACTCCGTTCCGGTCGGCGCTGGACATTCAGCGCCCCCGGAAGGTTTACAACAAACGGCAAAGATCCCTCTGTCACTCTGTTATTTCTGCTGTCATTCATTGTAAACCAGCGCCATAAATACCAGTTCTTCATCTGAATTATTCTCAATCGCATGACTCTGTCCGGGATTAATGTAACATACATCCCCCGGTCCCACTTCTGTCCTGGAACCGTCATCATCAACGAAAGTTCCCTTGCCCTCAAGAATAAAATATGGCTCCGTATCTCCGACATGCTGATGATATCCAATGCTGTTTCCCGGAGCAAGTCTCACTCTTGCGTACAGTCTGCCATGTCCGTTCAGTTCTTCTTTCGATACAACATGCTCAAATATAACTTCGCCCTTTCCTCCGCGGACTCCATTTCTTATCTCTTTTACTGTTTTTCTGACCATAATTATACTTTTCTCCTTTCCAAATATCTCTGCCGTCACTGCAGCGCATGAATGAAAGTTTCCATGCCCGCGCCGCGGGCATCGCCATGAATAAAAGTCCACGGATTGCTTCGTGCTTGCGCACTTCCACACTGCAGGCGTCACCATGAATGCAAACCCACAGGCCGCTTCGTGCTTGCGCACTCCCGCGTCCCTGTCTTAATAAATATAGTAAAATAATCGTTCTGAATTGTCAATGTATTCCTGTTCATTCTTGAATACCTATTAAATATATGGTATTATAGTAAATAGATTTTAACCATATAGTCACGGTCAGCAATCTCAAAGGAGTTGATTTAATATGAAAATTTCCACCAAAGGCCGCTACGCTCTGCGAATGCTTCTGGACCTGGCAGAACACAAAAATAACGGATTTATCGCATTAAAAGATATTGCTGCCCGTCAGGGCATTTCCAAAAAATATCTCGAACAAATCGTTCCGCTTCTGAACAAATCGGACTTTCTTCTGGTCAACCGCGGATTCCAGGGCGGGTACATGCTGGCCAAATCTCCTGAAAAATACACCGTTGGAGATATTCTCAGGGTCACGGAAGGAAGTCTTGCCCCAGTTGCCTGTCTTGAGCAGACCCCTATTCAATGTGAAAGAAGTGCAGACTGCCCCACCCTCTCCGTATGGAAAGGACTTGAACGTGTTATCAACGATTATCTCAACAATATCACGCTGCAGGATATCCTGGACGAGCAGACAGAACGTTACAGCAATAATTACATGATATGAGGCCGGAACCGAAACAGTCCCTATTCACATGGAAACAGAAATCCAGGATCCGAAAACACAAAAAAGAGATCAAAAAAATAAGGAGAAGCACAACTGCCCTGCTTCTCCTTATTCACACGAATGCAAATCTCATTCTGCTCCTCAAACATCAGCGCAGACTTTTTCAGCCCGCTCATCTGTGTATGGGCAAATCCTGTTTTACTCCGCAAACATTGGCGTAGACAGGTATCTGTCACCGGTATCCGGCAGCAGCGCCACAATAACCTTGCCCTTATTCTCTGGTCTCTTTGCAAGCACGGTTGCCGCATGAACAGCCGCTCCGGAGGTAATTCCTACGAGCACACCCTCTTTTCTCGCGATCGTACGGCCTGCGGCAAATGCCTCCTCATTCTCAACCAGAATAATCTCATCATAAACGGACTGATCAAGTGTTTCAGGAGCAAATCCTGCTCCGATCCCCTGCAGTTTATGCGGTCCCGCAATTCCCTTTGAGAGGAACGGAGATCCTGCCGGTTCCACCGCAACAACTTTAATTTCCGGATTTTTCGATTTCAGATATTTGCCAACACCTGTGATCGTACCGCCTGTACCGACGCCGGCTACAAAAATATCAACCTTGCCATCTGTATCTTCCCAGATTTCCGGTCCTGTCGACGCCAGATGCGCCGCCGGATTCGCCGGATTCGTGAACTGACTTGGGATAAAGCTGTGCGGAATCGACGCGGCAAGCTCATCTGCCTTTCCGATCGCTCCTTTCATCCCTTTTGCCCCTTCCGTAAGCACCAGCTCCGCTCCATAAGCCTTCAGAAGATTTCTGCGCTCCACACTCATCGTCTCCGGCATTGTCAAAATAATGCGGTATCCTCTGGCTGCCGCCGCTGAAGCAAGCCCGATTCCCGTGTTTCCGCTTGTCGGCTCAATAATAACGGAATCCGGCTGAAGAAGTCCCTTCTCCTCGGCATCATCCAGCATGGCCTTCGCAATTCTGTCTTTCACGCTGCCCGCCGGATTAAAATATTCCAGCTTGCCAAGAATCGTCGCCTGCAGTCCGTTCACCTTTTCATAGTTGCCCAAATGAAGCAGCGGCGTATGACCGATCAGATCTGTAATTTTCTCATATACTTTCATGATTGTAAATTCCTCCTGATAATATAGTCTTTATCTATTATTCCTACGTAATTTATAGGTATTTTAGCACTGAATCTCCTTCCTGTCAAGACCTGATTGAATTGAGCTGGAAGCGTTTGTTTTTTTCTCCTGCACGCAAAAACCCGGGAATTTATATTCCCGGGTTGAAGAGGCGCCAACCAGATTTGAACTGGTGATAGAGGTGTTGCAGACCTTTGCCTTACCACTTGGCTATGGCGCCATA
>CANQUH010000089.1 GCA_947626965.1 uncultured Lachnospiraceae bacterium
GTAGAAGGATTATAGCATATGAGATTTCCAAAGACAAATAAGAGATACTGCTTACTTTTCTTAAGACTTCATTAAGAACATATGTTCTGAAAATGCTTAAATAAAGCGTTTTCTAAGGAGGCAGGGCCATAAAGCAGAAACGAAACGCGACAGACTTTTCTTCCCTGGTGGGTTTTACCCTGGCCGCTGTGAACATTCCGCAACAATCGCGGCGTAGAGATCGAGGTGCTGTATGACGGACAGGCGATATTTGCCATCAAGTCATACGTTATTAATCAGAGTGGCTAAAAAGTATAATCAAGCTTTTACCTGGTAATGCTTTTTTATTAATTTTTTTCTAAATTTGCTAAAAATATTGCTAAAATGCTATATTAATAGTATAATATAGACCCATTATTATAGAGTTTAGAGTTTAAAGGACGTGGTAATATGTATAAAGCTCTTGATATAGCTATTTACACAATTAATCATGTTAATAAGTCCAATTCAAAAATAACAAACCTGAAACTTCAAAAGATATTATATTACATTCAGGCAGCTTTTTTGTGCGAAAAAAAGAAGCCTTGTTTTTCTGACCCAATCCTGTGCTGGAGACACGGCCCCGTTATACGTAGCGTATATGATGCTTTTAACAAATATGGTGACAAAGACATTCCTGCACAATCTTATGTTACCAAAATCATTTCGGAAAACGGAAAATTAAAATTGGCCAAAGTAGAATTTAACGAAAATATAATATCTTATCAGGACAGAAAACTAATCAATAAGGTTGTTGAAGCACTGATGGTTTATTCTCCGTGGTACCTTGTTGATCGAACTCATGAAGAAGCACCATGGTCAGACCTGAAGCAATATAATGAAGAAATAACCATAGAAAGTATTGCAAACTATTTTGCCAATAACCGTGAGAGGATTTATGGACAATTCAATAACTAATTTACTGGAAGAACTTCAAACCATTTCTGTAGATAAAGGCGATGATGTAAAAGAGTGGTGTCATAAATTAGTGTCTTTTTATGAAAGCAATGAGAGACATTCTTATTCAGAGATCACTAAATACCTGATTACCGGCGGTGGAATAGATTATGTAGAAAATATCATTTCATCATTAGAAACATTAAGAACTTCTCCTGAGCTAACTAGTAGTATACAAAATAAAATAGAAAAACTTATTGATCACCTGAATCTGGAAGTCATCCGTATCAGATATATCAATGATTTAGTATGGAATAAAAGCAGGCAATCATTTATTGAGTTGAATAATGAAACAACCGAACCAATTGCTGAAAATTTAAGTTCATTGGAAAATAAATGCAATGACGTGGAACGCTCCCTCCAAAAGACGCGCAGAAAAGTTAAAAATCTGCAGATTGAGTCTATATCTATTTTAGGAATATTTGCCGCAGTGATGCTTGCTTTTGTTGGTGGCATCACTTTTTCCACATCAGTGTTGCAAAATATTCATAAGGCATCTAAATATAGGATTACATTTATCACATTTCTAATTGGACTCATTTTATTCGATGTGATCTGGGTGCTGATGAATTTTATACATGAAATTGTTCAGGATACGGAATCCAACAAGAAAATATTTTATATTGTAAATGGATTGTTATGTTTTGGATTGGTTTTAACTTATTTTGCATATGTATATCATTGGTGATAAAGTCTGGGGCAGAAAAACTGCCCCGTTTTTCTATTACTTGAGAGTTGAAAGTTTTCAATAAAAGAATAACCCTTCCACATGGTTTTATGGTATTCTTTAGTCACCACACTTAAGAAAGACATAAACCACGGAAAGAGTTATTCCATGTATGAGTTTACCATACTTTCCGGTGGTTTGCCATACGATTATGATAAATTTTATTGAAAATATTCTCGCCCGCTTTGAATCCTGCTTCTCCCGTAAAACTGCGAAACAGCAGGTGGGGGCATTCTGTTACCGCTTCTGGACAAAACACATGCCCAGACTGAACCATTATCAGAAGAAAGATGAGCCGTCCCCTCTTGAGCAGGTGAAAACAGAGAGTTCCCGGAAAAAAGTGCTGGAGACAGTACGTGCCATCGAGATGCTCATGATGCTGTCCTGCATCGCGATGGGGATCCTTCAGATCCTGTCCGTCCGTTTTACGGGAAAAGTCAGCCCGGAGCAGTTCCGATACCAGAGGACCCCGTCGAGAGGGAGGATATCGGAGGCTGCGGTGATGGATTATCTGAGGAAACATTTTTTCCGCCTTTTGAATCAGAGCGCGGAATTACGCATAACGCAGATAATTCAGGAACAGCAGGAGAATATGCCAGAAGTCTGTGAGGATCTGCTGGCTTCTTAATGGTGCAAACTTTTAACTCTCAAGAAAGATATAAAATCAAACAAAGTTTCCATGTCAACAGACGGACAACCTATGAACACTGAAAAAGAGCTGCAGTTCGCAGCATCACGCCGGCTGGAACGGCAAAATGGAGATCCTTATGTGCAAAAAAGAAACTTATCCCGTCCTGGAAATCAGCCTCACCAGGCTGGAACATAATCTCCGGGAACTGCTGAAACGCTGCAGCGCCACCCGGATTCAAGTCGCCGGAGTAGTCAAGGGCTTTACCGCCCTGCCGGAAATGGTAAAGCTGTATGAAACCTGCGGATGCCGCTACATCGCGTCCTCCCGGATCGAACAGCTTGCCCGCATCAGAAACGCCGGAATCAAAACGCCATTGATGCTGCTCCGCGTTCCCATGCTCTCCGAGCTGGAAGAAGTCATCCGGCTTGCCGATATCAGTCTGCAGAGTGAGCGGGAAGTTCTCCGCGCGCTGAACGAAACGGCAGAACGAATTTTCACCGGAAACGGAACTCTTCCCGGCAGCTGCCTGGATGAAGATTCCGATCATCACACAGAAACCAGACAGTTCCCGTCCGGCATACAATCCGACGGAACTTCAGATCTGTCCGGCTCCGGCAGGCAGTCCTCCGGAACTCCAGATCTGTCCAGAACAGGTGGGCAGTCCTCCGGAACTTCCCATCCGTCCGGTGCCGGCAGGCAATCCGACAAAACTTCCCATCTGTCCGGCTCCGGCAGGCAGTCCTCCTCCGGCATTCCGGCAGCACGGCGTCATCAGGTCATTCTCATGGCCGACCTGGGCGACCTGCGGGAAGGCTTCTGGGACAGACAGGAACTGATTGATACCGCTCTCTGGGTCGAACGCGAACTTCCTTACCTTGCGCTTGCCGGCATCGGAACAAACCTGACCTGCTACGGCTCCGTAAAAGCGACGCCCGAAAAAATGCAGGAGCTGCTGTCTCTCGCCGGAGAAGTGGAGGCCGCAATCGGCCGGAAGCTGGAATACGTCTGCGGCGGCGCTTCCTCCTCCCTGCACATGGTTCTGGAAAGCACAATGCCCGCGGGCATCAATCTGCTGCGGCTGGGCGAGAGCATTCCCCTCGGTCATTTTCTCGGCTGTGAAATGGATTTTATGTACAGAAATGTCCTCACGCTGAAAGCGGAGATAATCGAAGTGAAAGACAAGCCAAGCTTTCCCATCGGAGAACTGACGGCGGACGCCTTTGGACGGGTACAGACCTACACGGACCGCGGCATACGCCGCCGGGCCCTGGCCGCAATCGGCCGGGCGGACTACGGCGATCCGTCAGACCTGAAACCACGCATGAAAGGAATTGAGGTAGTCGGCGCTTCCTCCGACCACACGATCCTCGACGTGGAAACCGTAAAAGACCAGATCCATGTCGGAAACATACTGGAATTTGACCTGACCTACGCTTCCATGGTATACCTGACAAACACGGAAAGCGTACGAATCAGATTTGCCGGCGAACATGAATAAGTCCCGCCAGGGGCCTTTCGCGCCGCAAACCTCGGGATTTCCGGGCAACTTTCCCGGAAATTCCCCCAAATTCTACTTCATCTCTGTGCGTCATCGCTAAAAGAAATCAAAATGTAGCTGTACCTCCGGCAGCACATCCATGGCAGATTTCGCTCTGTTTTTCTTTCAGAAAAGATGGGAGACACCCATAAATACTGCACGCGGGATTCGGCTTCTCGCCGACAAACACTTTCGATTCCGAATCCCGCTCATCCTGTTATCCCAGCTCCCTCTCGCTCATGTCCAGTGCCGACGCTATGACCGCATCCATATCGTAATACCGGTATTCGCCGAGACGGCCTCCGAAGATCACATGCTCCTCGGCATCCGCCAGCTTCTTATATTCCTGATAAAGCCTGTTGTTTTTCTCGTCATTCACCGGATAATAAGGCTCATCTCCGGGCTTCCACTCCGAGCTGTACTCACGGCTGATAATCGTCTTTGGAATATCATTACCGTCCTCATCCTTGCCAAATTCAAACCACTTGTGCTCGATAATACGTGTCCACGGCGTCTCGCGGTCCGTGTAATTCACTGCGGCGTTCCCCTGGAAATTCGGAATATCAAGAATTTCATTCTCAAAACGGACAGACCTGTATTCCAGCGTACCCAGCCGGAATCCAAAATAGGCGTCAATCGGTCCCGTGTAAACGACCTTCTCCGCCAGCGCGCTCAGTTCCTCCCTGTGCTCCAGGTAATCCGTATTCAGCCTTACCTCAATACCGTCCAGAAGATTTTCGACCATCCGGGTATAGCCGCCGATGGGAATCCCCTGATACAGCGCGTTAAAATAATTGTTGTCAAACGTCAGCCGGACAGGCAGCCGTCTGATAATAAAAGCCGGCAGTTCCCGGCAGTCCCTGCCCCACTGCTTCTCCGTGTAACCCTTGACCAGCTTCTCATAAATATCGCGCCCCACAAGCGAGATCGCCTGCTCCTCGAGATTCTGCGGCTCGCCGGTAATCTCCCTGCGCTGCTCCTCAATTTTCGCCGCGGCCTCCTGAGGCGTTACCACGCCCCACATCTTATTGAACGTGTACATATTAAAAGGCATCGAGAACAGTTCCCCGTGATAATTGGCGACCGGAGAATTTGTAAAACGGTTAAACTCCGCGAACTGTGTAATATAGTTCCATACCTTTTTGTTATTTGTGTGGAAAATGTGCGCCCCGTACTTGTGGAAATTAATGCGCTCAATCTTTTCCGTATAAACATTTCCCGCAACATGCGGCCGCTTGTCGATGACAAGCACTGACTTTCCTCTGTTTGCGGCCTCCCGCGCAAATACGGCTCCGTACAGGCCGGAACCGACTACCAGATAATCATACTTCATATACTGTCTCCTTATCAGTTTTTTGTTTCAATGATTCATCTTAAATCATTTTTGTCCCGGCTTCAACCATAACTTTCGTTCCGCGATATGTGTTGTTTAAAACATCATTTTATTTCGCTATTTTCATTGACAGCGGTGCCGGAAAACATTATAATAAACATGTTATGAATCTTTGTCGTTTTTAACAACATTTTATGAGGTGTTACTATGAAGACTCTTTCCCTTCAGCTTTTGTCAGAGACCGTGGTCTCCAGACGAAAAGCGCTGAAAATGACACAGGTACAGCTTTCCAGAGCAGCGGGCATTCACCGTTCCGTGTTATCAAATCTGGAAACAGGAATCTACACCCCGTCGATCGATCAGCTGCAGGCGCTCGCATCCGTTCTTCATTTTGAACCGACCGACATGTTTGTCGAGCAGGAAAACGCGCAGCTGTCTGTTGACCGCCGTTATAAAATCGCCGTTGCCGGAACCGGTTACGTAGGCCTGTCCCTGGCGGTTCTTCTCGCACAGCACAACGATGTGACGACAGTCGATATCATTCCGGAAAAAGTGGAAAAACTGAAACATTTCATCAGTCCCATTCAGGATACGTACATTGAAAAATATCTGCAGGAAGCAAAGACAGGAAAACGCAGGCTGAGCCTGACCGCCACAACAGACGGGACCATGGCATACACGGACGCCGATTATATCATCATTGCCGTGCCGACCAACTATGATCCCAAAACAAACTACTTTGACTGCTCCGCCGTTGAAGCGGTCATCCGGCTGATTCTGACTGCCGGCAGAGAAAAAAAGCCCGTTATCGTCATCAAATCCACGGTTCCGGTCGGGTATACCGCTCACATCCGGGAGATGTTCCAGGCGGACAACATCATTTTCAGCCCCGAATTTCTGCGGGAATCCAAAGCGCTCTACGACAGCCTCTACCCCAGCAGAATCATCGTCGGCTGCGATGAAAATTCCGAAAATGCCGCACGCACGTTTGCCGCTCTCCTGCAGCAGGGCGCCGTCAAATCCCCGGTTGAGACGCTTTTCATGGGCTATACGGAAGCCGAAGCCACCAAGCTGTTCGTGAACACCTATCTGGCGCTCCGGGTCTCGTATTTCAACGAGCTGGACACCTACGCCGAGGTCAAAGGACTCCAGACCGCGCCGATCATCCAGGGCGTCTGCCTCGACCCGCGCGTCGGAGATTATTACAACAATCCGTCCTTCGGCTACGGCGGGTACTGTCTGCCCAAAGACACCAAACAGCTCCTGGCAAATTATCGGGATGTGCCGGAAAACCTGATCCAGGCCATTGTGGAGAGCAACCGAACCAGAAAAGATTTCATCGCTGAGCGGGTACTGGAGATCGCGGGCACCTATGAAGGCAGTGAATCCTACTCCATCGAAAAAGAACTGCGGCAGAAAGACATTGTGGTCGGCGTCTACCGCCTGACCATGAAATCCAACTCCGACAACTTCCGGCATTCTTCCATACAGGGAATCATGAAGCGGATCAAAGCAAAAGGCGCGGCCGTTGTTATCTACGAACCTGCGCTGGAAGACGGAACCACCTTTTTCGGCAGCCTTGTGGTAAACGACATGGAAAAATTCAAAAAGATGTGCGGCTGCATCATCGCCAACCGATATGATCCGGCGCTGGATGACGTAAAAGAAAAAGTTTACACCAGAGATCTGTTCCGGAGAGATTAAACACATCCGCGGAACGCAGGCAGGCGCAGAAAACAGAAAGCAAAACCTCCGGGAACAGCGGTTCCTTTCACCATCAGTCCCGGAGGTTTTTTCGTCGAAAAATATCATTGCCATGCAAATTAACACAATTAATGAGCAGCTGCAATTTTGATTTCTCTCAGCTTTGCCCAATCGCTTTCCAGTCGGCTCTTTGGTAAGGAACAGCAAAAATCTCCATCAAAGCTTCCATTCCGTCTGTCACTATTGAGCCGCATCTGTCGCATCGGATTTATATTTTCTTCCTGTTTCTCATCTCCAATTGGCTTTATCTGCAACTTCCGCATCGTCCCAGTCTGGATGCGCTTTGATGAGGGAAAGCACCCCCTCAAACTGTGAAAGCGTGATACCTGCATAATTCGCCGCATCCTCTATCGGTATGGATAATTTTTTTTCATACCACCTGCGGATCTGCTCAACCAGACTGATATATTTCCCCTCTGCACGCTTCTCCGCCCCATAAGTCATCAGCATCATATATTCCTGCCTCCTCTCTTCATTCGACTTCAATTCATTCACTGCATTATCAAGTTCTTTACTATATGGGCCTGTTATCTCTTCATGATCCAGATAAAGAATCGCCTCTTTCAGTTCTGAGCTGATTTCGCCTTTGGTTCCTTTCGTATTTACCACAACTTTAACGGCGTCATCACCAAAAAGCAGTCCGCAGTTCTGGTCACAGCGGTTCTGGAACGTGTAAATGTACCGTTCCTCACCGTACGGGTCGAAACTGCAGATAAAGATCACATAGGATTTTCTCATCCTGTTATAGTCTGCACCGGCCGGGAAAAAAGTGATGTCCAGCATTCCCTGATAATAACGCATCCGCCTGGGCAGATTCTTCTTGTCTGTCGTCTGTACTTCACAGTCATAAACCACGCCATCAATGTCCTCAACATACAGATCCAGCCGGATCCCCTTCGACTCAAATTTTTCCTTCATGGTCCTCTCCGGTTCAACCATGCTTATACGCCGAATCTTTTTATCAAGAATATATTCAAGCAGCGGCCTGATCCGTCTGGGTTCCCTCATAACCATAGAGAACACATAGTTATTCATCAGCGTCTGTTCACTTAATGGTTTGAACGAAGACATGTTCATCACCTCCGCTTCTATAAGCAGCGCGAGAGCCGCTTTTTTATTCATATTGTACCCCAGATCAGCCTCCACATCAAGAGATTCCAGCAGGATTCTTCCAAACCTTCCGAATGATCGCGGCTTTATGATAAAAATATCATCCTGAATGATATTATGGCCGGCGTAAAGACCGGAAAAGCTCTCCGCGGCTCTTCCAATCTGTTCAAATTGTCGGGGATTCCTCCGTCACAGAAGCCCGTCAAAAATCGAATCCATCCTTATTTCAAAGTACAGAACCCATTTTTGATATGGAAAATATGAGTTTTCAATATGTTATTTTGCTCCCTTATAAAACATATTGACATATAGGGAAAATTACGGTACAATAAAAATTAACCAAAAGGTTAATCACCAGAGGTGGTATATTTGTGGAAATAACATATATTAATAATAAAGTAAAGAAATATTTTGAAGACTATAATAAAATGCAAAAAAAGCTGCCATTTGAATGGGTGAAAACAATTAAAAAACATATGGATCGTTTAAAAGCGGCTGAATGTTTCGGAGATTTTTTAAAATTAGGCTTGGGAAAACCGGAACCGCTTGAGGGATATCAACAAATTCGATATTCATTACATGTGGCACCAAATGTCAGACTGATAATTGAACCAAATGCAACGCAAGACACTATTATGATTTGCACTGAAATCGAAGTGGAAGGAGTGAGCGATTACCATGGCAGTAAAGAAAACTGGTATATCCCGTGATTTGATAATTCATCCTGGAGAAACTATTGCCGATGTATTAGAAGATCGTGGAATTACACAAGCTGAATTATCATCAAGAACAGGTGTTTCTCCAGCCTATGTAAGTAATGTGATTGCTGGAAAGAAAGGGATATCCGCAAATTTTGCGATGGGGTTAGAATATGCATTAGGAGTGCCAAAGTCCTTTTGGTTAAATCTTCAGGCAAATTATGAGTCAGAACTTTTAGAAATGAATGAAGAGCAAACGATTACTAATGAAGAGCGGAGCGCAAGAGAAGATTTAAAAGATATTGTAAAGTATTTAAGACAGCGGGGAATGATGCCCATACGAGAAAAAAAGGATGATTCCATTCTTTCTCTGCGGAAAGTCTTACAAATTAGTAATATAGCGAATTTGAAAGAAATGATTCCAACAGGAGCTTTTCGAATGGCTGTCAATACTACTGTAAACCTTAATGTACTTGGGGCATGGATTCGTTTGTGTCAGCTTGCCGAAAATAACAAGACTATATCATCTAAATTTGACAAGAAATATACTAATGATTTAATACGTGAAATAAAAAATATTATGTGTCAAGAAGATGCAGATATTCAGAGAGATTTAAGAGATGTAATGATGAAATTTGGGATAGACTTTTCAGTCGTAAGAAATTTCAGGGGTGCTCCTGTGCAGGGGTATATTTTTCAAAAAAATAATGGGATATATCAAATGGTTTTAACTATAAGAGGCGCATTTGCAGATATTTTCTGGTTTTCTTTATTCCACGAAATAGGTCATATTGTTAATGGAGATATTGGAAAAAATTATAAATTTTTAGATGATGGCAGTGATTACGAAAAAGAGCTGGCGGCTGATCTTTTTGCCAGTAATATGCTTTTGTCTCCAGAAAGTTATAAAATATTTGTTCAAAAAAAAGAGTTTTCTATTGAATCAATCCAAAAATATGCAAAATCTCAGAAAGTAATGCCATATATCGTTATAGGGAGATTGCAAAAAGAAAAATATTTAGACTATAGAACATATAGTAATTATAAGTTGCGGTATAAATGGGTAGACTAGAAAATGGTGTATATTACGATGAGAATGTACCCCTGTTCCGGAAGAACGGAAACCGCCAGTCCGGTGGCAGGAAACCTCTGGTCCGGAACAGGGTGCCGCACTTAACTGATCATTACTTAAGTTTACTCGCTTAATGCAACAAAGGGCGAAATCAGCCCGGAACTGAAAGAAGTGATCCTCTATCTGGATCATGAAGAGGTGACAGGCCCATACAGCAGGGAACTGGACGACGCAGTAAATGAATTAAAGTCAAACAAAAAGGGGGCAGGAGTATATGATGTGGATGATTACTTATGGAGCAGAGCGGTGTGCGGCGGGGAAACATATCCGTATGGTCGAACAGATCCGTGGTTGGTATGATGATAAGGACGATCTGCCGGCTGCGCGAATGGCAAAATGTCTTCGGATTTCCCTTCCGGTTTTTGAAGGAGTCCTTTCCCTTATAAAAGAGCATCCCGACTGGGATGATGAGGAAATCGCAGATAAGGCGGATTGGAGCTAAAAAAGCTGCCACTGCAGAAAGGTGATACAAGAGGGGCCTGTGCGGAGCCTGGTTAAACTGCGCAGGGATAAACAAATCTTCCAGTTTGCTGCCGCCGGCGGGGCTGGGTCCCTCCAGGAAAGGCCTGAATTCCCTCCAGATAATAGGCTTCTCTTTACCTTCCTCCCCGGGCGGCAGTCATACAGGCCGGCCGCAGGCTCCACCCGATTCATGCGCTCATCGCTCAATCCCATATTTCCTTTTAATCTCTTCCAGTCTTAACCAGTCGCTGTCAAGGCGGCTTTTCGGCACAGCGCCTTTTTCCATGTTAACTGTCAGATTCTCCGGAAGGCTCCCGAGCTTCTCATTGCCGGTCAGGGCCTGGCTCCACCGTTTCGCCCGGCCGGTAAGCTCTATCCGCTTCCTGATCCTTTCCTGCGGGATTCCCGCCAGTTCCGCCGCCTTTTCATCGGAAATCACCTGTTCTTCCAGCAGGCGGAGTATCATTTCCTCATAAGGAACTGCAAATATCTCCATCAAAAGAAGAAGGTCATCCTCTGTAAATAAACTTTTGTCAATCTGATAAATCCTGATCTGCCGGACAAGCTCATCCGCGGAGACAAGAAGAAGCCTGGCAAACGTATCAGCCTCCGCTTCCTCCTCCTTTCCCGTATCATCTGCCGCTCCCGAGTCCAGAATCGAGCCCGATCTTTCCAGTTCCGGACTGCTTTCCTCAAGAAAACAACGGATATAATAGAGCTCATGCGCCGCCGCAAAAATCTGTTCGGATAATGCCAGCGCGGTATTGAGCACGACAAAAATCCGCCCGCCCCGGACGAAAGTACAGGCGCGCAGTTCTTTATCTTCTATTGGAAAACGGAACCACTCCAGCGGCATGTCATTCAGTCTTGCGTAGTTCTCTGTTATGATAAAAATATCATCCTGAATGATATTATGGCCGGCGTAAAGACCGGAAAAGCTCTCCGCGGCTCTTCTGATCTGTTCAAATTGTCGGGGATTCCTCCGGCACAGAAGCCCGTCAAAAATCGAATCCATCCTTGCATCCCTCATATCCCGGCACAGCCTTTTCGCCCTTTCGGACATTCGCGTGAAAAACAGTCATATCCGCCAGTTCATCCGCCGTGCGCAGGGCCTCCCTCGCCGCATCCGACCTGACCCTTTCCATAAAAATCCTCATCACCTCATCATAAGATGCGGCAGGCGACCTCATCAGATCCTCCGACTGGATATGATAATAATCCGCGATCCTGTGAAGCTCATCAATCCTGACCCTCCGGTTTCCCTTCAGTATCCTGCTCATCATACTCTTGGACACACCAAGCAAATTTGCCATCTCGATCTGCTTCGTGTGATGCTTCTTCATCTGAACTTTGATATTGCTGACAACCGCATTATTAAAATCAGTCATCCTGTTCACTCCCCATGTGATACCAAAAAAATCCTGAAATCATCTGTAACATGTTCGGGACTACTTTTCCATTCCAATCGTTATATATAACTTGAATCAGACTGTAATTTTGCGTATAATGTAGACAATTAATCGGACTGGCGGAAAATATCAATGCATCCGCCGCTTCCCGGACTGATATCCCCGGCATTCAGAGGCATGGCATAATGAAAACAAGGACAGGAGACGATAAATTTGGGAAAGATAGATACGATAACAAAAGATTACATGAAGAAAAATTCTGTGTTTGCCGACGCCTTCAATTATTTCATATACGGCGGCCGACAGATAATCGATCCTGAAAAACTTCAGGAGCTTGACACAACAGAGATTGCGGTCCCCTTTGGCAGCGAGAACGAAGTGGCTGTTCAGAAATTCCGGGATCTGCTGAAAACAGCCACCTTAATGGCAGATGACAAAGCTGCATACCTTATTCTGGGTGTGGAAAACGAATCATCTGTAAGGTATGCGGAACCAGTAAAAACTATTCTGTATGATTCACTGCAATATTCAAAGCAGGTTCAGCAGACGGCAGCCAGACACCGGGAGGCAAAGGACCGGAAAGGCCACAATAACGGCGAATTTCTTTCCGGATTCTACAGGGAGGATAAACTGACGCCGGTGATCACGCTGGTCATTCTGTTCAGTTCAGAAGAGTGGGATGGTCCAAAGACACTGCATGAGATGATGTCCACACAGGATCCGGAAATATTGAACTGCGCGGCTGACTACAGGCTCAATCTGATCGAGCCGGCGGCAATGAGTACGGAAGACCTAGCCAGGCTCCGTTCCAGTCTAAGGGCGGTTCTCGGTTTCATAAAATACTCAAACGATGGAGATGCGCTGGACGCGTTCCTCGCAAGTGAGAGCAGTCTGCGCAGTCTCGATGTGGAAGCCGCAAGGGTAATAAAAATGTGCGCAAAAACAGAAATTGAATTTGACGAAAACGCGGAGGTGATTGATGTGTGTAAAGCAGAGCAGCAGATAAAGGAGAAAATAAGATTGGAAACCTTGTGCGAAGGCATTAAGAACGTCATGGACTTTTTCCATGTGACCGTTGAAGAAGCCATGAAAGTAATGAAGGTGTCTGCGGAAGACCAGGCAGTTCTAAAGAAGATGATTTAACAGAAAATGGAAAGCAAAAACCTCTCGAAACAGCGGTTTCTTTCATCGTCAGTCCCGGAGGTTTTTGTCAACAAATCATGAAGAGGTGACAGGCCCGTACAGCAGAGAACTAGACGACGCAGTAAATGAATTGAAGTCAAACGAACAAAGGGGGCAGGAGTATATGCTGTTGATGACTTATGGAGCAGA
>CANQUH010000090.1 GCA_947626965.1 uncultured Lachnospiraceae bacterium
AGGATAAACTGTAAGGGGGCAATAAGAAAAATTGGAATTGTTTTTTAATGAACTGTCGATTGAAGGGGAGGAGAATAATAGAAGAAAAATATGGAAGAGTATAACGGCTGCATAGTAATAAAATTTGAGGAAAGTGAGCTTATAGAAGCCGGCGGAAAGCGCTTGTGACCGCAGATTTTGTTACTGTTTACTCCCTTGCAGGTCGTGAACGTAACAACGCTTTGCGGTGCACAGACCATGGAATGAACAAAGAGAATTCCATGGTTGCGCTTCAGACCTCGAGCTCAGCAAGGGTGTGAAATGGGGACGGCTCATCCTTCTTCTGATAATGGCTCAGCCTGGGCATGTGTTTTGTCCAGAAATGGTAACAGAACGCCCCCACCTGCTGTTTCAGTTCCCGGAACGTACATTCGATCCGGAACCGGTAACTGTACAGCCGGATGATGGATACCGGCTCCAGCGTCAGGCTGGTACTGGCCAGTATTGTCCGGGAACCATTGGTCTCTGCCAGCACGAACCGCAGCTCCTGGTACAACTTTTTTACCGCGGTTATACGGTGTCCTTCTTTGGACTGTTTAACTCCATCCCCCACAAGGACATAAAAGATTCCTTCCTTATAGAGAGGTGCCTGATCCTTTACAGCATGGAACCAGCAGGTACGGATGACGTCCGGTTTCCAGGAGGAAGCATGGAAAAATCAAATATCGTGTTGCAGGCAACAGAATATTTGATCCTCGCGGCAGTCTCCACTTCGTTTCGGTCGGTGCTAAACGCGCGTCACTGGCGCGCAGCACCGCCAGATGTCCATGCAAGTATGACCGCCTGGCTCATTGCCCGCGGAAATGGAGCATGGAGTCATAGCAGTCCGGCCGGAGCGCGAGGTCACGGATTACGGAAGTGATCCCATCAGGCCGGTGATAAGGATGACAAACCAGCCCAAAGCGGTTTTACGGGAGAAGCAGGATTCAAAGCGGGAGAGAATATTTTCAATAAAATTTATCATAATCATATGGTCAACCACCGGAAAGTATGGTAAACTCATACATGGAATAACTCTTTCGGGTGGTTTGTATCCTTTTGTTGTGGTGATTAGAGAATACCATAAAACCATGTGGAAGGGTTATTCTTTTATTGAAAACTTTCAACTCTCAAGTAAATTCAAAAAGAGAATGAATACCTAATTTGACTGGCTAAATATTGTACCACTTCCTCTTCAATCAGAATTGATTCACTATCCATTTTTGCAGCACACCTGGAAAACTGCAGAAACATACCATCAATCAAGAACTGAAGTTTTATAATATTTAACGATGTTCTTTCAATCACCCCTACACTAAAAATATTCTCAATTATCGCATCCACTATCATAGAAAAAATATTTTCACAAAAGCGAATGTTTTGCGGACTAAAAAGTACCGCCCCTACATCCGGTGAAGTATCAGGTGAAGGAGTAAAGAATTCACGTACAAAAGCTTCGGGATCATTCAATATTTGCTCGTAATAAGTCAAATGTGCGGCAATCTTCCCAACCTGTTCCTGCAGTAGTTCATAATATAATGCATAGATATCTGAATAATGAAGATAAAATGTACCTTTATTGATTTCGGCTATTTTTGCCAATTCTGTTACTGTAATTTTATCAACATTCTTTTTTTGAATCAGTTGAATAAATGCTGATTTTATAGCTCGTCTGGTTTTAATAACTCGAAGATCTGTTTTATCATTCATAATACTCTCCTCCTATAATGTACAATTTTATAAAAATATCTATTATACGATTATTTTTAATCATTGACTATTGAATAATGAACAATTGTCGTATATCTTACTAATATATCAGAAAAATAATTATGAATCAAGGAGATTAAAATTATGAAACTATCTTTAGCATGTATTCTCAGTAATTTGCCCGGACTTATCTTGCTTATTTTGCTTGTTCGGCAATGCAGAAAAGAAAAAACACCTGTAAGACCATTGATCCTATTAGTTATCCTTGGATTTTTGGTAATGATTCCCATTGTGGCGTTACAAACTGTCATTGGCTATGCTAATGAAACCCTTTTTATCGGAAAACATGTTTTACTTAGAGAAATCTTGATGACCGTCATTCGCCTGGCATTTGTAGAAGAATTGTGTAAATTTGCGGTAACCGTAGTCATAACTTGGAGGGAAAAGTATTTTGTAAATTCTTTTCAAGGAATGATGTATCCAGCCATTGTCGGATTATCCTTTGGAATATTAGAATCCGTAGCATATATGGCACTTTCTATATGGCAGTTTCCTAATCAATTCTGGTCTATTGTTTTAATGCGAGCACTTCTTGGCGCACCTGCACATGGAGCCTATGGCTTAATTAGTGGAATTTATTATGGACGTGCAAAGCTGGCCTCCAAACAATACGACGCAGCTACCAAAACAAATAATCTTTTTCTAGCATTGTTCATACCAACTGTAATTCATGGACTGTACGATTGGTTGGTTTCTAGCCAGATAATAAAAATTGGTAACACTTCAATCGTTACAATCATCGTAATAATCTTAGATATTTTTGTTATTCTATATACTTATTGCGCTTTATTTCAACAATGGAAGAAAAAACAATTAAATTAAAACAATAAAGAATTAACCCATAAAGAAGAGCCGCTATCGGTTGACAGCGGCTTTTCCCTATGGACGGTTTCCTGCTGGAGCCGGAAGTTGCATCTTGTTTTGTGGTACAGGGAGATTCTGACAGACCAGTCAGTGTGCAGAGCATTTGAAGAACGGATGTTTGTTTTATATGGATCAAAACGGGGGACATACGAGTGGAATATGGAGAATGGCAATGGCGTTTCAACTGTATTTTCCGATACGGAGAAATGTGTGCCCAAAACATGTTCTCTAAACAGGAACGAGGAGGGATAACGATACTGTGAATCTGAAAAGGATGTTCCTGGAAAAGAAATTTTATCTGGCAGTGACGGCAGCATTTTTTGGGATCGTGGCAGGTGCAGACTGGGCAGAACTGTCCGCGGAAAGACCGCTGCCTGAGGGGACGTTTCTTTTGATGGCAGCAGGCGGTATGAAGTAACAAACGGCGCTCTTCCTGCTTCCGGCGGCCGCGGTGCTTCCCTGCGCGGATGAATATTTGCAGGAGCGGCAGAGAAATTTCCTGCGTTTTCTGCTTGTGCGCAGGGGAAAGCGCGAATACTGTATGGATAAAGTTCTGACGACGGTAGTTTCCGGCGCGTTTGTCTGGTTTCTGGCTGCAGTTTTGAGTATGCTTTTCTTTTTTTGCTCTTTTTTGCTGAAGAAGAGGTCTGGAACTGGCCTGAGGATCTAATCAGAGGGTATCTGGGAATTTTGGGTAGAGTGTGTCTGACTGCCAGCTTTCTCTCGTCGTTTGGCACAGTGTGTGCTCTGTGTGGGAACAACGCCTATCTGGCATTCGGATTTCCATTTGTCATGCTTTATTCATGCGTGATTCTGCGGGAGTGCTATCTGGAAGGATTTCAGCTTGCGTCGCAGATAGATTCCCTCTCTAGGTAATGGTGCATGGTTCTGCCAGGACAGACGGGAATTTTACAATCGGCAGGAGTACCTTTTCCTCACAGGAAAATGAAAGAAAAAAAGATTTCGGCCTGCAAATGATCTGTGATGCGGAATTTTTGGGGATCGTACAGGAGAGCGGTGTCTACATGGAGGCGGATCAGATGAAGCGCTGGCTGGGACAGGCTGGTTTTCCCTGTTGGATTTCCCGTGCTGAACTTGAGATACAGGGGAAGGATAATGCCGGGAAAGTGCAGGAGAGTCTGCGGAAAACGGGAATAACGGCTGATATAGCTGAAGATTAACGAGATATTTTCGTGGTCAGAGAGCAGGTTTCCGAAGTATGTGAAAAGAAAGTATAAAAACAGAATACGAAGGCAGACCGCTGATGCGCTGGTTTCCCGGCGAAAGATCAGCGGTCTTTTTGTGTGCGCGGGTCCGTACATGGAAATTGGCTGCTGGTACAATATGCAGGCTGTGAGGCGGGCGGAGGAAAAACTACCTCCTGCTCGATCCACAGGAAATTTCGATGGGTTGTCCGCTTTGTTTTTAATATGGACATAAACAGTCGTATGAAGTAAAATGGAAACAAAATAAGAAAGGACTGCTATCTGAGAATTGGAGGATTGTTATGTATAATTTCAGCGTGGGACAGACAGTGGAAAGTTTTAAAAACCATCCGGAAGTTCCGGTTTTTGATATGGCGGACGGCAGAGCGGTACTGGTTGCGTTTTTCAGATATCCGTCTGCAAATGAAGTCGAACAGTTTCAGAACGGAAAAAATTTTGAGATTCGTTTTACGGAGCTTGGCGGCATAATTATGGTATCGGTGAAGGTCGGTACACTGAAGTGGATGGATATGCCGTACAGTCCGCACCTGAGCGAAAATCTTACGAGTTTTCAGGTGCCGTCTTATGGTGGGCTTGCTCTGACACTGGTTCTGGTTGATGCGATTACCGGGGAGATAAAAAGTATAAGACTGCTTGGACTGTCGAAAAATTTTACACAAAGACTGCTCGATACAGCAAAGGCGAAGAAGCAGGAAATGTTTGATATCGGGAAATATAAAGAGGTAGTCTCCATGATCAACAGCCGGTATACCACAAAGGAAATCGTAAATTTAAGCAGAGACTACTGCAAAATAAATGAGTAAGGGCGGCAGAGAAAAGAGGAGATTGATTTTGAGTACGTATGTGATGTCTGATTTGCACGGCAGGTATGACGCTTATGTGAAAATGCTGGAAAAGATCCAGTTTTCGGAAAAGGATATGCTGTATATAATCGGAGACATTCTTGACAGGGGTCCCAATCCGATTAAAATCGCGCTTGATCTGATGGACAGGCCAAATGTGGTCTGTCTTGCCGGGAATCATGAATATATGGCGCTGCAGTGCCTGAAATTTCTTATGAAAGAGGTCACGGATGAAAATGTGCAGGAACTGGGCATTGAGATGATCGAGAATATTCTTAACTGGCAGATGAATGGTTCGGCCCCGACCATCAATGAGTTTTGCAGTCTGGATGATCAGGCAAGGGAAGAAGTGTTTGCGTTTCTGTCAGAATTCGATCTGTATGAGGAAGTTCATGTCAATGACGAGAAATATCTGCTTGTACATGCGGGACTTGGAAATTTTTCGCCGGACAGGCCCCTATGGGAATATGAGATTGATGAACTGGTATGGGAGCGGCCGGACTATTCCATGCAGTATTACCCGGACAAGTACGTGATCACAGGACATACGCCGACCATGATGATTAAGGAAAATCCCCGGCCGGGATACATTTACAGGAATAACCGCCACATTGCCATCGACTGCGGGGCAGTTTTCGGGGGGCGTCTGGCCTGCCTGTGTCTTGAAACGCAGGAGGAATTTTATGTGGAATGCGGCCAGTTGTGAAAAAATAAATGTCATAATAAAGAGAGGGGTGTGTTTGTTTGGGACAAAAAAAGCTGCCGATCGGGATCGATAATTTTGAAAAGATTCAGAAGGAAGATTTTTACTATATTGATAAGACCATACTTATAAAGAAACTGCTTGAAAACTGGAGCGAAGTCAGTTTGTTTACCCGGCCCCGCAGATTTGGAAAAACATTAAACATGGATATGCTGAAAAGCTTTTTTGAACTGGGAACGGATCCGCAGCTTTTTGAAGATCTGGCAATTTCGCGGGAGGAGGAGCTGTGCGAAAGATATATGGGAAAATTTCCTGTAATCTTTCTCACTCTTAAAGGCGTGGACGGCCTGGATTTCGACACCGCTTATCAGATGCTGTGCAGACTGATCCGCTCGGAAATATCCCGGTTTATCTGCCGGTACGAAGGCAGTCCTCTGAGAGAGGAACTGGAAGCCGTAGGCCGGATAGTGGACAGCGGCCAGATGGGCGGAGTCATGGACAGCCTGCGTCTGTTGTCGGAAGTGTTTGAAAAGCATCTGAAGAAAAAGACGGTCATACTCATCGACGAGTACGATGTTCCGCTCGATAAGGCATATCAGCATGGATATTATGACAGGATGGTATCATTGATCCGGGGACTGTTCGGGCAGGCTCTGAAGTCGAACGAGTATCTTAAGTTTGCTGTTCTTACAGGATGTCTGCGTATTTCCAGAGAAAGCATTTTTACAGGACTGAATAATATGGAGGTTCTGTCTATTACGGACGAGCGGTTTGCCGAATATTTTGGCTTTACCGACGCGGAAGTGAGGCAGCTGCTGAGTGACTACGATCTGGACGGTCAGTATGAGGCGGCAAAAGAATGGTACGATGGGTATTATTTTGGGAAATCTCATGTCTACTGTCCCTGGGATGTGATCAATTATGTCAAGCAGCTGTATCTGACCACGGATACTAAGCCGCATGCGTACTGGATCAATTCCAGCGGAAACGATCTGGTGAAGCGTTTTGTGCAGCTCGCGGACAGAACCACGCAGAAGGAAATTGAGAGGCTAATTGCCGGCGAGGCGGTTGAAAAAGCAGTGAGGACAGATCTCACTTACAATGAGCTGGATAAAAGTATCGACAATCTCTGGAGCGTTCTGTTTACCACAGGCTATCTGACGAGACAGCCGGGCGGCGGGGAAGGAAAATACCGGCTGGTCATTCCAAACCGCGAAGTGAGAGAAGTCTTTATCCTTCAGATTCAGGAGTGGTTTAAGGAACTGGTGACGGCGGGCGACGAGTCGGTGAAGGAATTTTGCTGCGGGCTTTTGGAAGGAGACGCGGAGAAAATCCAGAATCATATAACAAGAATTCTCGGGAAAACGATCAGCATTCTCGATACGAAAGCCAGGGACGGACAGAAAGAGAATTTTTATCATGGACTGCTTCTGGGTCTGCTGCGCAGCAGGGCGGACTGGGCAGTTCTGTCAAATGCGGAATCGGGAGATGGTTTCTGCGATATCATGATCGAACCGGATGATCCGGATATGGGAATCCTCATTGAGGTAAAGTATGCCGCAGACGTGGCAGCTTTGGATCGAAAGTGTGCGGAAGCGCTGGAGCAGATATCTGACAGACGTTACAAAGAGAAACTGCTGCAGGAAGGACGGACGAAAATCCTTGCCTGTGGTATTGCGTTTAACAGGAAGAGATGCAAGGTGCGATTGGCTTGTTTATGAGGACGAGGAAATATCAGAAAATGAATTTTTAGATGAGTAAAGCGAATGATGCGGTGCCCGCGTGCCGATGACATGCGTTTGGCACCGATCAAGCGCAGACTGCTGAAAGCATGAAGTCATCGGTTTTTACTCATCGTGCTGCCTGCAGCGCGGGCATGGGAGTTTACTATAAACCCTTCGGAGGGATGCGCACAAATTTGAAGCGGAAAACTGCCGCCTGAGCGGCGCAAATTCAGCGCAGGGAACGAGCAAAACGAAAATCGTTTTGTCGTTTCCCTATAAAATTTAGAAAGGATATGAGATTAAATGAATCTGGTACAATTTTTAAAGCAGGTCGACGAGATGACCGCTTCCTGTGAGAAGGCCCAGCTTGCCGCATTCATACATGACAGGGCCCGGCTGCTCAAAGAGAACAGCAGGGAAGAATTCCTTGAGGAACTGAAAAATACTGTGCAGAAAGAACCGAAGCTTTCTGACGGACGGACATCCAGAAAAGATATTTTAAAGGAGTATGAGAAAATCACCGCCGCTCTGGAGAGGATTGAAGAGGAAGAACTGGGGCTTGAGGAGGAATATAACGAGGAGTATGACGACTGGTACAACAATACGGTCGATGAAGTTTTTTACAGAGATCCGGATCATATTCTCGATGTAGTAGAGGACCTGTGCAGGTTTGTTCACAAATGTACGGATCAGGAGTATTACCGGGAGGGAGTGAAGGCCGGAGAGCGGCTTTTTTCTCTTACTATACGGAATTATGGCGATTTTGGCGGGGAAGAAATTTCGGTGAAGGAACTGGAGGAAAAGAATCTGCTTAAAACAGACTTGAAGCGGCTGCTCCTCGATACGCTCTACTGTGTCTGGCAGGCAGTTCCGGTTGAAGAACGTTCCGACAGACTGTATGAGATTATCCTGAATTCCCGGATCAGAAGTCTGCGCATGGAGGATCTGATGCAGCACGGAGGCGAACTGCAGGATTTTGATGAGTTTCTGGAACCGTGGATCGATTATCTTGGGAGACAGTCGGGGAGCATGGCGGAGAAGCTGTTTGAGGAGGCAATTGCTCTGACCGGCGATCTGGAAAAGGCGGCTGCTGTCGCCGGAAAGTGTGTGTCTGTTCACCCGGGCATATTTCTGCGTGTCCTGGATAGCGACTGGAAGGCGGCGGAGAAGAAAATGTCCGCCAGGGAGCGGGATCAGAAAATGCTTGAGATCGGTCTGACGGCGCTGGAGCTGATTGACAGCAGGTATGTGATCCGCAGTGAGACTGCGCTCAAGACAGCTGAATATGCAAAACGGCTGGGGGAGAAAGAAGCTGCCGGCAAATGCTATCTGGAAAGTTTTCGTTCAGGTACGAACGCGGTGAATTATCTGAGGGCGTTGCTGAACTGTGAGAGCAGCGAAGAGACTGAAAAGATGAGGGAAGCTCTCAGGGATATCTGTGAGAATGTGAGCGCTGGCGCGACTGACTGGGGAGCTGCCGTGGCTGCGGCGCCGGAATTAAAAGAAAATGTGCCAACGAAAAGAATGGCCTATGCACTGGAATTTTTGGATGGCCGGTTTACGCAGGTCAGCACGAAGAGGATGAATAAAAAGGAAGCCCTTGGCTGGACCGGTACTTTTATGAAAGAGGGATTCGCACTTTTTATGCTGCATCTTTATCAGGGAAAAGAACTGACGCCGGGTATAAGGCAGATGCTGACGGAAGCAAGGCAGGCGCTTGGATTTACAGCCGAAGATTACATAAAAGGACTCTGCAGGGAGAAACCGGAAAGTGAAGATGTTCTTTTCCGGGAGTGTTTTCTGAAATGGAAAAGCATAACGCCGATGGAGGAAGCGGATGCTGTGAAAATTATAAGAAAACTGGAAAAAACACTGGAAAACCGTGTGGAAGGAATCATGAGTGCTAACCGCAGAAATTATTATGGCGAATGTGCGGCTTTTATTGCGGCTCTTGGAGAAGTAAAGGAATCCAGAGGAGAAGCAAACGGAAAACAGCGTTATATGACGTTTTATAAAGAAAAATATCCCAGGCGTTCCGCATTCAGAGCGGAGATGAAGGCTTTCGGCTGGAGAGGATGACCTGCAGAAAAAGCAGGCTTTCATTCATGGTGGTGCCCGCAGCGCGGGCATGATCGTTTGGAATGCTTGAGCAGGAAAACCTGCTTCTTAGACGGAGGGAGTATGTCACGAAAGGGGGTGTGTGATCAAAATGAAGAAACTGCCGGTTGGCATTGAAAAATTTGAAGATTTTTTGACAGAGGATTTTTATTATATTGATAAAACTGGATTTATTGCAGAACTTCTGCGAAACTGGAGCAAAGTGAATCTTTTTACCCGGCCGCGCCGTTTTGGGAAAACCCTGATTATGAGTATGCTGAAATCCTTTTTTGAGATCGGCTGCGACAGGACTTTATTTGACGGATTGAAGATTTCGCAGGAGAAAAAACTGTGCGAAGAATACATGGGGCAGTTTCCGGTGATCTCGATCACACTGAAGGGCGTGGACGGATTAAATTATCAGGCTGCGTGTGCGGCCATGCGCTATATTATCGGGATGGAAGCCTCAAGGTTTTATTTTTTGAAGGAGAGCGAACGGCTTACAAAAGAGGACAAAGACAGATACTGCGCTTTGATAAAAGTAAATGAAAAGGGTCAGTTTGCAATGACGGAGGATGTGATGCAGGCAAGCTTGCGGACACTTTCGCAGCTTTTGGCGAAGCATTATGGCAAAAAGGTGATCCTGCTGATCGATGAATACGACGTGCCGCTTGACAAGGCGTTTCAGGCGGGCACTCCCGAATTTTATGATCCGGCGGCTGATCTGTCAGGAAAGCGCGCGCGGACGGGCGTTTCTGCAGACGGATCGTACTACAGAGAGATGGTTTCCCTGATTCGGAATCTGCTTGGCAATGTGCTGAAAACAAATCCGGATCTGTATTTTTCAGTGATTACAGGATGTCTGCGCATTTCCAAAGAAAGTATCTTTACGGGGCTGAATAATCTGAAAGTGAACACGGTCACAGCGCCGAAATTTAACGAGTATTTTGGATTTACGGATGCAGAAGTTGATGAGCTGCTCGCGTTTTATGGGCTGGAGTCTCACAAGGACGATGTGAAAGACTGGTATGACGGATACCGTTTTGGGAAAAAGATGGTCTACTGTCCTTGGGATGTGATCAATTACTGTGACGATCTGCTGGCCGACCCAGAAATGCCGCCCATGGACTACTGGTCGAATACCAGCGGAAATGATCTGGTAAAGAGATTTATTTACCTGGCGGATCAGACGACAAAGGGAGAGATCGAGCAGCTCATCAATGGAGGAACGATCAGAAAGCCTGTGAAACAGGAACTCACCTATGATAATCTGGACAGCTCGATCGAGAATCTCTGGAGCGTACTCTTTTCGACCGGTTATCTCACGCCGAAGGAAGATATGTATGGGGAGGAACTGGAGCTGCAGATTCCCAACAAAGAGATCCGGAAGCTGTTTGCCCGGCTGGCGGAGGAATGGTTCCGTGATGTATCCAGAGCGGATCTGTCGCGAATCGGAAGATTCTGCGAGGCTTTCCCAAATGGGGATGCGGGTACGATTGAAGAGATGCTTCGGGACTATCTGTGGGATTCAATCAGCATCCGGGATACCGCGGTTCGGAAGAACAGGAAAGAAAATTTCTATCATGGCATGGTTCTGGGACTCTTAAGGAGCAGAGGTGACTGGATCGTTCGTTCCAATGAAGAGATGGGAGAAGGTTACAGCGATATTACGATATGCACCCCGGACAGGATCGGGATAGTCATCGAGTGTAAATATGCAGAGGACGGAGATCTGGAGAAAGGCTGTGCGGATGCTCTGAAGCAGATCGAAGAGAAGAAGTATGCGGAGGGTATGAGGCGCAGAAGAGTAAAGAAAATCATAAAATACGGCATGGCCTTCTGGGAAAAAGAATGTCAGGTAGCAGTGGGTGATGATTAGAAGAAACATTCTGAAAAATAATGAAGAAGGTTCGCAGGAATCTGAAAAACAGGGAAATATTAGGATGCAGCGTGAAATATTATTAAAGTGACAGTAACAATATATGAATTAAAATACACACATTTGCAAAAAAACTTGACAAGAAAAAAACATTACTCTATTATAAAAACAACTGACAACCTGGTTTTACTTGAAAAGTTTTAGGAGGTAAGAATTATGAAAAAGATCACAAAAGTACTTGCTGCACTTGGTACAGTCGCTGCGGTCGCGGTTTCTGCCGTTGTTCCGGTCATGGCTGAGGAAGCGGAGACGGAGGGGAAGACCTGGGTTATCGCCACGGATACCGTATTCAAACCGTTTGAGTACACCAATGAGGACGGCGAATTTGTAGGAATCGATGTCGATATCGTAGCGGCGATCGCTGAGGACCAGGGATTTTCGTATGAGATGAAGAGTCTTGGCTGGGATTCTTCCATCGCCGCCTGCCAGTCCGGCCAGGCGGATGGAATGATTGCGGGCGCTTCCATCACAGACGAGAGAAAAGAAAGCGGCTGGAAGTTCTCTGATGGATATTATAACGCGACGCAGAGCATGACAGTACAGGAAGATTCTGATATCGCGGGCTTTGAGGATCTGGACGGACTGATGGTCGGTGTAAAGACCGGTACGCAGGGCGCGTCTTACGCGGAGAGCCTGAAAGATGAATATGGTTTTGATATCACTTATTATGAGGACTCGCCGACAATGTATCAGGCGGTGCTTGGCGGACAGGCGGCGGCGTGCTTCGAGGATACGCCGATCATGGCGTCTTCCATCAAGGACGGCGGCCTTGCCCTGAAGATCGTGGAGGGCACAGAGAATGAGGGAGCTCCGTATGGTTTTGCCATCTTCAGCGATGACAGCCAGGAACTTCTCGACATGTTTAACGCGGGCCTTGCGAATATCAGGGAAAATGGTACCTATGATGAGATTATCGCGAAATATCTTGGCAGCGATGCGGAAGCAGAGACGGAAGAGGTAGCAGAAGCGACAACAGAGTAATCCAGATTGACTGCGAGGAAGCGGTCATCCGAGGGGCACTGAGACTTTGCTCAGTGCCCTTTTTTGAAAGGAGTTTCATATGGCTAAAATTATTACCGTGTACGGCCCGCTTTTGTTCCGGGCGATGGGACAGACGCTGCTGCTGGCGCTGTGCGGTTTGTTTTTTGCGTGCATTCTCGGACTGATCTTCGGTCTGATGAGTGTGTTAAAAAACCGGCTCTGCAATATCATTGCCGCCATTTTTGTGGATGCCATTCGTGGCGTTCCCATGATCGTACTTGCTTATTTTATTTATTTTGGCATCCCGTCCCTCATGAATAATATCCTGGGTTTCAAGGGGTTTACGCTGACCGCGCTGCAGGCGGGCAGCGCCTGTCTGGCGCTGAACTGCGGCGCCTACATGGCGGAAATCATCCGCGCCGGTATTCAGTCTGTTGACAAAGGCCAGATGGAGGCAGCCAGAAGCCTTGGCCTTCCTTACTGGCGCGCCATGCAGCGGGTCGTGATGCCGCAGGCGATCCGCACGATGATTCCCAGCATCATCAACCAGTTCATCATCACTCTGAAGGATACATCGATTCTTTCCGTAATCGGGTTCCCGGAACTGGTTAATACAGCAAAGAATGTGGTGGCCATCACCTACCTGTCGTTTCAGACCTGGGGAATCGTCGCCGTTATGTATCTGGTTGTGATCACAATCTTGTCCCGAGTGGCAAAGATACTGGAGAGGAGGCTGAACCGTGGCCGTGAATAAGGATAAAGTGAAGATCCATGTGTCCCATCTGAAGAAATCTTTCGGGAAGCTGGAGGTACTGAAGGATATTTCCAACGATATTTACGAGGGCGAGGTGGTAGTGATCATCGGGCCTTCCGGATCCGGGAAATCCAC
>CANQUH010000091.1 GCA_947626965.1 uncultured Lachnospiraceae bacterium
AAGACAGGCCGTTGATCAGACTCAAATCATCTTCAAGTAAAAACAGTCTTTTCATTTTTACACTGCTCCTTTCTCGGCTTTGACACAGGATATATATTCATATTCCATAACTCACATTTCCTCCCCGTACAAAATGTCACTATAATTATATACGGAATGACAAATGACGTAACTTACAATTTTGTAAGATTATCTAAAAAGATGGGGCAAAACATTGTAAAGTATATTGTTACATTATATTGACAATGTTTGCGCTGAGCCATATAATAAAAGAAAAAGGAGAATTTTTATAATATGTTACCTTGTTCAGTTGTTATTCATGATGGTATTCTTTTTGAAGTAAAGCGTCAAACCCCAAATGAAGAAACAAAAGCGGCATTATCTGAATATGAGGAAATGAAGAAAAACCCGGAGAACTACAAGCGCTACGAATCGTTCAGAGAAGTGCTGGATGAGGTGTTTGCCGATGCTTAAAATTGTTCCGTCAAACCAATTTAAAAAAGACTTAAATACTCTGCTGCACGACGGCTTTTTTCTTTTGCCATCGTGCAGCAGAGTATGACAATTATTGGGAAATAGAACGCTTAAAGAGTATCCATGTACTGAGGAAATAGCAGATTAACAGGAAAACCAGGATGCCTGTGGTCATACCCATCTGCGTCATTAGGGCTCCAAGTCCAATATAAGCTGAAATCTCCGCCGATATCATTTGAACAAAGTAAACAATCACAACTACAGAAACGATGACCGCTACAAGAACAGGAAGCCCAAACCAGACACCTAACTGCTTCAGCACAAGTTTTCCGATCTGTTGTTCTTCAACTCCCATCTTTCTCAGTACGGAGAAACGGTATTTATATTTACCGGCGTCCAGGAGCTGCTGCAGGGACAGTATCGTAAGACAGATGACCATTAGCACAACTGCCCCGTAAAGCATGGACGCCTGCAAAACAAAATTCCCCGCCTTTGTACTGTTAACCTGCAAGGTTTTTAATCGGATGCCATAGCTGACGCCGGTATCTGCAATCTCCAGATACTCGTCTGAAAAAGTCCGCTCCAATTCAAGGGCGCTTTCGTAAGGAATCGTTTTAAGCGTAGTGATATAGCGATTTCTCATAACCGGAAGCAGCTTTTCGCAGACACGATCAGGAAATACATAAAGTACATCCGTGTAGGAATTATACACCGTCTCTCCGATTGTCTCTTCAAAATACGATTCCCCTGAAAGGGTCAGTTCTCCGGCGTCTGTCATAACACTAGCATGTTCTTTCAAAAAGCTGTCCCGTTCTTCCTCTGTGGCGACAGTCTTCCACTGCGTCGTGAATTCGTCTTCTGACAAAGAAAACGGCTCATACCCCAGCATTTCCCGGATTGTATTGTAATCACTTAATGAAATTGCCGCGACGGGAAAGTCATACTTTACCCGCCTGTGAAAATCTTCTTTCCTGGGAAGATAAAGACTGAATGTACAGTCATAGTCTGTCCCGATGCCATGCTCCGCGAGGTAATCTGTGATGATCTCATAATCATCACGAGGGAGAGATTCTTCGTCATATACATTGTTGTATCTGGTAAAAATCTGAATATCATACACAGACCTCATATCCAGATAACCCGAAGCCCAGCCCGTCAGAATCGGGGCGGCGATAAACAGAAAAATGGCAAGTACAAGTGTTACGCTGATGAGCGTCATGGTCTTGCTGGTGGTATTCAGCTTCGATATGATTTGTCCGAAAAAGAACAGGTTCTCGCCTTTATATCGATGCTCCGGTGATTTTTCTTTCCATGCGATGAGGAAGCTGCCGGCAAGATAAATCAAGGAGCAGATGAAAAAGATCAGGTCGATCAGCGCAAACAGCAGATATTGCCTGAGCATTCCGTTTCCCAAAGGAAGATAATACCGGTTGGTAAGCGCAGGCACGCTCACTGCCGCGATAGCATTTAATACAGAGCATACCAGTAAACCCTGGATCAGCTTCTGATAGTTCCATGTTTTTCTCTTAAACAGCCACAGAACGGGCCAGCCTAAAGCAATCGCAGGGAAAAGAATATTTCCCAGATACATAAGCTGCACCGGAGGCGCAAAGCGGATGTCATAATAGAACCGGACTTTTGTGATCCCTACATCAAATGCCCATACAGTAAACAGTTCAAAGAGTACAGCCATGACGAAAATCCAGCGACTCTTTTTCAGTTCAGGGTCGTTTTCCCGGTCTGCCGCAAGCATATCGATAATTTTCGTCTTCCGAATGGTACGGGTATTGAACAGTCCTACTGCAAGAAAACTCAGAACAAAGAAGCAGACTGTCAGCAAAACAGTATCTGGAAACAGCGTCCATGCCAGTTCATAGCTTTTCCCATAGGAAGTCAGCAGCATGGCCGTAATAAACTGTGAACAGAACACACCGAGGAAAATACCAATGACAATCGAAATCATCCCCATCACAAAGGTTTCCGCAAAGAACAGCCTGCCGATGGTTTTCTGTTCCATTCCCAGAACGGACTGGATTGCAAACTCCTTTTGTCTGCGCCGCAGCATATAGTGATTGACAAACCGTATCAGAAACAGAAGAACCAGGGTAATGGCGCAGACTGCCGCTTTCATTCCGTCGCTGAGAATTGTAAAATTGTACTCGCTTCCAATATCCGGCCGATAGTAATCGCTGGAAATGGACAAAAACGAGTAAAAAAGCATAACGCAGATCGTCATGGTCACGATATAAACCAGATAGTCTTTCACAGACCTCTTTGCATTTTTCAAAACAAGTTTAGCATACATGGCTTTGTCCCCCTCCGATTATGGTAAGGACATTCAGGATTTTATCGAAAAACCCGCTTCGGCTGTCGCTTCCCTTGTGCAGTTCTGTAAAAATCTCTCCGTCCTGTAAAAAGAGAATACGGTTCGCGTAGCTGGCCGCAAAAGCGTCATGGGTTACCATAAGAATCGTGGCTCCCATCTGCTCGTTAATGCTCTGAATGGTAGATAAAAGCATTTGGGAGGAATGGCTGTCCAATGCGCCGGTCGGTTCATCGGCCAGAATCAGCTTCGGCTTATTGACAAGGGCTCTGGCACAGGCGCAGCGCTGCTTCTGGCCACCTGACACCTGATACGGATATTTGTCCAGAATATCAAGAATGTTCAGCTTCCCTGAAATATCCCCAATACGCGGCTCCACTTCTTTCGTCGGAGTCTTATTGATTGCCAGCGCCAGCGCAATATTTTCGGAAATCGTCAGGGTGTCCAGCAGATTGAAGTCCTGAAATACAAAGCCCAGATTTTCCCGGCGGAATCGGGCAAGAGCCCCCGGCTTTATCTCTGTAATATCTGTCCCCTCCAGATAAATATGCCCTGCGCTTACTGTGTCAATCGTAGAAATACAGTTGAGCAGCGTCGTTTTTCCGGAACCGGACGCGCCCATGATCGCCAGAAATTCACCCTCTTCTACAGAAAAGCTGATATCCTGAATCGCTTTTGTGATGTTTCCCTCATTTCCATAATATTTCTGGATATGCTCCAGCTTTAAAACAGGTTCCATGTGTTTTCCCTCCTCCCTGAATTATTCATGTTTTGATTTTTCTGACAGTTCTGAGCTCCAGTGGCGTTCGTTTAGAACCGACCAAAACAGAGTGAAGACTACCTCGAGAGTCAAATATTGTTTGCCGCGACTTATTTTATCATAGTCCATATTCATGCCATTTTGTATCAAATTTTCTTACGAAATTCTTACAAAAGTGTAAGAAGTGCAGAGCTTGTCAGCCCTGCACCCCGGCAACAAAATCATTAATATGAAAGGAAAGAAAAATGGCGGTCCCTTTCCCTGCGGACCTGGCAGAAATACCTATCCCCAGTTTATCGCAAAGGCGCCTGCAAAGATACAAACCAATCCCCGTAGAACTGTGAACAAGCCTCCCATTCTGCCCGGTAAAGCCTTTTTCAAAAATACGGGGCAAATCGCTCTCAGGTATGCCTATGCCGTTATCTTCAACAGACAGGACAATTCTGTCGTTTTCTTTTACGGCAGAAAAATGTAAAACCGGCTGGTCCGTATGGTATTTTACCGCATTGCTGATAATCTGGTCTAAAATAAACCGCAGCCATTTATCGTCGGAATAGATACTGTACTTCACGTTGTCAACGGTAACTGCCACACTGTTTTGACGCAAAAGGTATTTGTTATCTGCGATCGCTCCGTGTATCACATTGCCAAGGCAGATTTCACGGACAGAATAATCTTTCTCCGTATGCTCGCTGCGGGCGTAATACAAAGCCTGCTCCGTGAAGCGATTAATATTTTCCAGTTCGGCCATCAGCTCTCTGGTAAAGGAACAGCGGTTATTTTCGCAGATCAGTTTCATGGCTGTGATTGGCGTTTTTACCTCGTGGATCCATTGTTCGATATATTCTTTGTATTCTTTCCGTTCCCTCTGCACCTCTCCGATCCGTTCCAGCATGGATTTTTCAGCCATCTTCATGATCTGATAGAATACCTGTTCATCGGCTCTTTCCGGCGGCTGCATGATTTCCGGCAGCAAATACCGCTCTTCTAACTGCTCCGCCATATCCAGCAGCTTATTCAGATATTTTTTTCGGGAGATGTAAAAGAACAGCAGACAGGAAGCAAGGACAAACAGCCAGATGACAAAAATGAACAGGACAGTCTGAACAGAATTGCCGCCTGCGATTAAAAACAGGGCAAGGGCAAGCATACCAAGCAGATTGATCAAAATGACGGGAAGCTGATTTTTCAGATATTGTATGCCGCTCATAGTGTGTACCCCTGCCTGTGTTTTGTCTTTATAAAGCCGGTCAAACCAATGGACGCCAGCTTTTCACGGATACGGCTCATATGAACACTCAGGGTATTGTCATCAATGTAAAGCTGGTTGTCCCAAAGGAAATCCACAATATCGCCGCGGGGACATATCTTTCCCGCGTTCTTAAAAAGATAATAGAGAATTTTCAGCTCATTTTTCGTCAGATCAGCTTTCCGCTCGTTGTATTCCAGAAAGCTGCTTTCCAAGTGCAGCGCCGCACCATTCCACGTGAGTATCTCGGTCTGCCCGGAAGCATACGCTCGGCGCAGTAAGGAAGCAATCTTGGCAAGCAAAATCGCGGTATTATAAGGCTTTGTAATAAATGCGTCCCCGCCCAGCATGATACTGTTTAGTTCATCCATATCGGTATTGCTGCTTGTCACAAACACAACAGGCATATCGGAGAAACTGCGAATCTGCGAGCATATTTCAAAACCACTGTTTCCCGGCAGCTTTATATCCAGCAAAATCAAATGGGGTGCAAAAGCCTTTATCTGCTCAACGGTCTTTGAAAAATCGGTGACCGCCTGAACCGTATAGCCATTCCCTGATAAAAGTGTTTTCAGCTGTGTCTGTATTGAAAAGTCATCTTCGACAATCATGATTCGGTATCCGCTCATTGTCATTTCTCCTTTTTCGCCCGCTGGACAGACCTTTCTGTAAAAATATCAGTATATTGCTTCTGCCTCCTCCACCGTTCTGATTACACTTTAGTCCGTTAAATCACAGATTTCAAGCAAAATTTTTCCGGCCCTGCCTGCTGTAACCTCCTGTCAATTCACAATATTCTTCGGCCGCCTCCCCGAAGCAGCATCTTCAAATGCTTTCCAGATATTCCGGTGCGCTTTCTTAAACGTATTGGTTGTGATCCCCGCAATATGCGGAGAAAACAGAATTTTTTCCCTGACTCCTTCCGGAAGAGTTACCAGCGGATGATCCGGCTGTACCGGTTCCGGCGCGACCGTATCCAGCCCGGCGCCGGCAATCCACCCTTCGCTCAGCGCCTTGCAGAGCGCTTCATTATCCACAATTTCTCCCCGCGATGTATTGATCAGATAAGCGGTCTTTTTCATCCTTCTCAGAAAGTCCTCATCCACCATCTTTTCCGTATCCGGAGTAACCGGCACATGAATACTTACCATATCACATGAAGAAATCAGTTCCGGCAGCTCCATCCAGGAAACTCTGTACTCAGTTTCCAGCTCCGGAGATTTCCGCCTGGTCGCATGATAATATACCTCACACCCGAAGGGACGCAGCCGTACGGCCAGAGCTTTCGCGATATCTCCAAAACCGATCAGACCGACGCGGCAGTCCTCAAATTCCGTAATTCCTTCCACCATCATCTTTTCCTTCGTCTGGATCTGTCTGCCCTCTCGGACATCACGATCTCCCGAAACAACATTCCGGAGCAGGCCCAGCATCAAGAGAATTGTCTGTTCCGCAACCGCGGAAGCATTGATCCCTTTATTATTGCATACGCAGACTCCGCGCTCCGCGGCCGCCTTAAGGTCAATGCCATTATAGGCAACGCCCTCGGAATGAATGACTTTCAGAGCTGGCATCTTCCGGATCAGATCCGCTGGCACCTTCGCGATCGCGTCCGCCGCAATAAAATCCGCGTCGGAAGCTGCCGCGAGCATTTCCTCCACAGGCGTTTTCAGGTCAACATAAATTTTCTCTGCCGAACGGGCAAACTCTGTGTCCGGACAGTATTTTTCATAGCGTTCCTTCTTGCCAATAATTAAAACCTTCATAAATTATTCACCTCATTCGTCTCTGAAAAACATTTTTCTGCCTTACAATTCTTCCTGCAAAATTTCTTCCATGCAACAAGCTCAGGCTAATGCTCGGAAATGGTTTATCTTCCTCCATACAGCAGGCCCAAGCTAATGCTCGAAAATAATTTATCTTCCTCTATACAGCAGGCCCAGGCTAATGCTCGGAAATGGCTTACTCTTCTTCCAAAACGGTTCCATCTGCCAGGGTGATGGTATAACCGTTAAAATCAATCGTCCCGTGATTGGTCAGGCTTGTTACCGAACAGTCTCCGGTCAATGTCCACTTGCTTCCGCTCTCCACGGTAATGACCGCATTGTCACCGACTGCCGTTCCGCCCTGCGCATTGTCCACAATATTGACAGTACCTGTAAAATCACTGTTTCCGGCAAGCGTCATATGCAGGGTGGAAACCGTATCAACAACAATATCTCCATTCAGCGACTGGTCGGCCGCAGTGAATTCCACCTGCCCGCCGTTCGCTCCGGCAGTGCCCCAGCCGCGGGACGCGGAATTGCCGCTCACGTTCAGCAGATATCCGTCACTGTCCTGATTGACGATCTCCACGCCACAGAGCTTTACAGCACAGTGGGTATTGGTCACATAGAACATATCCCCGTTTTCAGAAGTCAGAGTCCCGCCGGTCATGGTGAACTCAGAAGTCCCTACGTCGGCGTCTCCGGACATAGACTGGTAGATCATGACATTGTGCACATTCTCGTCCGAACTGCTTCCCTTCGTATCACTCATATTTCCGGTCACGGCACAATTTTCAAGAGTAATGGAATTCTTGCCCTCAATGACGAGCGCTTCGGAATTATTGGCGGTAAGCGCGGCGTTTTTCACGGTGATTGCGGCGGTGGAATATACAGCGGGAGAATTGTACCCGTTTGTCGTGTAGCTGCCGCCGTCCACGTTCACTGTCCCGCCGCCCCGGTCCGAACGGATCGCTGCGGAAGAATTCCCGGATGTCTCAACAGTCAGGTCGGCTGCGTTCGTTGTGCCGCCTCCGGTCGTCTGAATCCCGCCGGAATTATCCGCTGTGGTCGTGATTTCGGAATCTGAAATGTTGACCGTGGTCCCACTGCCATAGCTGAACACGCCGTTTCCGTTCTGCGCGGAGGAGATGACCGAAGCGTTCCTGATTGTCACTGCCGCGCCGTTTGTCGCGAGCAGAGCTGCGTTCATTCCATAAAAATCTCCATCTTCCGTAGCAGCTGCCGTGAGCCGTATCTCCCGTTTCGTAAACGAACCTCCTCATTATTTTGAACTATGTCAGCTACGACAGAATACCCTGTGAATACGGAAGATTTGTGATAAAAATTTGAAATCTGTGTGAACGGCGCCGCTTGAAAGAAAATGCCTGAATTATATCTGTCTGCTTAACTTTGCTTTACAGTTCTTCTTACAAAACGCGATCCCGTATTTCCCAGCATTTCCGTTTTTATTATAATATACTGTCATTGCCGTTTCAACGCCAATTCTCTTCTATTGACTGTCAAATACTTATTATGATAAATTATAATCATCTCTTATACAAAAGTAAAAATCCTGATTTACAATGAGGTAATATGAATGAGCAAAATTATTTTTATCGACGTTGACGGAACTCTGATAAATTATGCCTGCCAGCTGCCGGACTCCGCGCGAACCGCGATCCGCCAGGCGAGGGCGAACGGCCACCGCGTCTACATATGTACCGGCCGTTCGGAAGCGGAGATTTACGATTATATCTGGGAGATCGGGCTGGACGGCATGATCGGCGGAAATGGAAGCTACGTCAAAGACGGCGGCCAGGTGGTTATGTGGCAGCACATCACGCTGGAACAGTGCAGGCACATCGTCGACTGGCTGCATGGACGCGGACTGGAATTTTATCTGGAGGCCAACAGCGGACTGTACGCCTCCGAGCATTTTGAAGAAAAAGGTGCCCCTGTCATCCAGGAATATATGGGGCGCAAAGGACAGGACAGCGGGGATATCTCGATACGCGCCGTCTTTCCTCTGATGATTTTCGGAGAGACAAACCTGTACAGAGATGACCTGAGCAAGGTCAGCTTTATCCTTGGCAGCTATCAGGATCATCTGGATTCCATCCAGGAATTTCCGGATCTCCAGGCCGGCACCTGGGGAGGACAAGGAGAAACTGCCTTGTTTGGAGATCTCAGTGTAAAGAATATCGATAAAGGACACGCAGTCGATGTGCTTCTGAAGCATCTGGGAGCCTCTATCGAGGACACCTTCGCGTTTGGAGACGCCAAAGTGGATATCCCGATGCTGAAGAAATGCGCAGTCGGCGTCGCCGTCGCGAGCGGCGGCGATGAGATCAAAGCTGCCGCCGATTACGTGACGGACTCCGTGGATGACGACGGCATATACAACGCCTTCAAACATTTTCATCTGATTTAATGCTGGCAGTCAGCCAGAATCTTCAAGGGAGAACCCTGCATCCGCTGCAGAAATCTCCCTTGTCAGTACTGCCTGAATTACACCTGTCTGCTTAACTCTGCTTTACAGTTTTTCTTACAGAACGCAATCCCGTATTTCACAATCTTTTTCATTCCGTCCTTTATAAGCGCCGCGTCATACCTCTTTCTTTCGATCTGCTCAAGAGCCGCGGCGCATCCTTTTTCGAGATTGCCGTCCTGCGCGTATTTAGTCTCGATCACCACGCCGGTCCTCTGCGGCGTCTGGATCAGTATATCGCTGTAACCCTCTCCCGATTCCGCATTGGATTTGATTTCCCATTCTGTCTCATATTGCAGAAGGCCTAGAAGCATGCCATGGTAAAAATTTTCTTTTCTGTCTGTACTGACAGCGGTGTCGCGGATACTGATCGAATTCCACAGATACGCATTCATCATCTCCTCGATCAAAACAGCATCTCCATCCGGAAATGCCCGGCAGAACCGCTCCAATTTCTTCGTATCTGCCCTGGCTGTCTCTTTAAACCATTCCCTGATCTGACTGATAAACAAAGAACGAATCTCCCGGTTGGGAATACGCAAACTGTATCGCTCCACTCCGTCAGCCAGATCCGGCCGGCCGTTCTGCGTCAGGTATCCCGTGGTAAACAGCACGCTCCAGAGATTATCAATCGAATTGTCAAGCTCACTGTAAGTCAGTTCCTGATTCACGGGCTTGACAATGCTCTCCCCTGCAATCAGCCGCTCAATCTCATTTTTTGTCTCCCGACCGGCCTTCCCGATAAAGCGCCGAACCATGGCATTTCCACTGGTATTTGCCCAGTAATTCCGTGGAACCGCATTCCTGTCCTTCAGCAAGGCCTGCACATATCGGGCAACATCCCAGGGACAGTAAACCGATTTTCCGCCAAACTGATAACCGTCATACCATTCCTGTATCGTCTCAAAAGCATCCTCCTGCCCGTAAAAAGACAGCAGTTCTTTTACCTCCTGCTCCGTAAACCCGAAGCTGTCATTGAAATACGGATCTGTGACTGTCATTACATTCAGATTGTTCAGCCCCGTAAAAATGCTCTCCTTTGCGATGCGCAGGCACCCCGTCAAAACGGCAAAGTGAAGACTGTCATTGCTTTTGAGCACATTGCCAAACAGACTGCGGATCAGAGAAACCATTTCCTCATAGTACCCCGCCTGAAATGCTTTTTCCAGAGGGACATCATACTCATCGATCAGCAGGATCACCTTCTGTCCGAAATGCCTGGCAAGAAGCTGCGTAAGCGTATGGAGACTCTCCACAAGCATGGCATCTGTCATTGTAAATATGGCGTTCTGCGTGCTTCCCACGTCAATCAGCTGCAGATACATCGCCCGCTCCTGCAAAGACAGCCTGTCACTGTCTGCCAGAAAACCAAAACGCAGCGCCTCTTTTCCAATCAGTCCGCGCAGCGCTGCGCATGCACTCTGAAAATTTAGTCCGTCCACACTCTTCAACGTGACAGAAATCACAGGATACTGCCCCATATATTTCTCACATAATTCTCTCTCCCGCGAGATCTTCAGCCCGTCAAACAGAGTTTTGTCGCATCCGATCTCAAAAAAAGCTTTCAGCATACTCAGGATGAGAGTCTTCCCGAAACGACGCGGACGAGTAAAAAGATTCACTTTCCCCCAGCTTTCAAGGAGCTCCGCGATAAACATTGTCTTATCCACGTAATAAAAGTCCTGCGATGAAAACTCCTCAAAATTTTCAATGCCGACCGGAAGCTTTTTTCTCATGCGCTCTGCCCCCCTTTTATTCAAGCTTTCCCGTTCCTTTTATCTCCAATATCTTTTTCATTATAGTATACAACCACTGTTGTTTCAATGCGTTACAAACTGGAAGAATAAATTTTTTACAAATTAAAAACGATGTGAAAATGTCTTCCAGATTCACACCGTTTTTTTAATTGAAGTATAAAGCACTTTTCCACTTTACAACGACCTTCTGCAGTTCTTCCGCGGACATTTACAAGCGGTAATACCACTGCGAAAACAAAAGAAGAATAACAAGTCCCGCCACATTATACAACGTAAATGTCAGAAGATATTTCCCCTTTTCGGAATTTTCACTCTCAGCATACTGCTTGTAGGAAATCAGGCTCGCCATCGAGGCAATCAGCGTCCCCAGACCTCCCACATTGGTTCCCACCAGCAGACCCGCAAAGTTATTTGTAAACCCTGACAAAAGCAGAGCCGCCGGTACATTGCTCAAAAACTGGCTGAACAGCGCCGACACAAGGATCTCCCTGCCGTTCAGAATCTGCGCGATCGCCGTGCTGACCGCTGGAATACGTCCGATATTACCGACAAAAACAAAAAATCCCACAAAGGTCAGAAGCAGAGCGTAATCCACCTGCATCAGCAGCTGTCTTCTGTGAAGCAGAAGGATCGCCGCAATCGTGATGATGATGGCCGGAACCCAGGAGATCAGACGGAACACCACCAGAAGATTGATAAGAAACAGTCCGCTGTAAATACCAGTCTCCCTTTTCGGAAGCGCGCTGGCTACATGCTCCTCGTGCATCTGCACTTCCTCATTCGGCAGAAGAAACGCGGCAGCCATCAGAAGCAGCAGTGAAACGGCGGCAAGCGGAAGCATCGTCCGGAAAAAAGCGGCGGCCGACATTCCGGAAGTGGAAAACAGATACAGATTCTGCGGATTTCCGATCGGCGTCAGCATACTCCCCAGATTGGCGGCCATGGTCTGCAAAACCACAACCCGTATGGTCAGCTTCTCCTGTCCACACCGCTTCAGCGCCAGAATCGCAAACGGCACAAATGTGATCAGGGCTACATCATTGGTCATGATCATGCTCAGAAAGAAACAGATCAGAATCAGTGTCCGGCACATACTGTGTGTGGAACGCACTTGTCCAAACATCTTCACAATCATCAGATCCAGCAGACCGACGCTCTGAAAGCCTTTGACCAGCAGCATCAGGCAGAACAGGAGCGCCAGCACCCGCATGTCGATATAATCCAGATATTTCCTGTCCAGATGAATAAAAAAACAGGAGACAAATCCAAGGAACAAGGCAATGCTCAGCACCTTTTCCTTTTTAAAATAATTTATCATTTGCGAAACCCTCTTTTCCCAGCGATATTATAACTTGCAAACCGATATACTATAGCACATTACTATCGCTGTTCCAAGATAAAATCTGGACAAAAAATATTTGATTCTGCTGCAATATTTGTAACAAATTCATCTGTTTCTTTTCCTACGAAATTCTTCCAGCGCCGCCATTCCGGTCTCTGTAACCGGTTTGATCCATTTTCCGGAGTACAGATGCAGCTGCATCAGCAGATACCGCACGGGCTCATCGATATAACAGCAGATGAAAATGACCCAGTAAGGGGCTTTCAGAACAAATCCCGTGGTCAGAACGCAGGGAAGCACCAGCGCATACATAAATATGATCTCCAGCACAGTCCCGTAGACCGCGTCGCCCGAAGCGCGATATGTATCATTCTGAAGCCAGTTCCCCATGCGGATCACGGAAGCGGCGCCGTAGATGATCAGCAGCCTCGTTCCGGCCTGGTACGATTCCCCCGAAAGGCTCATGCCGGTTAGAATCGGACGGTGCACGGCAAACAGACAGAGATTGGCCAGCAGTATGATGCCGCTGCACAGGTACACCAGCCGTTTTGCGCGTTCATACGCAGTATCGAGTTCTCCCGCGCCCACACACTTTCCGACCAGAACAGAGGACGCGCTGGAAAATCCCGCAAAGAATCCTATGATCAGCCCTTCCAGCGTCCGGAATACGGCGACCGCCGCGATCACCTGCTCCGGCTGTCTTCCCAGCGTGATATTTATCACCATGTTTCCGATTCCCATCATCACTTCATTGCAGATAATCGGAAAACACTTTACAAAATACTGCTTCACCTGTTCCCCG
>CANQUH010000092.1 GCA_947626965.1 uncultured Lachnospiraceae bacterium
ATTCCGGTTTTTCAGCAAGGGTTTATGGAGGTGCATGATGGAAGCGACAAAGATGAATGATGCCCCAAAGAGATTATTGAATAAGAGGAACGGGCCGAATACTCTGCTGGGCATTGCGGGCTGGGTATCCCTGATATTCGGCGTGATTCTGTTTTCCCTGGGAGTGTGGACGAATCTTCACAGGGAAGGAGGCCCGCTGACAGCGTCGTACCGGGATGATACGGTGTATGTCGAGGCGATGTACGGGAAAGAGGCCCGGATTCCAGAGGACGCGGAACTGCGAGCCTGGCAGATGACGCCGGAAGCGGACCCGGATGCATATTCACAGAATATGAAGACCGCTATGACCGCAATGGGCAGGGATGGGGAAGCCGTTCCGGCGAATACCATTTATAACATAGGGTTTTACGTCGGAGATCAGGAAGTGGAACCGGCTGCGCCGGTGAATGTGACGCTCCATGTCTTGAAAGATGGTTTCGAGGCAGGAGAACCCATCAAAGTGGTTCATCTTGCGGAAGATGGCGCGGAGGTTGTCGCGGATACGGCTGTGGACGACGCAGGCTTTGTTTCCTTTACGACGGATGGGTTTTCGCCTTTTGCGTTTGCATTTGATTTTGTGGTTATAGGGAATCCAGGGAATGGTGGCCCTACAATAGGCGATGAAATAATGCCAATTAACGGAGGAGAGACGGAGGATCTGAGCGACATGGGCAGACTGCTGCGTGGTGTGACCATCAAGGACAACAAAGGCACAGAGATCGAAGAGGGCGGCACGTTGTACGTGGGCGAGTCGTACACGATTCAGATGGTATTTCGAGAGGGCGATGTCCAGGCTGGTGACAAGGAGCAGTTCCACTGGAAAGAGGACGGCACGATGACCTTCCAGATTCCGAGCAGCTTTCAGGTGGACACCTACAAGGATGTGCCGCTCAAAATCACTGTCGACGGCAAGGAGGTCTATATCGGTGATTACTCTATCGATGAGAACGGCCTGCTCACCCTCAAGCTGACGGACGAGGGGAAGAAGGCGCTGGAGACGTCCAACGACATCGCGCTGACCTTCGACATGACGGCCACGGCCCAGGCAACTGAGGGGGGCGACGATCAGCAGGTCCACTTCGGCGACGTGGGCTCCGGCTTCAATTTCACGGTGACGGACCAGCCCCGGATCGACGTGCAGAAGAGTGGCGGTCTCAGCGAGGACGCGGACGGAAAGGGCGGGACGCTGTCCTATACCGTGACGACCACGGTGAAGCACGGCACGGTGGAGAACGTGCAGGTTACCGACGTGCTCACCCCGCCCCAGACCGACGCGATTGAGGTAGGAAAGTATCAGAATGTAAAGGTCACGCTCAAGCGGGCGGCTGATGGCCCGGACGGCGAGGCCATTGAGCTCAAGCCCGAGGACTACGAACTGGTCCCCGGCGAGCCCGACCCGGACAACCCGGAGAAGCAGACGTTCATCGTCAAGCTCAAGGATCCCTACGCGACGCTGTACGAGGGCGACGTGCTGAACGTCTCCTATGAGTACGATGTAGACTATAATATGAAGAGCGTCGGCCTGCTCAGCGGCAACGCGCTCAACGAGGTCACCGTCCACGGCACCATGCCGCTGAAGGACCCCGACGACCCGGAAGGAAAGCCGCCCGTCGAGGTGGAGGAAAAGCGCAACAGCAACGTGTACATCAACGTGGCGACCACCGGCGACGGCGTGATCTTCAAGGACCAGCACTATGACGAGGCCACGCACAAGCTGCACTACACCCTCTACACGGTAATCCCGAAGGGCAAGTGGGAGCCCCTCCATATATATGACGATATGTACGTCAATTACGGCGGCGAGCGCTGGTACCTCGATGAGTTCAAAAAGGACGGCGGTCGGGTCGTCGTTGACAGTCTGACGGTCAAGGCCGTCGACCTGCCTAACAATCGGTTTGACTGGAAGGACTCCGAGAACCCCGACAAGCTCCAGGGGGATCTTCAGGAGTTCGTGGGAAAGTCCGACAAGCTGCAGGGTTTCGACTTCTATGCCTTCGGCGATAACAACAAGCCGGAGGGCTATGAAGCCACGAACGTGGACGGAACCACGAACGTGGACCAGTATGTCTACTACTTCCGCGGCAGGGGGCTGAACATCATCTTCGGTTTCGACCACACCAGGCCCTATAACGACTACTGGGGGAAGTGGGGCAGCTGGAATTATGATAAAGACCGGCTGGTCATCACGGAGTACGACCTGGATCTGTCCGGCGAGACAGAGCTGACCGTCAGTGATATTAATTCCACCAAAACCAGGATCCTTACCCCGGAGCAGGTGCTGCACGCCGGCATCACGAACAACGTCTATCTTCGCTTCAGCGGATATAACCCCGGCTACTCGGTGTTCTTCAACAACATCGAGGACATCAACAAGACCGGCGTGCCGGACAAGAACACCAACACCATCGACTACACCGTCACCGTGGGGTTGTCGGACGATACCGTCCGGGACTACTTCAAGGACTTCGCGGAGGATATTTACGACAGCCACGAGAAAACCGGAAGCTGGAACTACGAGTATACGATGCAGGTCGAGTTTTACGACAAGCTGCCCGATGGCTGGGACTATGTGCCGGGCAGCCTGTACGCGGTGACAAAGGACCGGTACGGGGTCAGCAAAACCTTCGCGTATAAGACCGAATCTGGGTCCGAATTGAGCGAGGACGGGAGGTCCATCTCCGCGCCGCTGGATTACTTCCGGGGGGACATCGAGTTTTTCAATATGTTCAGGAATCCCGATAATTTGACGGAGGTTTCCTTCCACTACACCCTCAAGGCCAGCCGCGCGTGGCTGATGGCGCACGCCGAAGACGAGAGCGCGGTTCCGATAAATAACCACGCCGAAATCAAGGATAAAAATATGACCCATTGGAAAGTTGACAAAACCATCCCCTATCTGCCCAACCGGCTGACCAAGACCGCCGAGCAGGTGGGCAACACCAACCTGATTGAGTTCACCCTGGAGATGAACCCGGCCGGCGCGGATCTGGATAAGTACAAGAATTACCTGATTGTGACCGATGAGAGCACCGGCATCGAGATTAAGCCGGAGAGCATTGTGGTCAGCAAGGTGACCGACGACGGGACGGTCGTGCCGCTGGAGGATCTGGGCGAGATCACCCTCGACAAGGAGCTGGGGACCGACCAGTGGGGCCGCCTCCCTGAAGAGCAGAAGTCGGAAAAACAGGAGCCTGAAGAGCAGAAACCTGGAGAGCAGAAGCATCAGTTCAAGCTCAAGGTCCCCGACGGGGTCTCGCTTCGCATTACCTACCAGGCGCTGGTTACCAAATCCGGGGACAGCGTGCCCGTGACCAACAAGGCCAGCATCGACGGCGTGGAGCGCTCCAACAGCGACTACGAGAAATCTCTGAAGGTCAATGACATCGACGCCGGCGGCTCCGGCAGCGTCAACGAACTGACCTTTGAAAAGACCGACAGCACGGGCAGCAAGAAGCTGTCCAACGCTAAGTTCCAGTTCTATATCGTGCGCCAGGGGACTGGGCTGGAGGAGATCAAGTCCATCCCAATTGGAGAGAAAACGTACAGCTGCTACACCAAGGACGATTGGGTGATTACCACCGGCGAGGACGGCACCTTCCACATTGGCGGTAAAGACAGAAACTGGAACCTGGCGCCGGGGAACTACTACATCCTCGAAGAGATCAAAGCTCCGTCAGGGTATGAGATGTTAGAGGAACCTGTCCTGTTCTATTTTGGATTTGAGAACAAAATTGCCAAGGAAAGCTATCCTGATGCAAAGGCTGTTCTTCCCGGCGGCACATTGACCGTGGGCGACCCGCCGATTGAATACAACCTGCCTGAAACGGGCGGACCGGGCACATTCTTCTATCTGACAGCCGGGCTTGCGCTTGCGCTGAGCAGCGGGATTCTTCTGACGGTCAGAAGGCGCCTGCGCCGGGCACGGTAAGAAAATCAGAAACATTTAAAACCATGATCTATCATTGTGGGGCCGGAGGCGGAACAAGGTCTCCGGCCCTCTTGCTGTCAGGGCAAAGCTCTGTTTTTTATTGAGGAGCCTTTTGTTTGCATGCACAGGTCCCTGGCCCACATATGGAAATCCGCTATCATCGCAGCCTGCGGGCCGCACGGCGGGCAGGAGAGAAAACAGCTTCCTGTCTGATCAAATCCGGATTTGCAGAAGTTTTAAGCAGAACACAGATACCCTCTTCATGCTCTGCCGTCTGGTCAGCGCTCCGCTTCGGTTAGCGCAGCGCGCAGCCGGTGCGCAGCGCCTCTGTATACTATAGTATGCAAGGCGAGCTGCCGGTGGCAGGTTTTCTGTATGGGGACAAAGTTTTCATAATAACAAAGGAAAGGGATGGCTATGGAAGCTGTTCGAGATATGAAGGAGGGGGACATGCCGGAAGAATATCCATACGGCTCTCCCGAAGAATATGAAAAAGAAAACAGGAAAGCCAGAGTGATTGCCTGCGTCCTTCTGGGCTGCTGTGTTCTGGTGAGCGTATATCTGATTGCCCGAAAGCCGGTCAGCGACTGGTTCCACTCGATGCGCATGGAAAAGATCATCGCCGATTATGATGAAACGGTTGCGGCTCTCTCCGTGGAGGAACGGAACGGACTGCGAGAAGCGGCCCTTTCCTACAACAGCCGTCTCCGGCCGGGCACGCATTTCCAGCTGAATCAGGATGAACTGGACGAATACGGCGCGCAGCTGGATCTTACCGGAACGGGCATGATGGGCTATATCCAAATCCCGAAAATTCATGTATCTCTGCCTGTCTATCACACAGCCGAAGAAGATGTTCTGGAGGAGGCTGTAGGCCACATTCCCGGCTCGTCCCTGCCGGTGGGCGGAGACACCTGCCATACGGTTCTGTGCGGGCACCGGGATCAGTCTGACGCATATCTGTTCCATGACCTGGACAAGCTGGAGAACGGAGACACATTCACGCTTACCGTTCTGGATGAGACCATTACCTATGAAGTGGACCAGGTCCGCATTGTCTTTCCAAGGCAGGTCGACGATCTGGCTGTCGAAGAAGGGAAAGATTACTGTACGCTTGTCACCTGCCATCCGCATGGAAGCAGCACCTATCGTATGCTGGTGCGGGGGAAAAGGATTTACCCAGATAACAACTGAATGATAGAAGCGCCAGATGGATATGAGCGATTGAAAGAACCCATTATATCCTACTATGGTTCGAAAGAAAATATGAACAGCGAAAACTATCCGGGTGTGGCACTTGCTTTGCCTGGCGGCGCGGTCCTGCTCAGGAAGAGACGTGCAGCCTGAGGAAACGGCTGTGCGCGGCGTACCTGCCGGGGGTTGATATTATGGGAAACGGCAGAAAGATTTTTGTTTTGTTCGCTTCCTGCGCGAAATTGATGCGTGGATTCCGTGCTCCCTGCGGAGTCATGTCCCGGAAAAAAAGTGAATAGAATATAAGATCCAAAATCAGTACCACCGGCTAAACCGGTGGTACTGATTTTTCTACGGAATATTTCTCAATTTTGCACGTATGCTTCTGACTTTTCACATCATAGTTAATCCCGATAAGGAGAAGATCGCCGCCATAGTCTTCCAGCACCTGCGGGTAATGTCTGTTTTTGATCTGTCTGATTGCGCCGTCTTCTGATTTATTCCATTTCAGTTCAATCAGCAGAATCGGCATGGAAGAGTTCTTTTTTGGCAGATAAACAATATCCGCAAATCCTTTTCCTGACGGAAGTTCTTCAATTCTCAAAAATTCATCAGTACAGCTGATATACGCAAAGCGGATGACATTTCGCAGAGCTTGTTCATTATTATAAAAGAGCGGTGTAGTCCCTTCGCTGTGAGCCGTTTCAATTGCAGCTGCAACAGCGTTTTCATTCATCGAAAGTGTGTCCTGAAGAAGATGGTCCGAATTTCGAATTAACTGAGCGACTTTTCGGTGCTTTCCGGCAGTGACAGCGCGCAGAAACTCCCGCCGGACTTCTTCATTGGGAATATGGACACTTTGTTTTTCTGCATCGTAGGACAGATAGCCCAAATGCACAAGCAGAGTAAAGGTGTCATCTCTACTTTTTATATTTGTCATGTCATTTTGAAAAGTCCCGGTATCGACCGGGCAGTCTGCTCCCGCAAGCATCTGAACCAGAGATTCCTTTAATCCGTCTTCGTCCATATCAATATAAATTTTCAGTGATTCATAGGTTTCGGTTTCTGTCCAGTAAGACCCGAATTCTCGGTTTTTAATGGATTCAATCACGGAGTTGGGACTGTATATGGATTTGATTTTTCGAAAAGAATAGCCGTCGTACCAGTGCCGGGCTTCTTCAAAATCCATGTCATAGATTTTGCACAATTTTTTAACTTCCGATTCAGTGAATCCCACGTATTCCGCCAGTCTTTTCGGAGAGAGCATGGTATATTCCCGAAAATCTGTCAGCGCGGATTGTGTGCCATATTTTTTGATCGGGAGTATTCCGGTCATATAAGCAGCCTCGATCATTTTATCGGTAAGGCTGCTTTTGAACAAACCGCGAAGAAGGCGGATGTATTCTCTTTGCAGGCTGTCGTTTTTTCTTGCTTCCCGGAACAGAGCATCCCACTCATCGATGATGACGATAAACTTCCGGCCGGTTGTTTCACTTATATCAGAGAGGTATGCAGGCAGCGAATCGCCTGTTTGCTTAATTTCAGGAAATGTTTCCTGAAGCTCACGGATTACTTCGCGCTGCAGATATTTTACGGTATCTCCGATATCGGAAACAGTGGAGATAAACCATGTAATGTCCAGGCAGATCACGTCAAACTTATTTAAATATATTTCAAAAGATGGATCCTCTGCAATTTTCAGATCCTGAAACAGAAATCTGGAATCACAGCTTTGATCATAGTAGGCACACAGCATCTGCGCCGCAAAAGACTTGCCGAAGCGCCGGGGACGGCTTATGCAGGTCAGCTTATCTTTTGTCCCGAGCGTTTCATTGATAAAAGAAATCAGTCCGGACTTGTCAATGTACAGTCCTTTTCTGACTGACTGGAATCCGGCATTGCCGGTGTTGAGATATTTTCCCATAACTTCAATCCTTCTCCTGAAAAACGGCAGATTTACGGATTCAATTGTATTATTTGTAATTAAGAACAGTATAGCACAGAAACCAGGTCGGGAATTATTTTTCGGTCGTCATTTTTCCGCACGGCACTGTTTCTGATAAAATGCGATGCCAAAGGATGTCACCTGCCGGTATCCGGCTTTTTGAACAGCAGCGGCGTATTGTTTTTTGTTAATCTGCTTCAAGGCATCTTCGCAGGCGGCGGCCAGTCTGTTTTCGGAATCCGCAATCTTTGTCTCGATCACGGCGGCGCGCCGTTTTTTCCTGTCTTTTACCACAATGTCTGATCGTCCCAGGCCGTTCTCATAGTTGGATTCCACTTTATATCCTTTTCGGGAGAGAAGCCCTGCCAGGAACGCGTGATAGAAGCTTTCCTGATAGTCATGATAACTGATCGTATCGAATAGCGTATCGTTCAGGAAGTCCTGCATCTGCCCGGCATCTCCGTTCCACAACGCATTAAACAGCTCCGAGCGGTCACTGGCCTGTGTTTTTGCGAGAAACCACTCGCTGACGCTTTTCTGAAACAGTTTGCGGATCTCCGCGTTTGGTATGGTCAGCGCGAGGCTGCCGTCCGCAGGAGTCTCAGGTATGTCTTTTATCTGCATTCTGGTCAGATAGCCGGTAAAGTACAGCAGCGTCCAGAGATTCCGTTCGGAGGAGTGCAGGATGTCATAAGTCAGGTGCGGTTCAATCGGCTCAATAATATAACCTCCGGCAAGCAGTGTTTCAAACTTATCGTTGACATCCGCTTCGGTCGTACTGATAAACTGGTAAATGATATCATTTGCGCGAAGGCAAAGTGAAGGAGGACATGCTTGCATGGGACGACTGAACGCGCCCGCGACAACGGTCGAAACCTGCGCAGCAGGTTTCGAACCGTCGTGACTGGTGTGTTCCCAGTAATCGGCAGGAGGCGCGGAGGGGTCAAGCAGCAGATTTTCTACATGGTTCATTACATCCCACGGGCAATAAACATTGCAGTTCCCAAACAGGTACCCGTTATACCATTCTTTGATTTCTTCTTTATGGTCGGAGAGTTTTGTGTCCTGCAGAAGCTGGTCTACATCCACTTGTGTGAAGCCAAAGTACTTATCCAGCCTGGAGTCGGAGATTGTGTCCGTCACAAAGTTATTGGTGCCGGTAAAGATGCTTTCTTTCATGATCTGAAGACAACCTGTGACGACGGCAAAACAGAGAGCAGCGTTGTCTTTGAGCACGGACAGGACGCCGCGCATGACATTCAGCATTTCCCTGTAATAGCCTTTGACGCTTGCTTTTGCCAGAGGGACGTCGTATTCATCGATGAGAAGAATCACAGGTTTGCCATAGTGTGCGGACAACATTCTGGTCAGCCGCAAAAGACTGTTTTCAATGTGAACCTGCGCCGCTGTTTCTTCTGTAATATTTCGTATGAAGCGCAGGTCGTTTGGATTGAGATTTTTGCTTTTCATTAAACAAAGATGCTCATTGTACAAATCTTCAATGGTACTGTAAAGTTTTGCGTAAGCTTGCTGAAAATCCAGACCATCCACATTTCTGAAAGAAATAAAAACAACAGGATACTGATTCATCCAGACGCTGCAAAGTTCCGGGTTTTTTGAGATGGACAGTCCTTTAAATAAAAAGGTGCTGTCTTTTTGAATGTCGAAAAATTCGGCCATCATGCTCATGTTGAGGGTTTTTCCAAAACGTCTGGGACGAGTGATCAGGGTAACCTGTCTGGCGCTTGTTTTCAGAAGTTCTTCAATCAGGCCAGTCTTGTCAATGTAATAAAAATCGTTTTTTCTGATATATTCAAAATCGGAACGTCCGACAGGAATATTCACTTTTTTCATTTCCGGCACGCTCCTTTCCTGAGCAGTGAGTTTTTGTGCGTTTTCGACAAAGTCCCGGATATCTGCTTCTTCCGCGTTCTGCATTTTCCCAATCCGCTAAAAGCGCGCAGCAGGGCTTTCCCGTCTGATTTTATTATACAGGACAGCGGAGGGGTTTTCAATCAAATTTTCATGAATTGACAGAAAAATATCACTAAACACTTGACATAAATATATAAGATTTAAAAATAAACTTCGAGAAAATCAGAAGGCGATAGATTAATACAAGGCAAAACGGTCAAAATTCGGTCAAAAAAATTCAATTTTGTGCAATATCAACCAAAAATCTGTGAAATCTTTGTGACTTATTATGGTTGATTTTGACTGATTATGGCGTTATAATCAGAACAGAAAATCAAACACAAGCAAACTGGTGTACAGACACGAACAACGGCGAGACCCGAATGATAAAAGTGCCGTTTCATCGACGATATGGCGCGATATGAGGCATGGATATCCGGGAATCGAACGATAAGAGTGTCGGTTCATCAGAGGAAAAGGAGGGGATGGGATGATCTACACAGTGACATTCAATCCGTCACTGGACTACATTGTATCTGTCGAAGATTTTAAGCTTGGTCTGACGAACCGCACGAGCTCGGAGCTGATGCTTCCGGGCGGGAAAGGGATCAACGTGTCGACGGTTCTCATGAATCTGGGGATCGAGAGCACGGCGCTCGGCTTTATTGCCGGCTTTACCGGCGCGGAGGTTGTGAGGCGTCTGGAGGAGATGGGCGTGAGGAACGGCTTTATTTCTCTGGAAGAGGGTTTCACAAGGATTAATCTGAAGCTGAAGTCGATCGACGGGACCGAAATCAATGGGCAGGGGCCGGTGATCAGCGGGGAGAAGCTTGCGCAGCTGATGAAACAGCTTGACCAGCTTGGAGAGGGAGATGTGCTCTTTCTTTCCGGGAGTATTCCTGCGTCGATGCCGGACGATGCGTACCAGAAGATCATGGAGATGCTGGACGGCAGAGGCGTCCTGATTTCGGTGGACGCGACGAAAGATCTTCTTTTGAATGTGCTTGGGCTGAGGCCGTTTCTGATCAAGCCGAACAATCATGAGCTCGGGGAGATCTTCGGGGTAGAGCTCAGGACAAGGGAAGAGGTCGTCCCGTACGGCAGAAAGCTGCAGGAGATGGGCGCGCAGAATGTCCTGATCTCCATGGCGGGAGAGGGAGCGGTGCTCATTGCGGCGGACGGCAAAATATTCGGAGCCCCGGCGCCGAAGGGAACGCTGGTGAACGGCGTGGGCGCGGGTGATTCCATGGTGGCCGGTTTCATGGCCGGATGGATGGAAAAGCAGGATTATGAGTACGCGTTCCACATGGGAATCGCGGCGGGAAGCGCAAGCGCGTTTTCGGATCATCTTGCGACCCGCGTGGAGATTGAGGATGTCTATAAGCGGGTCAGGTCGGAGCGGTTACAGTAAATGCGCACAGATTTGGATGAAATAGGCGGATTGCAGGTGATTCAATCACAGAATGTTTTCAATGCACAGAGATCACAGAATGCCATGCGGGGTAACGCTCCCCGCAGCGAGAGTATGAAGGTTTGAATTTAGCACAGCTTTGGAGGATAAGTCATGAGGATTACAGATTTGCTGGATGCGAGAAGTATCGCTTTGGACAGGAAACCGAAAACAAAGAAAGAAGCATTGGATCAGATTATCGATCTGATGCTTAAGAGCGGCAAGATCAATGACGCGGAGGAATACCGCAAACAGGTATACGCGAGAGAAGAAGAGAGCACGACGGGAGTCGGCGATGGAATCGCGATTCCGCACGGCAAGGGAGATTCTGTCGACAGACCGGGCCTTGCAGCGATGGTTGTGAAGGACGGCGTGGATTTTGAGGCTCTGGACGACGAGCCGGTCACGCTGATGTTCCTGATCGCCGCGCCGAATACGGAGGATAACGTGCATCTTGATGTGCTCAGCAAGCTCTCGATGATGCTGCTGGATGAGGAATTTACGGCGAGTCTGCGGAACGCGAAGACTGTTGAGGAATTTCTGAGTATCGTCAACAAGGCCGATGAGGAGAAGAAAAGCGTGGATGAACGCCTCGCAGATGTCGGAGAGGCTGAAAAAGGACAGTTCAAGATTCTGGCCGTTACCTCCTGTCCGACCGGTATTGCTCACACCTACATGGCGGCGGAAGGACTTGAGAAGGCTGCGAAAGCAAAAGGCTGCTTTATCAAAGTGGAGACGAGAGGTTCCGGCGGAGCCAAGAATGTCCTGACGGCGAAGGAGATTGAGGAAGCCGACTGCATTATCGTGGCGGCGGACGCGCAGGTGCCGATGGACCGCTTCGACGGGAAGAAAGTGATCGAGCGTCAGGTCTCCGACGGTATCCACAAGGCGGATGAGCTTGTGGCGCTGGCTCTTTCCGGAAATGTTCCGGCCTACAAGAGCACGAACGGCGGCGCTCAGTCCTCTTCCGCAGGCCGGGCAGGAGGCGGTACAGGGCACCAGATCTACACGCAGCTTATGAACGGTGTCTCTCACATGCTTCCGCTTGTGGTCGGCGGCGGCATCCTGATTGCGATCGCATTCTTGATCGACGGTCTTATGGTTGATATGAACGCACTGTCGGAGGCGGAGAGGGCAGGTTTTGGTACGATCACTCCTCTTGCCGCGGTCTTCAAACAGATTGGTGACACAGCTTTCGGATTTATGCTTCCGGTGCTGGCAGGCTTCATCGCAATGGCGATCGGCGACAGACCGGCGCTCGCGGTTGGCTTTGTCGGCGGCATGATGGCGGCGAACGGCAGTTCAGGTTTCCTCGGCGCTCTGGTGGCAGGCTTCGCGGCAGGCTACATCATCGTGGCACTGCGCAAGGTGTGCGACGGTCTTCCGCAGGCGATTGAGAAGATCGCGCCGGTTCTGATCTATCCGGTCGTCGGTATCCTGGTGATGGGACTGCTTATGCTGTTTATTGTTGAGCCGGTTATGGGCGCGATCAACACGGCGCTGAACAACGGACTGACAACGATGGGCGGTTCCAGCAAACTGATCCTGGGTCTGATCCTCGGCGGCATGATGGCGATCGATATGGGCGGCCCGTTCAATAAGGCGGCTTATGTATTCGGAACAGCGGCAATCGCTTCCGGAAACTACGATGTGATGGCGGCAGTTATGATCGGCGGTATGACGCCTCCGTGCGCGATCGCGCTTGCGACGCTGCTGTTCAAGGATAAATTCACAAAAGAAGAAAGAGACTCCGGCCCGACCAACTTTATCATGGGCCTTGCGTTCATCACAGAAGGCGCGATCCCGTTCGCGGCCGCGGACCCGGTTCACGTACTGCCGTCCTGCATCATCGGTTCGGCGGTGGCGGGAGCGCTCTCCATGATGTTCGGCTGTACGCTGATGGCCCCGCACGGCGGAATCTTCGTGGTGCCGGTGATGGGCAATGCGCTGATGTACCTCGTGGCGCTGGTGATCGGAACCGTTGTGTCGGCGGTGCTGTTGGGCGTGCTGAAGAAGAAAGCGGCGTAATCCTGCTCTGGAAAAGAGCTGCATTCACATCTGTAAGAGAGTGAATTGAAATATAAGGTAAATAAAACAAACCCTGTGGAAATCAGTGTGAAAATAGACTGATTTCCGCAGGGCTTTCTATATTTTAAGGGCCAGCAGGCAAAACTCGCGGGAGAACAGAGTTGTTTTTGTCAGTCTTGAAATTTAACTTGGGGGAGAGTAGAATAATATTATTGTAAAATATATGCTTATTGGCCATACAGTCAGAAAATATAAGGCGGGACAAAATATGTTGACGAAACAGAGGCAGGAAATCATAGTCAGGCTCGTGGAGGAGCGCGGGAGTATACAGGTGACGGAGGTACGGGATCTTCT
>CANQUH010000093.1 GCA_947626965.1 uncultured Lachnospiraceae bacterium
GCGATGCTGACCGGCGACGGAGAAGCAAGCGCGCAGGCGGTGGCAAGGGCAACCGGCATCGACGAGGTGCACGCGAAGCTGATGCCGCAGGATAAGCTCAATGAACTGATCCTGATCCGCAACCGCAACGGCGCGGTCATGTTCGTCGGCGACGGAATCAACGACGCTCCGGTGCTTGCGGGAGCGGATGTCGGAGCCGCGATGGGAAGCGGCGCGGACGCGGCAATCGAGGCTGCAGACGTCGTTTTCATGAATTCGAGCCTGACGTCGATCGCGGATTCCGTGGAGATCGCGAGAGATTCCACGTGCGTCGCGACGCAGAACGTAGTGTTTGCCCTGGTCATCAAGGCGATGGTCATGGTGCTGGGCCTTATGGGAAGAGCGAGTATGTGGTTCGCGGTGTTTGCGGATTCCGGCGTGGCGGTGCTCTGCGTGATCAATTCGATCCGAGTTCTGTACCGTTACAGAAAAAGATCAAAAAAATAAAAAGTGGAGTAAACGAATGCTGTCAGACGGGAACACTCTGGATTTTCGTTCATGGCGTTGTCTGAAATGAGGACATGAGAGTTCACTGTGCAAAAAAATTCTGGAGACAGATTTATCTGGTCTTTTAGGGGAATTTTATCCTTGCGTCTGACTGAACATGAGAAGCATGGATTGAGATAAGTCTGGCAGCAGCCAGAAAATAAAAACAGAAAAGCAATTTTAAAAAATATATAAAGGATTGTATATCTAAGGAGGAAAAGGAAATGAAAACGAAAAAACTTCTGGCAGCGGGCCTGACCGCTGCAATGGTAGTGGGAGCCGTTCCGGTGAGCACGCAGGCGGCAAGTGACGCGCATCTGAACTTCGGGTGTTACGTATACTCAACCTCGTTTGACCCGGCGCATTATCAGAATGCGGCATGGCAGGGCATGAGATGGGGCATCACGGAATGCCTGTTCAAGTTTAATGACGACGCGAGCGTAGCGCCATGGCTTTGCGACACGTATGAGGTATCCGACGATCACAAGACATGGACATTCCACATCCGCGACGGCGTGCTGTTCTCAAACGGAGATCCCTGCGACGCGCAGGCGGTTGCGGATTCCCTGAACCGTCTGTTCACGGTATGCGAGGGAGCGGACTACAGTTCCACACCAAACCAGTACATCGACATGGCAAGTATTGAGGCCGACACGGACGCGAACACGGTGACGATCGTGACGAACGTGGCTTATGCCGATCTGACAGGACCTCTGTGCTTCCCATTCTATTCGATTATCGATGTTGACGGCGACACAACAGACGCGGAGCATGCGGGCGGCTACAGCACATCCATCATCGCGACAGGTCCGTATGTGCTGGATTCCTTCGATGAGCTCAGCAAGAGCGGAGAGCTCGTTGCCAATGAGAACTACTGGGACGGAGAAGTTCCGTACGGCAGCATCACGATGACATTTATCGAGGATGATTCCACGAAGGCCATGGCTCTGCAGAGCGGAGATATCGATCTAACTGAGAACGTGACGACGATCAGCGACCTGCAGAATCTGTCCGCGGATGATTCCTATTATGTATCCATGAAGGACGGTGTCCGCGCAGGTTTCGCCTATGTGAACTTCAACGGGATTCTGGCAAACGATTCCCTTCGCCAGGCGGTATTTATGGCAATCGACGGGCAGACTCTCTGCGACGTAACGGTAGGCGGTATGTACTCCTACGGCCCGGGCGTGCTTCCGAGTTCTCTGGCTTATGCGGATGAAAATCTGGACAATCCGTATGCGTACAACAAGGAAGCTGCCATCGCTCTGCTCGATGAGGCAGGGATCGTGGATTCTGACGGAAACGGCATCCGTGAGCTCGACGGCGAGGATGTAGTTTTGAACTTTGTCACTTACAAAAACCGCTGCCTGGATATCTTTGCGGAAGCAATTATGACACAGCTTGCTGAAGTGGGGATCGGCGTGAACGTAAACAGCACCGACAGCGATACAAACTGGATGATGATGCAGGCAGGCCAGTATGATCTCCTGAATCAGAACTGGACGACTGTGGGTACCGGCGATCCGACCGCATTCCTGCTCAACTGGTACGGCAAAGGCGGAGAGAATTTCTACAGTGAGGAGAATGCGGAAGCTTCCAACTACTGCCACTATGACAACGAAGAATTTGATAAGCTCTATGAGCAGTTCACACAGTCTCTGGATACCGAGGAACGTAATGATCTCGTTGTGCAGATGGAGCAGATTCTGATCAACGACTGTGCGGTTCTGGTGCATGGTTATTACAATTCCACGATGATCAGCAATGCTTCCAAAGTAACAGGAGCTGACATCCCGGCATTCGATTATTACTGGCTGAGCACGGCAATCAAGCCGGCGGAATAAACAGGAAATCCGGGACTTTGAGTTTTATGCGGAAGGGGCCGGCCGTCACGGCCGGCCTTTTTGCGTCACAGGAAATTTCGCCCTGTGACACAAAAGGCGCTCCGCTGATGCGACCCGCCGCAGGCGAGCAGGAGGGAAAACCGTCTCCTGCCCGATCTTGGAAAGTTTTGTTTCAGAGTAAATTCCCGACCGGCATATCGGAGCCGTTATGAGGGGAAGAAAGTTTGCTCTGAGTAATCAGGGAGGGTAAAAATGAGTATTAAGAAAATAGGGAAACGTCTCCTTCAGATCGTCATCGTTCTGATCGGGATCAGTTTCTTTACCTTTATGCTGACTTATCTGTCGCCGGGTGATCCGGTGACGTCGATGTACGCGGCTACCGGCATGATGCCGAGCGAAGCGGTGCTGGAGCAGACGAGGGAAGAGCTGGGGCTGAATAATCCGTTCCTTGTACAGTACGGGAACTGGCTCTGGGGATGTCTTCATGGGGATTTCGGAACCTCCTACTCCCTGCACAAGCCGGTGCTTGATCTGTTGTCCATGCGTCTGCTTCCGACGCTGAAGCTGTCGCTGCTGTCGCTGGTGATCATGCTTGCGGTGGCGGTGCCGTTCGGGATGCTCTCTGCAGTGTACAGGGGGAAACCGATCGATTATCTTGTACGTTTCTTTACGTTTTTCGGCGTATCCATGCCAAATTTCTGGGTGGGCCTGCTTTTGCTGTATGTGGTGGCTTTGAAGTGGAAACTTGTGCCGGTGGTTTCCTCCGGACAGGGATTTAATAAGATAATTCTCCCGGCTGTTACGCTGGCTTTTGCCATGGCGGCCAAGTATACGCGCCAGGTGCGCACGGCGGTTCTGGAAGAACTGGGGCAGGATTATGTGATTGGCGCCAGGGCAAGAGGCGAGAAGGAAAGTGTGATCTTGTGGAGACATGTATTCCCCAATGCGCTGCTTCCCCTTGTGACAATGCTGGGACTTTCTCTTGGATCGCTGCTCGGCGGAACTGCCGTGGTTGAGGTGATTTTCTCTTACCCGGGTCTGGGAAATCTGGCGGTAACTTCCATTACGGCGATGGATTATCCGATGGTGCAGGGATATGTGCTGTGGATCGCGCTGATCTACATGGTGATTAATCTGCTTGTGGACATCTCGTACAACTATCTTGATCCACGAATCAGGGAAAAGAGGTAGGATTATGCAAAAAAAATCGAATGTGTTTGTGAAAAATAAAATGTTTACGATCCTGCTGATTCTCGCAGTCTGTATCGGTCTGGTGGCCGTCTTCGCGCCGTTCATCGCGACGCATGACCCGGCGGCGGCCGTTCTGACGGACGCTTTAAAGGCGCCGAGCGGCGACCACTGGTTTGGTACGGACAAGCTGGGCAGGGATCTGTTTTCGAGAGTCATCTATGGTACGCGCGTGTCCGTATCCGCATCACTGATTCTGGTGGCCTGCATCTTCCTTGTGGGAAGTATTCTTGGGATTCTGGCCGGTTACTTTGGCGGCTGGGTGGACGCGGTGATCATGCGTATCGCGGATATGATGATCGCGTTTCCCGGCATGGTGCTGGCGATTGCCGTCGCAGGTATCCTAGGGCCAAGCATCACCAATGCGGTGATTGCGATCACGCTGGTGAGCTGGACCAAGTACGCGCGTCTGGCTCGGAGCCTCGTTCTGAAAATGAAGAACTGTGATTATGTCGAGGCGGCGCGTGTGACAGGTTCCACGACGATTCACATTCTTGTAAAGTATATGTTTCCAAATGTGACGCCGACGCTGATCATCACGGCGGCGACGGATATCGGAAGCATGATGCTGGAGCTGGCCGGGCTTTCATTCCTGGGATTTGGCGCGAGACCGCCAATGGCAGAGTGGGGGCTGATGCTGAGCGAAGGCAGGGCTTACATGCAGAACGCGCCCTGGATGATGGTATTTCCGGGACTTGCGATCCTGATCGTGGTCGTTATATTTAACCTTCTGGGAGACAGCCTGCGGGATGTCCTGGATCCGAGAGATGAATAAAAGGGGAGGCAGGAAAATGGATTTATTGAATGTAAAAGATATTACCGTGACCTACGGCAGAAATCCCCGGCCGACCATCGAACATTTCAGTCTGGATATGAAGGAAGGGGAAATCGTCAGCATCGTTGGTGAGAGCGGAAGCGGCAAGACGACGGTCATCCGCGCGATTCTGGGACTTCTGCCCGGAGGCGGAAAAGTGGATCAGGGCGATATCCTGTTTCAGGGACAGTCGCTGCTGAATCTGAAAAAAGAGCAGTGGAGGGAACTGCGAGGTTCACAGATCTCGATGATCTTTCAGGATTCCGGCGCGATGATCAATCCGATCCGGCGGATCGGGGATCAGTTTGTGGAATACATACGCACGCATCAGAAAATGTCCAGGAAAGAAGCGTGGAACAAGGGTGTGGAGATGCTGGAAAAAATGCGTCTTCCGTCCGGCGACACTATCATGAGAAACTATCCGTTCCAGCTTTCCGGCGGCATGCGTCAGAGAGTCGGCATCGCAATGTCGATGACATTTCAGCCGAAACTCCTGCTCGCGGATGAGCCGACGAGTGCGCTTGATGTGACGACGCAGGCGCAGATTGTCCGGCAGTTTATGGAACTGCGCGAGTCCTACGGAACCGCAATGATCGTAGTGACCCATAACATTGGCGTGGCGGCTTACATGGCGGACAAGCTGATCGTAATGCAGTACGGAAAAGTGGTGGATGCCGGGACGCGTGACGAGGTCATGAATAATCCGGCCAGCGAGTATACAAAGAACCTGCTTGCCGCGGTTCCTGAGATGGGAGGGAAGCGTTATGTCTGAGAGAGAGAATCTGTTTTCGGAAACAGCCGGAGGAGTGCCTCCTGTGATCATGGAAGCCAGGCATGTGACGAAAAAATTCACAACGGCCGGCGGCCGCCCGCTCCTTGCGTGCAGCGATGTCAGCCTGCAGGTTCGCAAGGGACAGACACTCGGTATCGTCGGAGAGAGCGGCTGCGGGAAATCGTCGTTTGTAAAGATGATCGTGCAGATGTACCCGCCAACTGAAGGTGAGATTATTTATAATGGAAAGGATATCACAAAATTCAAAGGCGAGGAGCTCCGCCAGTGCAGAAGGAAAATCCAGATGGTCTTCCAGGATCCGGCGGCGGCTTTCCATCCGAAGATGAAGATCATGGATATTGTGACAGAACCTCTTCTGAATTTCAGACTGATAAAAAAGTCAGAGAAAGAGGCAAAAGCGAAGGAGCTTCTGCGCATGGTCGATCTGCCGGAGGATTTTGTCTATCGTTTTCCGCATAATATGAGCGGCGGACAGAGACAGCGTGTCGGGATCGCGCGTGCGCTCGCGCTGGAACCGGAGATCATCGTCTGCGATGAGGCGACCAGCGCTCTTGACGTATCGGTGCAGGACCGCGTGATCGAACTGCTGGTGAAGTTGCAGAAGGAAAAGGGGATCTCTTTCGTCTTTATCTGCCATGATATGGCGCTCATTCAGTCATTTGCCCATCAGGTGGCCGTCATGTATCTCGGAAATATCGTAGAGGTACTTCCCGGCAGTGAAGTGGCAGCAAACGCGAAGCATCCGTACACGCAGGCAATGCTTGGAGCGATCTTCTCCACGAAGATGGATTTTACAAAGAAGATCGAGAGTATTGAGAGCGAAGCGCCCAGTCCGGCAGATGTGCCGCCGGGGTGCCCGTTCCAGAACCGCTGTGACAGATGCATGGAAATCTGCAGAACGCAGAAGCCGAAGCTGACCGAGATCGGGCCGGGGCATCAGGCGGCATGCCACGCACTGTAAAAAGGCTCCGATTCCATACAGAACGAAAGGAAGAGTTAGCTTCCGGTTGTTCTGTGCAAAGATCAGAGTTTTGAATCAAATTGATGAGTAAAAGGTGGGATAGACAATGAAGAAACTGGCAGTACTGCTTGGCAGTATCCTTCTGATTTTAGGTTTTTGCATGAATGTTTCTGCGGTGGGAGAGACAGACGCCTCAGATGATATCACACAGGGAATCTCAATCGGCGTGGCTGTGTACAATCCGGACGACGCGCAGACAAAAGCATTCCGCAAATACTATGAAGAATATCTGGGGGAGGCATTTAACGCGCATTTTATCTACTCCAACGCGCTCGGAACCTGGGAAGATGAGAAAGCGTTTGTGGAAGAACTGCATGCGATGGGAGTAAAAGGGATTATCTCTTCCCAGTCTCTCGACAGAGAAGCCGTGATCAAGCTGTGCGAAGAATACGGTATGTACTATATCTTCGGTTCTTCAAGCCTGAGCGACGACGTGTTTGATAAACTGAAAGACAGCCCCAGCTTTCTCGGAACGATCGGGGCGTCCGATGAGAGCGAGATGCAGGGCGGCGCGGGCATGGCGGAGTTTTTCGCTTCCGGCGACACCGCGAAGGAACACGGCTATCTGGTCTGCACCGGCGGCGCGGGCATGGGAAACGAGATGCATCGTCTCCGCGGACTTGCGATGCTGGAAAAGCTGGCCGAGGTCTATGGATTCACGTATAAGATACCGGCAGAGGAACTGGTTCAGGTGACAGAAATAACCGAGGCAGAGAACGATGCAGACGTGAAGATCACAATTCTTCCGGGATTTCCGTATCTGGGGCCGCTGGAGGAATCGACGGGCGAGCTTCTCTCAACCGGCGATTATGATACCATGATGAGCACTATGGTGGTAAACAGCCAGATGGACGCGGTGCGCGAAGCCGAGAAGACGACCGGCATTGATATCCGCGTGGGCGCGATTGACTGTTTTACGGATGAGGCATACGAATATTTCAACGGGATTTACAACGGCGGCAGACAGGAACTGGATTATCTTGTGGGAAGATACGGCGCCTGCGTAGCGCCGGCATTTGCGGCGATCTGTAATGCCTATGCCGGATACGCGGAGGACTTCCGTGACAACGGGGAAGCGTTCCGGATGAACCAGAGCCTGTGGACGGCTTCCAGCGTGGATGAATTTAACGAGCTGTATAATCTGTCTGTCAGCATGTACGACAACACGTACAGCGCGGCGGATATCATGAAAGTGCTGAAAGAATTCAATCCGGACGCGACTTTTGAAGATTTTAAGGAATTTGCGGAGAGATAGGTATTTGTAAACGTTCATGCCGAACGTCGCGACAACGAATGAAACTTATACAATAAGGTTCATTCGTTTGAAGATGTCTGCTGACATGCACCTGAACCCCGCGCGCAGGAGAAAGTCTTGAAAATAAGGAGAAAAATATATGTGGAAGATATGCGGTTATGAGCTGAACAGAGGAGAGAAGCTGCAGGTTATGCTTCATCCGAACGGAAGGGAGTATGAGATCCCGACGACCCTGATCTGCGGAGCGCAGGAAGGGACAGGGATGACGCTGCTGATCACGGCGCAGATCCACGCCGGAGAGTACAACGGGACCGCGGCGGCCATGCGCCTGGCGAAAAAGATTGATCCGAAAAAACTCCGGGGAAATGTGATCCTGATGCATTGCGTAAATACCGCTGGCTTCTGGCAGCAGGCTCCGCGGTTCATTCCGCAGGATCATACGGATCTCAACATGAATTATCCGGGAAACGAGAAGGGGACGATCGGGCAGCAGGTTGCGGCCTGGTTTGTGAAAGAAATATTTCCGACGGTGGACTTCATCGCGGATCTTCACGGAGGCGGTATGAGCGAGACGCTTGCGCCCTGCATTTTCTTTCCGCGGGCCCCGAAGGTGAGAGACTGCGTGCTGGAAGCGGCAAAGAAAATGAATGTGGAGTATCTGATCGCTTCCTCAAACTCCGTGGGAGAGTACGGCTACGCGGCCAATTACATGGATATCCCGGGCTTTATTCTCGAGTGCGGCTATGGCGGCCTGACACGTGAAGAATGGGTGCAGCAGGTGCAGGAGTGCATGGAGCTTCTGCTGGATCATTTCGATATGTATCTGCTGGAGCCGCCTGCGGAATTGACTGTCTCAGGGGCTCTGTCGAAAGAAAGCGTGTGGGAACTGTCCGCAAAGAATAGCGCACAGGATTTACCCATGCGGAAAAAATACAGAAAGAAATTATTTGAAGAAACAGAATATCTTGAGTCTGACATGCGCGGCGTCTGGTATCCGGCTATCTGCGAAAACCAGAGCGTAAAGAAAGGTGACCTGCTCGGAGAGCTCGGCGATTTCTTTGGAAATATGAAGAAGAGATACTATGCCATCGGGGATGGGACCGTGGTCTACTACACTTCCGGAATGAGCGTGCTGGAAGGCGATGCGCTGGTGGCATACGGACTGGAGGATTCCGCGGAGGAAGTGTAAGAAGACAACTTCATGAATGAAAGTCCGCAAATCGAGCAGGGGCGGCCTTTCCCTCCTGCTCGCTCGCGCGGCTCGCATGCTGCGTCAGCAGCTAATTTCCATATGTGGGCCTGCGCATAAACAGGGGCAGCTGTTCTTAAACAAGGCAGCTGCCCTTAAAATAACTGCAGGGGATTTCAAGCGTCTTACTTTTTCCTTGACGTGTGAACAGAAGTTTTACTGCGTTGGTATCTGTTCCGCGAGAACAACCCTGCATCTCTTCTTATAGCAGGCGATGCCGTATTTCAGAATAACCGTATATCCTTCCTCGGTTAAAAATTGTTCATAGTGCTTCTTTTCAATCTGCCGGAGCGCGTTTGCGCACTGTTCCTCCAGCCGGTCATTTTCCGCGTATTTCACTTCAATAATAATACCTGTCATGCTGTCCTCAATCTCGATCATAATGTCACAGTATCCGTCGCCTGACTCTGCGTTTGAGGTGACCGCCCAGTCATCCATGTAACGCAGCAGTCCGAGGAGATAGCCATGATAGAAATTTTCTTTCATCGACTTTTTCACGCTTGTGTCGCGGATGCTGATTGTTTTTGAGAGGAAAGCGGTGAACATTTTTTCGATCCCAGCGGCGTCTCCTTTTGGAAACAACGCGCAGAACTCTGCCAGTTTTTGTGGTTCCCGCGTGACACTGTCATGAAACCATTCGTAAATCTGTTCTTTAAAGATTGTCCGGATTTCCTGGTTCGGTATTGACAAGGTCAGAATCCCGCGGTCTGTATCCGCCGGGGCTTCGCGCTGTGTCAGATATCCGGTCATAAAAAGAACACTCCACAGGTTTTCCATCGAATCTTCCAGCTCGGAATACGTGAGAACAGGGCGGATTTTTTTCTGAACAGTCTTGCCCTCAATCAGTGTTTCAATATCCCGCTTCTGTGACAGGCCTTTTGTCCGGCGGATAAATTTTCGCACAATGTCGTTGCCGCTTGTGTTGATCCAGTATGGCTGCGGAACGGCATCCCGGCTTATGCGGAGATCATAGCAGTAGTTGATCACATCCCACGGGCAGTAAACCTCCCGATTGCCAAAACGGTAGCCATCATACCATTCCCGGACAGAATCATAATGGTCAGATACGCCATAGAAGGCAAGCATCTCCTTCACTTCGGCGTCTGTGAAGCCGAAATATTCATCAAAAGCAGCATCCATGATTGAGTGTACTTTCACGTTATTAAGGCCGGTAAAGATACTTTCTTTTGATACCTGGAGGCAGCCGGTGAGAACGGCAAAAAAGAGATTTTCATTGGATTTCAGCGCCTGGTTCATCAGGCCGCGGATCAGTACGATCATCTCATCGTAATAACCGGCATTGTAAGCTTTATCCAGCGGTACATCATACTCGTCAATAAGAAGGATGACTTTTTGTGCATAGTGGGCAGAGAGAAGATCGGATAAAAGGTGAAGACTGCTGATCAGGATCGAATCTGACATGGCAAACCCTTCCGGTCCGATTTCCACCATACGCCGGTACAGTTCCTTCTGGCTGTCCTCAAGATTCGGACTGTTCTTCAAAAAGGAAAATCTCTGCGCTTCCATACCGATTGCTGTGCGCAGCATTTCCCGTGCCGCCGCGAAATCAGCTCCGCTTACCCCTTTCAGCGAGACGAAGATCACAGGAAATCTGCCCATATATTCCCGGCACAGTTCTTCATCCTTCGAGATCAGCAGCCCGTCGAACAGAGAACGGTTCTGGCCGATCTCAAAGAAACAGCGCAGCATATCCATATTCAGTGTTTTGCCAAAACGGCGGGGGCGGGTAAAAAGACTCACTTCGCTCCAGTTTGTCAGAAGATCCCTGATGAGTCCGGTTTTGTCTGCGTAATAAAAATCCTGCTCGCGCAGTTTTGAAAAATTATCGATTCCTACCGGAAGTTTTTTTATTTTCATTGTCGGATCCTTTCTTATATGAGAAGGGAAATATTCAGTCTGGCATATCAATTACCTTTTTGGATATATTATAAACATATTTTGGGATAATATCAAATAGATTCATATAGGAATAATGCGGCTCCTCCGATGCGTATGAAAAATGACGAAAATTGTATAAAATTAATTAAAATTTTGGAAAGTTTGCAATATTGACGAATTTCCGAAAAGTTATATAATAATAGGCGAACGAGGGCGTTGTGGTGCGCAGGGTGTGCGCATTGCGGCGTCTTTTCTTTTTATAAAGGCGGTTCCATGCAGGGGAGAACTGCAGACCTGCATGTATGTGGGATTGCAAAAGCTCCAGAGGAGCGGAACAATCTGCGGCTTTTATAAAAAGAAAACAATATAATACTCCGGAATATTAGAACAATGGCGTTGCGGGAATCCTGATCAGATTCTATGCAGCGCCGCTCGCGTTTTAGGAATGTTTTGAAGAGGAGGAAAATATTATGACGAATGAAATTTTTGAGGCTGTGAACAGTCAGCTTTTCGGCGTGTGGTTCCTGATCGGCGCCGCTCTGGTATTCTGGATGCAGGCCGGGTTCGCCATGGTGGAGGCAGGCTTTACGAGAGCCAAGAACACCGGCAACATATTAATGAAAAATCTGATGGATTTCTGTATCGGAACTGTGATGTTCATCCTGATCGGATTCTCGCTCTTGCTCGGAGAGGACATGATGGGACTGATCGGAAAACCGGGCTTTGATATACTGACGAATTACGCGAACTTTGACTGGTCGGGATTCGTGTTCAACCTTGTGTTCTGCGCGACGACGGCGACGATCGTCTCCGGAGCGATGGCAGAGAGAACGAAATTCCTGTCCTACTGTATCTATTCCGCAGTGATCTCGGCTTTGATCTATCCGATCGAGGCGCACTGGATCTGGGGCGGCGGCTGGCTGTCACAGATGGGCTTCCACGATTACGCGGGCTCCACGGCGATTCATATGGTCGGCGGTATCTCGGCGCTGGTCGGCGCGAAGATGCTTGGACCGCGTATCGGAAAATTTGAGAGAGATGAATCCGGAAAAGTTATAAAAGTCAACGCGTTTCCGGGACATAACCTTCCGCTTGGCTGCCTTGGCGTGTTTATCCTGTGGCTTGGCTGGTATGGATTTAACGGTGCGGCCGCGACGAATGTCGATGAGCTCGCGAGTATTTTCCTGACGACAACGATTGCTCCGTCCGTTGCAACGGTTGTGTGTATGATCTTTACCTGGCTGAAATATGGTAAGCCTGATGTATCCATGTGTCTGAACGCCTCCCTTGCGGGACTGGTAGCGATCACAGCTCCGTGCGATGTGACGGACTGCGTGGGAGCGCTCGTAATCGGATGTGTCTCTGGTGTGCTTGTGGTATTCGGTGTATGGTTCCTGGATAATGTGCTGCGTATTGACGACCCGGTGGGCGCCGTGGCGGTTCATTGCTTTAATGGTATCTGGGGAACGATCGCGGTAGGTCTGTTTGCGACATCTTCTTCACCGGCCTTTGCGACGGCAGGAATCCGTGAAGGACTGTTCTACGGCGGTGGATTTACACAGCTGAAGCTTCAGCTGATCGGTTTCGCGGCGGTCGCCGGCTGGACGCTGGTGACGATCACGATTGCGTTTATGGTGATTAGGGCGCTTGTCGGACTGCGTGTCAGCGAGGAAGAGGAGATCGTTGGACTTGACTCGACGGAGCATGGACTTCCGTCCGCGTACGCAGGCTTCAGCATTATGGATATCTCCAACACGATGACGATGGAGGTAAACGAGAACACGAACCTTGGTATCGACAGCTACGAAGCCGCAACTCCTGCAATGAGAGATGCAGCGGTCAGCGTGGTGACGGAACCGGTTCTGACCGGTATGTACAAGGTGTCAATTGTTGCGAAACTCTCAAGCTACGACAGACTGAAGACCGCGCTGAACAAGATCGGTGTGACCGGCATGACCGTGACGCAGGTTATGGGCTGCGGTATCCAGAAAGGCGCCGGCGAGCGGTACCGTGGAGTCGAGATGGACGCGACGCTGCTGCCTAAGGTGAAGGTGGAAGTGAT
>CANQUH010000094.1 GCA_947626965.1 uncultured Lachnospiraceae bacterium
GTCTCGACAGAATATCCGAGACTGTAAAGCCTGCAGAGATTGACGGATGAGAATTCCGGCACGGCGGTTTGTCATACTGCCGTGCCGGAATTTTCTATACCATAGTATGCAGAAAGGCTGCCGGTGACAGGCTTTCTGTATGCGCAGGCCCGAGAAGGGAAAATTGCTGCTGGCGCAGCACCCGGGCCGCGCGGCGAGCAGGAGGAAAAAACGCCTCCTACTCGTCTGTATTTATTACATTTGACGAGATGATATCAGAAGTTTCATAAGACATTGACGCATGTGAATGAGCGTATTGTCTATGTATACTAACACTATGGGATTATTAATATATAGTATATAATGTATACAGCCGGAAGAATAGAAAGGATGTACTTTATGATACAGTGCTTTGCAAAGAATTCATTCACCTCGTCGTTTGAAGAGGGGACATCGCCGCATCTGATGTCAGCCAGTTATATTACAATCGATTTCAGTCAGCATGCGCGTATTCTCCACAAGCATCCGGACAGACTGGAACTTCTTTTTATCCGGAGCGGATCAGGTCACTATATTGTGGACAATACGCAGTATGAAATTAAGGCAGGAAATCTCATCGTGACGAATGCGGGGGTACTGCACGATGAGGTTCCGGAGCACAACCGGGGACTGGCGATGCTCTCCATCGCGGTGGACGGCGTACACGTCAAAGGACTTCCGGAAAATCACCTGATTCCGAGTGATATCGAACCGATTTTGAAGACGGAGAAACGATTTGTGCTGATCGATGCAATCTTTCAGGAGCTTTTTGACTCTCTGGCTTTTGAAGAAGAGCAGCAGAGAGAGACGAACCATTATCTGACGGTATCGCTTCTGACCATGCTGATTAATTCATTTCAGCGGTATGGGAAAATCAATACAGATCGAATTAAGGAGAATCCTCTGCTCCGCGAAATTCAGCATTATATCGATGAAAATTACATGGAAGATCTGTCGCTTCAGGGAATCAGCGAGAAATTTTTTATCAGTCCGTCCCATCTGTCGCATCTGTTTAAGAAAAGCCTGGGATATTCACCGATCCACTATATCGTGCGGAGACGTATCGGAGAGGCGCAGTCCCTGCTGATTATGACGCCGAAACCGATCACGCTGATTGCAACGATGGTGGGATTTGATAATGTGAGCCATTTTAATGTGCAGTTTAAAAAGTATGTGGGATTGTCGCCGATGGCCTACCGGAAGAAATATATGCTTCCGGATTCGGAAGATAAATAGTTACAGTTATTTGCTGCAGCTGCACGCAGGTATGGGAAGCATCACGCGTGCAAAAATGCAGAAATGTGAAAAAAATGAAGAATTTACGGCAATACTGGAGGGGGAAATTGTGCAGTATTGCTAAAGCGTGGCACGCAGATTATAGGTAAAATAGACTTACCAGCGTATTAAATGGGGTGTAGACTTGTTGAATACGCAGAATGCAAATAAATTTTATCAGGCAGGAGGAGGTAAAAAATGAAAAGACAAATGATGGGTAAGCTTGTAACGATGTCATTGGCAGCGGTGCTGGCGGTTTCATCCCTGACAGGGTGTACGAGCGGCGAAGGTGCGGGATCTGCCGGGGGCGGTGCAAAAGAGGGAAAGGATCTCGAGGATATCTATGTGGGTGTGTCGCTTGGAAGCTCGACGGAGGAACGCTGGGCCCGCGAGGCGAAAATGTTTGAAGAGTACGCGGAAGAGCAGGGGTTTAAGATTTCCGTGCAGTCGGCAAACAATGAGGTATCTCTGCAGGTTTCCCAGTGTGAGAACATGATCAACGACGGGATTGACGTGCTGCTTCTCCAGGCGCTGGACGCGGCCGCGGTATCTCCGATTATTGACGAGGCCCATGACGCGGGAATACAGGTTATCTCTTATGACCGTCTGGCCATGGAATGTGACGTCGATTATTATATTACGTTTGACTCTGTGAAGGTCGGCGAGATTGAGGCGCAGTTTGTCGTGGATCAGGCGCCCAAAGGCAATTATATCTGGCTGAAGGGAGGTCCTGAAGACAACAACGCGGTTCTCGTTGCCGAAGGACAGAAGAATATCCTGCAGCCTTATATCGATTCCGGCGACATTAACGTGGTTCTGGAACAGTGGTGCGACGGATGGGATCCCAACAAGGCGCTTGAGTACACCGAGAACGGTCTGACTGCCTGTTCCAATGACCTTCAGGGACTGATCGCTTCCAATGACGGCACCTGCGGCGGCGCGATTGAAGCTCTCGCGGAGCAGGGGATGGCCGGTGAAGTTCCTACCTGCGGACAGGACGCGGATCTGGCAGCCTGTCAGAGGATTATCGCCGGTACGCAGACGGGCACCGTGTTTAAGCCGACTCCGACGCTGAACCAGGCGGCCTGTGAACTCGCCGTGGCGATCGCGACCGGAGAAGTGACCGACGACGCGCAGGATACCGACTGTGTAGATTCTTCGCTTGGTACCTGGGGAACTCTGAATAACAATTACAAAGATGTCACTACCTTCAATGTGGATGTCATCGCTGTAGATAAAGACAATCTCTATGACGTAGTCATTAAGGAATACGGCTATCAGACAGTTGAGGATGTGTACGCAAATGTTGATAAGAGCGAGTGGCCTGCGGAGGAATAACTGGAGTATCACCAGAAAACGAGAAAGGAGCTGACCTGTTTTGGAAGATTATATTCTTCAGCTGAAAAATATCGGAAAAAGCTTCCCCGGTGTGCGGGCGCTGGACAATGTGACCTTTAATATCAAGCGGGGGCATGTACATGCCCTCGTGGGAGAGAACGGCGCCGGAAAATCCACGATGATCAAGATTATCTGCGGACTGTACGGGTATGGCACTTACGACGGAGAACTTATTTACAACGGTGAGGTCGCGAAGTTTCACAACATCGTCGAAGTGGAGAAAGCCGGGATTGCCTGCATCCATCAGGAACTGAACCTCTGCCGTGACCTGAGCGTCATGGAAAATATTTTTCTGAATGAGAAACCGACGAAATTTGGCATTATCGATTATGACAGAATGAACGTGGAGGCGAGAGCCGCGCTGGCCCGCATCGGCCTTACGGACGAGAATGTCACCACGGAGACTATCGTAAAGAATCTTGGCATCGGCCAGCAGCAGATGGTTGAGATCGCGAAGGCCCTCGCGAAAAATGCAAAACTGCTTATTCTTGATGAGCCGACCGCTCCGCTGACGGAAGCGGAAGTGGATATACTTCTGGATATTGTTGACAAGCTGCGGGCTGACGGCGTCACCTGCATCTACATATCCCACCGTCTCGACGAGATCATGCGCATCGCCGATGATATCACGGTAATCCGCGACGGCACGCACATTGAGACGCGGCCCAGAGATCAGATGACCAAGCAGGATATGATTAATCTGATGGTCGGGCGTGAGCTGACACAGCTCTTCCCGAGGGAGGAGCATAAGCGGGGAGAGGTTGGATTTGAAGTCAATAATTACAGCGTACCTCATCCTGATATCGCCGGGAGGAATCTGATCGATAACGTAAGTTTTAAAGCATATAAAGGAGAGATCCTCGGTTTCTGCGGCCTGATGGGGGCCGGGCGCACGGAACTGTTTACAGCTCTCTACGGAGCATTCCGCACAAAAGGACACGGTCAGGTGAAGATGAACGGCGAGGAGGTTACGTTTAAGAACCCTACCGATTCTCTGAAGAAGGGATTCTTTATTATCTCTGAAGACCGCAAGCAGTACGGACTGAATCTGATCATGTCCATCAAGCAGAACATTCCGATGTCATCTCTGGATAAAGTATCTTTCATGGGCGTTCTGAATAACAACAAGGAACTGATCTATTCCGATAAATATATCCGGGATGTCCGCATCAAAACTCCCAACGCGGAAGTGGCTGTGGAGACGCTTTCCGGCGGAAATCAGCAGAAAGTGGTTCTCTCCAAGGCGATGATGTGCGAGCCAAAGGTTGTGGTATTTGATGAGCCCACCCGCGGGATCGATGTGGGAGCAAAGACAGAGATTTATAAACTGATGAACAAGATGGTGGATGAAGGCGTCGTCGTTATCATGATTTCTTCTGAGATGGAGGAGATCCTGGGCATGAGCGACCGTATCTATACAATCGCGCGCGGCAAAATCACGGGAGAATTTGACTGCCATGAGGTGACACAGGAGATTCTGATGGCTGCGTCCGTAAAGGAGGATAATTGATTTATGGAGTCGAAGAAAGAAAAGAATAATTCACTGGGAGAGTTTTTACGAGGGAAAGTGGAAGTCCGCACGGTCATCACGCTGATTGTTCTGGCGGTTCTGATTCTTGTATTCACCGTTTTGACGGGCGGAAGTTTTATCACAAACCGCAACATTTCCAACCTGCTTCGTCAGACATCCATCTGGGCGATCATGGGTCTGTCCATGTGCTGGCTGATTGTCACGATGGGAATTGACCTTTCGGCAGGCATGGTAGTGGGATTTATTTCCTGTTTTATCGCTGTGGCGGAAGTAAACTGGGGATTGGGAACCATACCGGCTCTGCTGCTGGCGCTGGTGGTGTCTCTGGTGATTTACGCGGTGCAGGGGTTTTTCGTAGCATATATCGGGATGGCGGCGTTCATTGTGACTCTGGGCGGTCAGCTTGTTTTTAAAGGAGGTATGCTGCTGATCACCGGCGGCGCGACGGTCGCTCCTCTGACCGAGGCGACGAAGATATTCGGTCAGTCCTACATCATTCCGATCGTTGGATACGCGCTGGCGGTGCTGGCCTGTGTGGCAGTGCTGATCACTTCTCTCAGGGCGCGTCAGTCAAAAATCAGAAATAACCTGCCCTGCGATTCCATGGGCAAAACCATCGCGTGGGTGGTGATCTACTCTGTAGTTATCCTGGCAGTGACGCACATGATGTGTTCCTACAGAGGAATTCCGATCCCTGTACTGCTTATGCTGTTTCTGGCTCTGGTAATGAATTTCATATCCACCGGGACGACCTTCGGACGTTCGATTTACGCGATTGGCGGAAACAAGAAAGCTGCCGAGTTTGCCGGCATCAAGGTACAGAAGAATATGTTTGTCATGTATCTGATTCACGGCGCCATGATGTGGATCGCCGGTGTAATCCTGGCGGCCCGCCTGAACGCAGGTTCCACATCCTCCGGTCTGAATTATGAACTGGATGCCATTGCCTCCACCGTTATCGGCGGCACGAGCTTTGCCGGAGGCATCGGCAGACCTTCCGGAGCGATCATCGGAGCGCTGATCATGTGTACGATTGACAATGGCCTGTCCATGATGAATGTGGACGCTGCGTGGCAGTATGTATCCAAGGGCGTGATTATTGTACTTGCGGTTCTGATGGATCAGATTCAGTCCAGGCGCAAGAAGGGATAAACTGCTTACACTCCTGTGTTTTTCGGGTGCCTTTTCAGCTGAAAGATGCTGAAAGGGCATCTTTCACTTACAATTCGGTGTTTGCTGGCCTTTGTGTCATGCCATTCCATGTGCATATGGGATGTGTGATCTTTCGGCTTTGACATTATCTCAGGAAAGGAGTAAATAATTATGAAAGTAAAACTGGGTATCTGTAATTTTTGTGTGCCGGTCGGCGGAATGTTTGCTCCGCAGATTGTGGCGGAGATGGGGCTGGACGGAATGTCTCTGGAATTTGGCTCCTGCGAGCACGGCTGGGCTTTGACACAGAAAAAAATCATGGATCTGTACCTGGAGGCACAGCAGAAGTACGGCATTGAATATGCCAATATCGGCTGCAGCGACGGCGACAACGTGCCGTTTTACGCGCCCAAAGGGGATCCGATGTATAACACGATTCAGTACTGGGTGACAAAAGCGGTGGATGCTGCGGAATATATGAAACTGCCGATGGTATTTTTTTCCAATTTCAATGCCAGTCTGGCCGACACGGAAGAGAAGCTGGAAAATACGGCAAAACGCTACCGCTATCTGTGCGATTATGCCGGGGACAAGGGGATTGAAATCTCCTGCGAATGTCCTCTGAGCGTGGAAAAGCAGCTCCAGCTTGTGGATATGGTGGATCGGGAGAATTTTTCCCTGTTTTATGACAGTGATAATTTTACTTATTTTACGGATTTCAGACAGGTGGATGTGCTTCGCGGCATCTATCCGCATATGGGAAACCAGCTTCATGTCAAGGACAGTACGCCAGGGTGTATTGGCAACGCAGTTCTGGGAACCGGCGTGGGTGATTTTTACGGAACCATTAATTTCCTGAAGGAGAAAAATTACGAGGGCTGGCTTATCCTGGAGAATGTCTACGAGCTGGCGTCCATGCGGCATCTCAATCCGGATTATTTTGAAATTATGAAGGAAGATATCCGGGTACTGAAAGAGGCAGTAAAACAGTAAGAAAATGATTCCGTTTTTACAGCATTTCGCACCGCAGACTTTAGAATTTTTGGGCAAATTGCCGGGAACTGCCCAGAATATGATGGCGGGTTGAACTGTAATCTGCAATGGCATTGTAAGAAAAAATAAAAATTACTACTTGACACGGATATATCTGTGCAAATATAGTTAGACTGGACTCTCAAAAAAATGAGAGGTTCGTCATTTTTACTGTATAAGTCCAGTCTCCGTGCAGAGACGGGAGGCAAGTTTACTTGCCAGACCGACTATGCACAGGAGACGACAACAGGTATGAGCAATACAGCAGCGTGAACAAAGTGAACGATGCGAATTGCGAATACCTGTAGGGTGCTGAACGTCCAGTGGACGTTCGTTTAGCACCGACCGGAGCGAAGCGTAGAACGCGTGAGTGCGCAAGCACGGAGCAATCCGTGGACTTATATGGGAGTTTACCATGTCATTATAGAGCAGGAGGGAAATACTGTATGAAAAAGCTGAAAATCGGAATTATCGGCGTGGGCCGTCTCGGCTACGAGCACGCCTGCAATATCGCAAACCGCGTTCCCGGCGCGATGCTTACCGCAATCTGCGACGGCAATCTTGCGCGCGCGAAGGAAGTCGCGGAGGAACTGAATGTTGACCGGGTTTATAGTGATCCGGCGCAGATGTGCGCAGATCCGGAGGTGGAGGCTGTTGTGATTGCCACAGGCACGGCCTCCCATCCGGAGATGATCCGCATCGCGATGGAAGCCGGGAAACATGTGTTCTGCGAGAAGCCGCTGGCGGACACGCCGGAAAAATGTAAAGAGGCGGAAAAGGTTGTGGAGGCGCATCCGGAGCTCGTATTCATGCTGGGCTTTATGCGCCGCTATGATCGTTCTTACCGCATAGCGAAACAGAAGATGGAGCGCGGAGATATCGGCGACGTGATTCTGGTGCGCTGTTATTCCCAGGACCCGATCGCGATCATCAAAGGCACTTTGGAATTTGCGCCCCGCTCAGGCGGCCAGTTTATCGATATGTCCATCCACGATATCGACCTGGTCCGCTGGCTGACCGGTTCCGAGCCAAAGAAGCTCTGGGCGATCGGCGGATGCTTTGAATTCAAACAGTATAAGGACTGGGACGACGGCGACAATGTCTCCTGTCTGATGCAGTGTGAAAACGACGCCATGGCGTTCCTGTTCGCGGGCAGGGCGGCCGCGCACGGCGCTCATGTCGAGACGGAAATTGTCGGTACGCGCGGGACGCTGCGCATCGCGGGAGTACCGGCGGATTCCCTGGTGGAGGTCATGAGCGAGCACGGCGTCTGCCGTGAGTGCTATCAGGATTTTATCAGCCGTTGGCATGACGCCTATGTCACGGAGATGGAAGAATTCTGTGACTGCGTCGCAAAGGGACGTCCGGGAAGTCCGAACGTGTACGACGGAACAAAGTCCACGACTATCGCGTTCAGGTGCAAAGAATCCTTCCTGTCAGGAGAGATGCTGACACTTGGCTGAGCTGAAGAACGCCTGTATTTTGTGAACGGGTGAGAGTTGCTGGATATATGCAGGTTGTGGCTGTGACGACGGTTCAGCCAGGGGCATTAGTTAAATGACTCTGGATGCCGCAGAAGGCCGGAGTATAGTAATATGTGCGAAACAGAAAGCACGCAAAATCACACGCAAAAATATAGGTAATTTAATTGTGCAATCGCTGTATTTCATAGAAAAAATCGGAAAAAAATTAAAAAAGCACGCAAAAAGATATTGCGTGTTTTTGAAAAATATGCTATAGTATCCTTGTGGCACAGAAAGCTGTGGCGATCACGTGATCAAAGGGGCGATAGGATGGCAGTAACGATACAGCAGATTGCGGAACAAGCCGGCGTATCCCGGGGGACGGTCGACAGAGCGCTGAACCATCGGGGGCGTATCAAGGCTGAAGTGGCGGAGAACATCTTCCGCATAGCCAATGAACTGGGATATGTACAGAAAGAGCGGAAGAAGCGGGACGTCAGACAGATTAAGATAGGAATTGTTACACAGCTTGCCGGATCCTCCTTTATGCTGGAGATCAACCGGGGGATCCGGCAGGCGAAAGCGGAGCTGCAGGACAGAGGCGTGGAGGTTTTCGTGGAGGAAGGAAACTCCGTGGATGAGAAGGAGCAGCTTGAGGCGATAGATGCGCTTGTACAAAAAGGAATCAAGGGACTCGCGATCATGCCGGTTGACAGCGAGAAGATACGGGAGAAGCTGAACCGCCTGGCGGATGAGGCAGGGATCCTGATCGTGACATTTAATTCGGACATTGTCGGTACCAGGCGATGCTGTTTTGTCGGGATGGACAATCAGAAAAGCGGGCGCACCGCGGCGGGCCTCATGGCAATGCTGATGGGGGGCGTTGGGAAAGTCCTTGTGGTCACGGGATTTTTCACCAACAATGTGGACAACCGGCGTGTAGACGGCTTTCTGGATGAGATCAAAAAGTCCTATCCGGGAATTGAGCCGGTCGGCGTGCAGGGAAGCTATGACGACGCGGACGAGGTGGAAAAGGCGATTGTGAATACAATGCAGAGCGTGCCGGACTTAAGCGGAATCCTGGTGGTTTCCGGCGGACAGGCAGGCATCGCGAGGGCGTATGAGAAGCTGAAGGTTCAGAAAAGGCCGTACACCATCATTTACGATCTTACACCGCGGAACAAGGCGGCGCTGGAAGCGGGCATTGCGGATTTCCTGATTGATCAGGACGGGTATGTACAGGGGTATGAGCCCCCCTGTATCCTGGCGGATATGCTGATGAAAAGGCAGCCGGCGGAGAGAGAATACCGCTATACGGATATCAATATCAAGACGAAATATAACATTTGAGCATGCGTGCAAAAGACACATTTTGGAATGTATAAAACAGCACACAGATAAGCACGCAAAAAAACAGATGAAAAACAGCAGAGCAGATAAAAGCAGACAACAATAAATTAATATAAATTTTAGGAGAAGGAAAGGAGACTGAAAACTGTGGCAAAGACAATCAAAATGACAACAGCTCAGGCGATCGTGAAATTCCTGGATAATCAGTACGTATCCATGGATGGAGTGGAGACGAAGTTTGTGGAAGGCTTCTTCACAATTTTCGGACACGGAATCGCGGTCGGCCTGGGCGAAGCGCTGGATACCAATCCGGGCGGACTCAAGGTGATGCAGGGAAGAAATGAGCAGGGCATGTGCCATACTTCCATCGCTTTTGCAAAGCAGAGCAACCGCAAAAAGATCATCGCGTGCGCGTCCTCTGTAGGACCGGGAGCCGCCAACATGGTGACGGCCTGCGCGACGGCGACGGTAAACAACATTCCGCTTCTGGTATTCCCGGCGGACACCTTCGCTTCCAGACAGCCGGACCCGGTGCTTCAGCAGCTTGAGCAGAGCAGCAGCCTTGCAGTGACGACGAACGATGCGTTCAAGCCGGTATGCAAATACTGGGACCGCATCACAAGACCGGAGATGATCATGACCGCGCTCATTAACGCCATGAGAGTTCTCACGGATCCGGCGGAGACCGGCGCATGCTGCATCGCTCTTCCGCAGGATGTGGAAGGTGAGTCCTTCGATTTCCCGGAGTACTTCTTCCAGAAACGTGTCCACAGGATCACAAGACCGGTGGCTGTCGAGGAAGAGCTGGAGGATATCGCAGAGGTGATCGCGTCCGCGAAGAAACCGCTCGTGATCGTGGGCGGCGGCGTCCGCTTCTCAGAGGCAGGCGAAGTCGTTGAGAAATTCTGCGAGGAGTTCAAGATTCCGTTCGGCGAGACACAGGGAGGAAAGAGCGCCTGCGTATCCAGCCATCCGTACTGCCTGGGCGGTATCGGCGTGACCGGCACACTGGCTGCGAATGTCATCGCGAGAGACGCGGACGTCGTAATCGCGATCGGTTCCAGAATGTCCGATTTCACCACCAGCTCCAAGTGGCTGTTCAAGAATGAGGATGTGAAGTACGTCACGATCAACAACTGCAGATTCCACGCGTACAAGATGGACGCGGTGAAGGCAGTCGGCGACGCGAAGGTTACGGTGGAAGCGCTCACGAAGAAACTGAGAGAGAGAAATTACGTATCTGCCTACACGGATGAGATCCAGACCGCGAAGAAGGCGTGGGACGAGGAGATGGTCCGTCTGGCAGGCATCGAATATACAGGAGATGATTTCGAACCGATTATAAAGGCGAGAGATCCGAGAACAATTCCGGAGTTCGTGAAGATGACGCAGGGCAAGATCACGCAGACGGCTGCTCTGGCGGCAATCCGCAGAGTGATCGACGCGGACGCGACGATCATCACGGCCGGCGGTTCCCTTCCGAGCTGCATGCAGAGAATGTGGACGACGGACAAGCGCGGCGGCTATCACGCAGAGTACGGCTACTCCTGCATGGGCTACGAGATCGGCGCTACGCTCGGCGTAAAGTTTGCGGAGCCGGACAACGAAGTGTACTGCGTAGTCGGAGATTCCAGCTTCCAGATGCTCAGCAGCGAGATGGGAACGATCATGCAGGAGCGCGCGAAGGTCAACATCCTCGTGTTTGACAACTGCGGATTCGGCTGCATCAACAACCTGGAGATGACGCACGGCATCGGCAGCCTGGCGACAGAGTTCCGCTACACAGACGGAAAGAAACCGTGCCTGGATCTGATTCCGGTCAGCTACGCGAAGATCGGCGAGGGCTTCGGCATGAAGACCTATACCTGCCATACGATCGCGGAGCTTGAGGCGGCTCTTGAGGACGCGAAGAAGCAGACGGTTGCCTGCCTGTTTGATCTGAAGGTTATCCCGAAGACCATGACGGACGGCTATGAGTCCTGGTGGAACGTTGGAATGGCAACAACTTCTGAGAAGGAATCCGTGCGCAAGGCATGGGAGGAAGTCAAGGAAGGCAGAGAGATAGCAAGAAAATATTAAGGAGGACTGTAAAATGGCAGAGGTTTTTGGGTATCCGCAGTATGACGCGAACGGCGAAATGATACTCACCACTTATGACAATGACTATGCGGCCATGATGATGGACATCCGCATGTACGCCATGAAAGCCGGCGAGGAGCGCACATTCTGCAGAGAGGGCGAGGAGATCGCGGTTCTTCTCCTGTCCGGAAAGATTACTTACGCGTGGGACGGCAAGAGCGAGACCGTCAGCAGAAAGGACGTATTTACGGAAGGTCCGTGGTGCGTGCATGTGAGCGGCGGCAAGACGGTGAGTGTGAAGGCGGAGACCGAATCCGAGATTCTGGTGCAGTGCACAAAGAATGAGAAAGCGTTTGAGAGCCGCCTGTACGCGCCTGAGGACGCTCCGTGGATCTACTCCGGGGCGAAAGGAAAATTCGGTGATGTGGCAAACCGCCGCGTGAACACGATCTTCGATCACGACATCAATCCGGATTCCAACATGGTGCTCGGCGAGGTGCTCAACGACAGAGGCAACTGGTCCGGATATCTGCCGCACAGACATCCGCAGCCGGAGACGTATCTGTTCAAATTTGACAGACCGGAAGGCTTCGGCGCAAGCTTCGTGGGAGACCGCGTGTTCAAGAGCGTGAACAACAGTTTCTCGGCAATCCCCGGCGGGGAGCTTCATCCGCAGGCTGTGGCGCCCGGATTTGAGATGTACACCTGCTGGATGATCCGTCATCTGGACGGCAATCCCTGGCTGCAGACAGACCGCTGCGAGGATGAGCGGTATCTCTGGCTGCACGACGCAAAGTTTTGAAAGAAAGCCCTGTCTCCATGCAGAGGAAGGAGGCAGGTTCACCTGCCGAACGGTTTCTGCATGAGAGACACTGAAACGAATGAGCAAAACAGGAGCTTTCACTGACACAGGACACACATAAATCAAATAAATATATTAAGGATTAAGGAGGAAACGAAAATGGCTAAGATTAAGGTAGGAGTTGCAGGTTATGGTACAATTGGACAGCGTCTCGCGGACGGCGTTGCGCTTCAGGGCGACATGGAGCTGGTCGGCGTAGCGGATCTTGCCCCCACGCTTGCGGTTCGCGCACTGAAGGAAAAAGGAATGCCCTATGA
>CANQUH010000095.1 GCA_947626965.1 uncultured Lachnospiraceae bacterium
GTTTCCGTCACCTCCGGTTTCCTTTCCGGACTGTTCGGCATCAACATGCTGTTTCTGGCTTACCTGAACAGATTCGTATCCAACCGGAACCAGTTCCGGGCAAATGTGTGTTTTATCTTTTCCTTCGAGAACGTGTTCCGGCTCATCGTCTATGCTGTCACCGGGATCCTGAACCAGTTTACGCTGACTATTACACTGCTGTCCATCCCGGCAGCCGTGCTTGGCATCTGGCTGGGAGGACGCATTGATCTTAAACTGGATGAGAAAACCGCCAACCGCATCATGCATTGTGTCTTCATTCTCGGAGGCGTCAGTATCCTTGTGAAAGCTCTGATCTTCCGTTCCTGAACCAGGCAGGCCAAAAATGAGGAAATCAGATTTTTAAACTCTCATGCCCGCGCTGCGGGCGTCACCATGAATGAAAGCTTTAAGGAGGAAATTTTCTATGAAAAAGACACGCCTGCTCTGTCTCGCGTTGGTCACGCTGCTGTTCATGTCATCCTGTTTTACCACATACGCCGCAGAACCGGCAGAAGACCAGCCGGAGGTTCTTCGGGTGGGATTTTTCGCCTTCTCCGGTTATCACATAATAGATGAAGACGGCCATCGGAGCGGCTATGGCTATGAATTCCTTCAGCGGCTGGCCATTCATGCCGGATGGTCCTATGAGTATGTGGGATACGACGGCTCCTACGCCGATTCTCTGAATATGCTGCGCAGCGGTGAAGTGGACATCGTCACTTCCGTCTCCAGAACCCCGGAACGTGAGGAAGAATTTCTGTTCTCCGACCAGTCGATTGGCGTCAATTCCACCATCTTCACCGTGAAATCCGGAAACCAGACCATTGTGGAGGGTGACTACTCCACCTATGACGGCATCTCCGTGGGCATGCTGGAAGGCAATTCCAAAAATGCCAACTTTGAGCTGTTCGCGAGAATACACTCTTTTACGTTCCAGCCAGTATACTTTACCGATCAGGATGATCTCACCACCGCCCTGCAGAATGGCGAGGTGGACGCTGCCGTTACCGGCAGCCTGCGGCTTTTGAACAACGAATGGCTTCTGGAGTCCTTTGATGCCAGTCCTTTCTATATTTGTACCCGGAAGGACCGCACCGACCTGATGGAACGGATCAATGAGGCCATCAACGACATGGATCTTCACGATCCCAACTGGCGGGATTCTCTTCATGAAACTTATTATGCCACCGACCAGGGTGGGGCCGTCATTATGAATGCCGGCGAACGTGCTTTCCTGGAGGAACACCGTTCTTCCGGCATTCCGCTGAAGATTCTGTTCAACCCCGACCGAACTCCCTACTGCTACTTTCATGACGGCCAGGCCCACGGCATCCTGCCTTCCATCTTTAACTCCCTGGCCCAGCGTCTGGGACTAAGCTATGAGTTCATTCCGGTGAAAGACCGAAACGAGTACTACGCGCTTCGCGCGTCAGGAGCTGCGGATGTGGTGCTGGATTTCACCGGCGATTACTACCTGGCGGAGGAAGAAAACTACAAGATTACTGCCCCTTATTTCCAGACCAACCTCTCCCGTCTGACTCTGGATGATTTTACCGGGACGGCAGAACGGCTGGCAATAACCGAGCGGGACGATGCTATTAACAATTATGTTTCCAGCCGTTACTCTGAGGATGAGCTGGTTCGATACTCTGACGCGAAGGACTGTGTCCAGGCTGTGCTGGACGGCCAGGTCGACGCTGCCATCCTCTATTCCTATACCGCCGAAAGATATGTCCAGCAGGATATCCGAAACCGGCTGACCTCCGTTGTCTTTGGACAGGTCTCTATGTCCTATGCCGTAGGCAACAACATCCACGGCGGCCGTTATCTGCTCTCCCTTCTGGACAAGGGAGCAGATAGTTTTTCCGAGATGGAACTGGACGCCATCATGGCCCAGGAAATCACTGCCAGCCGGGAAAACAATGTCAGCCTGATCGCCTTTCTGTACCGGAACCCGCTTTACTGTGTGCTGGGAGTTTTCTTCATTCTGCTGTTCCTCTTCGCTCTGGCCATGCTGGCAGTGCGTACCCGCAACCAGCAGCGGCTGAAAGAAAAAGTGGCTCTGGCCACCAGTGAACTGGAAGACAAGACACAGGAACTGACACGGGCTCTCCAGGCAGCAGATGCCGCCAACCGGGCCAAGACCACCTTCCTCAATAATATGTCCCATGACATCCGCACGCCCATGAACGCCATCATCGGCTATACGGCTCTGACCACCACCCATCTGGACAACAGAGAACGGGCGCTGGATTATCTGACCAAGATCTCCCAGGCATCCAGTCATCTGCTTTCCCTCATCAACGATGTACTGGACATGAGCCGTATCGAATCAGGAAAGGTCACCATCAATGAGCATCCGGAGAACCTGGCGGAAATTCTGCAGAGCCTGCGGAACATCATCCAGTCCGACATCCACGCAAAGCATCTGGAACTGTTTATTGACACGATAGATGTGACAGACGAGGATATCTGCTGCGATAAGCTGCGGCTGAATCAGATCCTGCTGAATCTGACCTCCAACGCCATCAAATTCACTCCGGTCGGAGGCACGATCTCCATCCAGGTTACCCAGAAGCCCTCCCGCTCCCTCAAACGGGGACTCTACGAATTTCAGGTCAGAGACACCGGCATCGGCATGAGTCCGGAATTTGTCAAAAACGTGTTCGACCCCTTTACCAGGGAGCAGACTTCCACGGTCAGCGGCATACAGGGAACCGGCCTGGGCATGGCCATCACCAAAAACATCGTGGACATGATGGGCGGCACGATCGATGTGGAGAGTGAGTACGGAAAAGGCACCACTTTCACTGTAAATCTGGAGCTGCGTTTTTCCGCTGAGCATCAGGAGATGGGACCTATCGCGGAGCTGGACGGTTTCCGGGGACTGGTTGTGGATGACGATATGATCTGCTGCCAGAGCGTATCCAAAATGCTCCGTCAGATCGGGATGCGGGCAGAGTGGGCTCTGTCCGGCCGGGAGGCCATTGCACGCACCACTGAGGCTGTGGAGCTTGCCGATCCCTTCGAGGTTTACATTGTGGACTGGTCCATGCCCGAACTAAGCGGTATAGAGACTGTCCGGGAGATCCGCCGGATCGTCGGAGCGGACTCCCCCATCATCCTCATGTCCGCCTATGACTGGTCGGATATCGAACACGAAGCCCGGCAGGCAGGAGTCACCGGATTCATCAGCAAGCCCCTCTTTGCCTCTGATCTTCATCACACTCTGGAACGCAGTCTGGGCCGGGTTGTGGAAGAAGCATCCATAAAGGAGAACTCGCTCCCCCAGGAAGATGAATTTGCGGGCAAGCGCATCCTCATAACGGAGGACAATGAACTCAACCGGGAAATCGCCGCCGAAATTCTGGAGGAAGCAGGCTTTTTGATAGAGTGTGCCGAGAACGGCCAGCAGGCCTGCGATATGATCCGCCAGTCCGAGCCGGGATACTACGACCTGGTTCTGATGGACATTCAGATGCCTGTTATGGACGGCTACGCTGCCACCCGCATCATTCGCGCCATGGAGAATCCGGCCCTGGCAAACCTGCCTATTATCGCGATGACCGCCAATGCTTTTGAGGAAGACCGGGAACAGGCCCTGGAAGCAGGCATGAACGGTCATCTGGCCAAACCCATCGATCTGGACAAGATGGTATCCCTCCTGCAGGATTTGTTCAGCAAAAAAAGATGATATCTATACAATACTCTGCATATGTTTGACAAAAGCAGGCAGATATGAGAGAATACCGTACGAATGCAAAAAACTGCCATTGAATTCTTTTTTTAAGAAAACTGGGGAACACGATGTGCAGAAATCCCGGAGAAATATCACAATACGCAGAAAACTGTATCAGGAGGAAAACATATGCAGACAAATGAAACCGCTGTCAACAGTATCAGACATCAGGTGATGTACGAAACCGCCAGGCTTGCCTGGGCCGGAGAACTGGAAGAAAAACGGGATGAGATCCCATTTCGGATCATACCCGGTCCGCAGGCAAAATTCCGCTGCTGTATTTACAAGGAAAGAGAGATCATCCGTCAGAGAGTCCGTCTCGCAGAGGGCAAATGTCCCACCGGCAATGACTCTGATAATGTGATTCAGGTAATCAACGCCGCCTGCGAGGAGTGCCCTATCGCCTCCTACCTTGTAACGGACAATTGCCGCAAATGCATGGGAAAAGCCTGTCAGAGCGCCTGCAATTTCGGAGCGATCTCCATGGGAGATGTCCGCGCGTATATTGATCCAATGAAATGCAAAGAGTGCGGAAAATGTGCTCAGGCATGCCCTTACAGCGCTATCGCTCATCTGGAGAGACCTTGTAAGAAAGCCTGCCCGGCGGACGCCATCGCCTATGATGAGTACGGTGTCTGCATCATTAATGAAGAAAAGTGTATCGCCTGCGGAAATTGTATTTCCAGATGTCCTTTCGGAGCGATCGCACCCAAATCATCCATTGTGTCCGTGATCAATGAGATCCGTGCCGGAAAGAAAGTGGTAGCCATGACTGCCCCCGCCACAGAAGGACAGTTCGGTGCAGGCATTACCATGGCCAGCTGGAGAACCGCTCTCAAAAAGACCGGTTTCGCGGATATGGTCGAGGTAGGACTGGGCGGCGACATGACTGCCGCTGCTGAAGCGGAAGAATGGGCGGAAGCCTACAAAGAAGGCAAAAAGATGACAACATCCTGCTGCCCGGCATTTGTGAACATGATCCGGCTTCATTTTCCGCAGCTTCTGGAAAACATGTCCACCACTGTTTCACCCATGTGCGCGGTGTCCCGTTTCCTGAAAATGCAGGATCCGGAGACAGTCACCGTGTTTATCGGTCCCTGCACGGCCAAGAAAAGCGAGATTCAGGACCGCTCCATCGAGGGAAACGCGGACTACGTGATGACTTACGGCGAGATTCGTTCCATGATGTACGCCAAAGACATCGAGCTGGAGCCGGAAGATAATACTTATCAGGAAAGCTCTGTATACGGAAAGCGTTTTGGCAACAGCGGCGGCGTGACATCTGCCGTTCTCAAATGCTTCGAAGAGATGGGAGAAGAAATCGAGCCCAATGTCCTCCGGTGCAACGGAGCCTCAGAGTGCAGAAAAGCGCTTCTCCTGATGAAGGCAGGAAAGCTGAAGGAAGACTTTGTGGAAGGCATGTCCTGCGTGGGCGGCTGCGTGGGCGGTCCCAGCAGAAACATGGCGGAAAATGCGGCAAAAAAGACCCGCGACGCCATGATTGGCCAAGCCGACGGGCGCGGGGTTCATGAGAATCTGGCAGCTATCGGAGCGGATAAAGTTCCGATGCATCGGACTTCAAAAATGTAGAGGAACCACGGCAGACGGGCAGGTATTCAGCCGGCCCGTCTGTTTTATTTCCGCGGACAATGAATCTTCGCCGCAAATGCCAGAGACAGCGCACAGACGGCCAGGTACTGCACAAACGTATTTTCTGTCAGCAGCTCTGTAAGCCCCACGATTTTCGCAAATCCGCGCAGCAGGACAATCACAGTTGGATGCAGAATGTAAAGCAGCATGGAACTGTTCCTGATCCATCCCGGAGCTTTTCCCGGCATTGTAAGCAAAATCTGAAACAGAAAATACATCACGGGAAGCAGCATCAGGTACATGCTGTTGTGTCTCTGCAGATGCAGACGATATGTGATGTATCCCTCCATAAGCATGCCCGTAAAAGATATGATCAGGCCTGTCATGCATCTGCTTCCGCTCACTCTGCGGTTTATAACCGGCAATGAGCTTTCGCAGTACAATTGTTCTCTGCTGTTCTCCAGGCACAAAAGATTCCGTCTTTTATATGGATCGATACCTTGACCTGACTGTCCCCTGCCGTTCTCCGGATATCTCTCATCCGGGAAAGCGGCCGTCATCCCCATCAGAAGAAAAACCGGCGCATAAAAAATTCCATTCCGCGTATAGCTGCTGATACTAAAAATCCCGCTGTAAATCCAGTCAAGAAAAGGAACCTGTTCTGTCAGTCCATAATAGCTGTCGCCCAGCAGACCGGCAACATAGGCTGTTATTGAAAAAATAATCGCTGTCCGCACGGATTTTCGCAGCAGGAACATAAGCAGTATGCAGCCGGTCATCGCGGCCGGAAAATACCATAAGTGGTAGAATGTTCCGTCAAACAATACATTTTTGAAAAAATCTGGTATACTATGCGGCAGATTCCCCGCGTACAGAATAAGCGGCGCATAGAAAAGCGTCGCTGCCAGATATAAAGTCACATTTTTCACAAGATACCTGTGCAGGGCCTGTTTCTTCCGAAATCCGCTCTTCACACAGGGCGCCAGCACAAAGTATCCTGTCGTCATAAGAAAAAACGGCACTGCGACCCTTCCCGCACAGTAAGTAATCAGATAATCCAGATCCTCATTCCATACAGAGAACGGACCAATGTGGATCCCGATCACCATAAAGGCCGCTGCCAGACGGAAATAATCAATCCCCGCGTAAGTCTTCTTCATAGCCTTTTCTCCCCTCTCCCCAGATGCTCAGTATAATTCCGCCTTCATTCGTACCTGAAATCATATATGAAGCATCGTCCGGTACAGCTAAAATCATCGGGTAATCATCCGCAACTGGTATATAGGATATTTCAATGTCAGCTCCGGAAGTTCGATAAATATAAGGATTTCCAAAGTCCGTATGTTCTTTCAAAAACAAAACGTATTCCTCCAGCACCATGTGCCTGTTTTCCATGATAATCGAATGTGGATATCCTACATAGCGGAAATGCCAGGGTTCCGCTCCGATCCCGGTAATATCCTCTTTTCCGGCAGGATATCGTTCTACGAAACCGTAACGCGGCGCCGCATTCCGAAACGTCTGAAAGATTCCGTTATACGGAAAAGACGGACAGACCAGATCGACCGGTTTGTTCTTTTCCGCAAGGTCGACCGCCAGCCCCGTCTCATGCTCACTGCATCCTGGCACCGCCACAAATTTTCTCGTGAAAACGAGGCCTTTCTTCTTCAAGGTGTCCTTCCATATCGATTCCTGTTCTTCCTGTGTCCGAAAGCCGCTGACCACTGTAATTTCGTCCCTGCAATGCGTACATTCCAGCAAATCCAGCAATAAGTTCGCGGCTGTTTCCTCCATCCGTATATCCGGCGTTCCACCCGTCACCGAAACCATCTTTTTTAAATCAAAAAGCCGGGCGAGCGGAAACTGAGAATTTACTAAAATCAGATTTCCATGTACCGTATCTTTTTTCGTTAATTTAATCCGTGTCATTTCCATGTCTCCCCTCTTTTATGGCAATCTCCTCTCCCATTTTACAAAGCGAGATATTCTTCCAGCGTAATCCCACGCTCCATGATTTCCTTTGCCGCCTCTGCTCCAACATAACGAAAATGCCATGGCTCATAACTGATCCCTGTCACATCCTCCTTATCCTTCGGATAGCGCAGAATAAATCCATAATCCTGACAGTGTTCACGGAGCCATATACTTTCTTCTGTATATTCCTGTCTGTCATCCAGTACCTGATAATCGAACGATACCACATCCACCGCCAGCCCGGTCTCATGCTCGCTGTGTCCCGCCGGCATCGTTTCCAGAGATTCCAGATCATACGCTTCCTGCCAGGTCATTCCATATTCCCGCATATCGTGTGCGATATCCTCATCCAGAAGCTGCTGCTGAATTTCGGCACTTCGGTAACCGGAAGCCACGACAAACTTTTTTCCTTCTTCCGAACCCGCGGTAAGCATGGCACTCAGCGCATCATACATCTCATCCGCCACAGACACTCTCCTGTTTTCAAGCCAGTGCTCATTTACTATGTAATCCTCGGGAACTGCATGATCCTTGTTCACCAGTATCAGAAGATCTGTCCGTTCTGTCTCACTGCTTCCGGACGAAGTCAGTGCTTCTCCATTGTCTTGGTTTTCAGAGGAAGACAAAGTTTTTCTGCTGATGTTTTTTCCCGCTGTCACAACTTCTCTCTTTGCTGTTTCTCCATAAGAAATACTTTTTTCCATGATCCTCTGTATCAGCAGAAAAATGAAGAGTATAGCCGCAGCCGTGCCAAGCATAACACATTGACGCCGCAGTCTGTACTGATTCTCTTCCTGTCTCCTGCGCACACTCTCTCCTGGAGACGAATGCCGGTAATCACGATCGGGTTGTCTGTCCCTCCTGTTTTCTTCCCACATCTGGTTTTCCTCCATTTTGTATTTTCCAAAGTATATACACTCCGCGAGAATGCGCAGGAATTCGGAACCGAAAATGTCTGCTGACGCAGACCCGAATCCCACGCGCGAAATTCGCAAGCGAGTTTTGAATTTCATCAAAATCTTTATTCCATCCCAAGCAGGGTTTCCACCACTTTCTCAAACGACATTCCCGCCGAAAAATACGGCGATCGTCCTTCTCCCTGTCGTTTTCTTTTCTCTCATGGTAAACTTCACTGTATTTTCCTGGTTTTTTGCTTCCTCACAATTCATATCTGTTATCCTTCCCTTAATCCATAATTTCACAATGGCATATTTCAACTCTGTCAGCAAATGTTTCTTCCCATACCAGACGATGTCCTTCATCCGAAATTCCCCGTGCCCTGCTCCCCGATCTGGCTGTACACATCCACCGCGTCCAGAATATGAAACTGTTCGGTCGTGTGCGATCCCGGCGCCTGCGCGGTCACCAGAATATATTCTCTGCCGTTCACTTCCGCCAGGCTTGCCAGACACTGCCCCGCCTCCTCGGTATACCCGGTCTTTCCTCCCAGAATCCTTCCTCCGGGAACTTCCACGCTGTCCATGTACTGGAACATCGTACTGACAAAAGTAAATCCGTCCGGATGCTGCTCCGAGGGAAGCGTACTGTACCGGCTGCCTGTAAATGCTTCCCTGAAGGTTTCACTTTGCAGAGCATACCGCAGCAGAACCGCAAGATCCTCCACCGTGGAATAATGATCCGGATCATGCAGTCCTGTCGCATTGCAGAAATGCGTATTATCAAGTCCCAGTTCTTCCGCTTTCCGGTTCATCATCTCCACAAACGCTTCTTCCGTTCCGGCAATCCGGTACGCGAATGTCATACAGCATTCCGCTCCGGACGGCAGGAGAATTCCGTACAGCAGATCCCGCAGCCGCGCCCGCTCTCCCGGAAGAAAACCCGCCATAGACGCATCCTCCGCATACAGTTCCGGAAAAAAATCCCCGGGAACCATGATCACTTCCTCTATGTCCCCTGTATTCTCCACCGCCAGGACAGCCGTCATGATCTTCGTGAGAGATGCAGGATAGATTCTCTTCTGCGCGTTATATCCCGACAGGGAAGCCCCCGACTCAAGATCAGTCAGAATCGCATAACGGCTGTGAAGATGTGACAGATCCGCCCGGATATCCGGAACATTCCCATTCAGATTTCCCTCATCCACATCTTCTGCCGCAGAAAATCCGTCAGGCAGCTGGTTCACAGAAAAAGAATCCTGTTCTCCTCTGCCTGCTTCTTCTATCACGGGACCGGCATACAACAGCTGATCCAGCAAGAAAGAAAAAAGCATTCTGCCGCCCAGAAGGAAAAGAGAGACAGCTACAATCATGAAAATCCTTCGTCTTCTCCGCTGTCTCCTTCTTCTCTTATACCGGCGTTCCCTTCCGACCGGATCCGTCCGCAGATCCTGCCGCGGGATTCGGGTCTGCCCGGACGGATATCTTCGATTCTGAATTCCGGCGCGGTCGTCCCGACTGACACTGTTTCCCCTGTAATTCCTCTTCTGTCCATATTCCCAACCCTGCATAAAACTCACCATCCCTTTTCCCGCAAAATTTCCTGTGAATCAAAACAGGATGCAGTTTTTCCTTCCCACCGTGCGGCTCGTGTGCTGTGCCAGCAACTGGTTTCCTCGCACGGCCTGTGATCGGATCGAGCAGGAGACGTTTTTTTCTCATGCTCGCCTGCGCGGCCCGGGTGCTGTGCCAGCAGCTGGTTCCCTCGCACGGGCCTGCGCATAAAAAAAGAATCCTGCTCAGCAATTATTATTCTACTGAACAGGAGCTGCCCGTACTTTAACATTCTGTTGTTTAAATCCTGAGAAAATATTAAGGAAATATAGAGATTTATTTATAATGACAATTCATGTGCATGTGCAAAGGGATCATTCGCATCTCTCCGGATGTTTACTTATCTCCGGCAGATGTTAATACGCGGAATGTTTTTATTTCGTATGGATGAAACAACGTTTCAAACGTATTTCCGAATTGTTCCGGCTTCCCGATCTCTTCCGTTTCAAGCATGTTTACCTCTTGAATCCGAGCCGGGACAAATCCCAGCGTAAACCTCGCTTTTGTTCTTTTTCCGCTGGCTTCGTATGCGCGGATTATAATCGCTTCATCGTCACAGGCTTCTTTTACAACAGTCAGAATCACGTTTGGACAGTCCGTACCTGCAAAGCTGTATTCAGATGCCAGATTTCCCTGACCTGCCGCCCTCGCCGCAGTCAGCGGACAATTAAAAGCATACGCCGCATTTGCCACCTGGGCCTCCTGCCAGCTTCCCGCATGCGGCATAAGGGAGTATCTGGCATAATGATATCCGTTATCAGCCATCGGATTTGGATATGTGCCACACTTTATCAGGGAGAGCCGCATAACGCCGTCATGAATATCATGCCCATATTTACAGTCATTCATCAATGCCACACCATAGCCATACTCTGCATAATCCGCCCATTTCTGCGCACATACTTCGAATTTTGCGGCATCCCACGTCGTATTCGTATGTGCTGGTCTTTCGATTGCGCCGTACTGGATTTCATAAGAGGCTTTATCCGATACAATGTCAACCGGGAAAGCTGTCTTGACAAAAACATGATGTTCCTGCCAGTCTGCTTCTATTTCAAAATCTATCCTCGGCATATCTCTGTAAATGATAATCTTCTGGATGATCAGGGAATTCTGGAATCTGCGCCTGATTTTTACCGAAGCTGTCATCTCGTCAATCTCCGTGCCAATCTCTGAAACATCATCGATCTCCCACATGGATTCACGGTAATAATTGCTGAGTTCCCAGTTGTCCCAGTCCTTCGGGTGATCGTCATATGCTTCCAGAACATTCGCTCTTCCATTCAGAACCTCACGGTCATTTCTTTTATCATAAATTGACAGCAGCGCCCCGGTATCATCCATCCGAATACAGAAAAAATCATTTTCCATACAGGTATTGCTGACAGACAGGCTGTTTCCGGACCTTTCGCTGTCCTGTATGACTTTCCATCCAAAAGAAGGGACATCTTTTACATAGTATTTGCGGCCTTCCAGCGAAACAATACCATCTCTTACGATTCCCATCGGATTATAGACAAAAACGCCTTTCTGTTCCGTCTGCCCCGCAAGATGACTGACAGTCTCCGTCAGACGTCTGCCGTTTTTCTCCAGCAGCTCCAGGTACTGCTTCTGCGATTCCTCATAAACTTCAAAAATGGATGAACCCGGAATAATATCATGAAACTGGTTCAGCAATACTGTCGTCCAGTCTGCATACAGCTCTTTCCCCGGATACTCTCCATGCAGAAGAACCTTGTCTGTAACAGAAGCCGCCTCTACCTGCTGAAGCATAAATTCAGCACGTCTGTTATAGCGTTTATTTCTCGCCATAGACGTATAGGTGCCTCTGTGAAGTTCAAGGTACAACTCGCCGGACCACTTGGGAATCTTTTTCCCTTCTGTATTTTTCCTGATTCTCTTGAGCGTATCCGTAATCGTGGTAATCCTTGTCTTCGGAATCCCGGGAATGCCGTGCCGCATTCTTCTGTGCATCTCCAGCATCTCGCGCGTAACTCCGCCGCCTCCGTCGCCATACCCAAAGCTCACAAGAATTTCATTATTTATATTTTTCTGCTGGTATATTTCCCATCCTTTTGCCATGGAGATCGGAAGAATCTGCGCGTTATACGAAGAAAACGCAGTACCGTCATTCAGACCTGCCTTTTCATCTCCGCCCGTGATAAACTGCGTAAATACTTCTGTCCCGTCAATCCCTTTCCAGAGAAATGTGTCATACGGAAAATGGTTCGTCTCATTCCAGTGAATTTTGCTTGTGACAAATGTCTCCACTCCTGTTTTTTTCAGGATCTGCGGGAGCGCGGCAGAATAGCCAAACACATCCGGAAGCCACAATACTTTAGAATCCACATGGAATTCTTCTTTCATAAAGCGTTTCCCATGCAGTATCTGGCGTATCAGACTTTCACCGGAAATAAGATTGCAGTCAGCTTCCAGCCACATGGCGCCTTCCACTTCCCATCTTCCCTCTTTCACTTTCTCTTTAATCTTCTCATAAATTTCAGGACAGTCCTCTTTTACAAACTGATACAGCTGCGGCTGGCT